>NZ_JBIAXM010000021.1:0-163440 GCF_042896695.1 Streptomyces sp. NPDC001270 | reverse complement strand
CGGAGATCGCGCGGACGGACAACAAGGTCGCGCTGTTGCTGGCGTTCGTCGGTGCGGTGCTGGCCGGTGCCTGGACGGTCGGCCGTGAACTGCCCTTGAACTGGCCCGCCGCGATCGTCGGTGGTGTGGGCGTGGCGCTGCTGGTCGCCGCGGCTGAGAGGCTGCTGCGCTCAGTCATGCCGAACCTGCGGGGCCGTCACGGTTTCCCGCTGTGGGCCACCCTGACCCCTGAGGAGATCACCGACACCGTCTCGGGTGACCTGGCCGCGGACATTGCCGGGCTGTCCCGGCTGGCCGTCGCCAAGTTCACCTGCCTGCGCCGCGCCGTCCAGCTCATCCGCGCGGGCGGGGCCCTGCTCGTCCTCGCCGCCCTGCTCACCGTCTTCGGGGGTGCGGCGTGAAGTGCAGCGCCCGTATGACCAACAGCTTCATCGGCGAGTGGGAACTGTACGTCGTCACCGACGGCACGACGCTGGAATGGCCCGAGCATTCCTTCGAGCGGACCGCGCCCGTGCCCACTGTGCAGGAGCGGGCAGACGCGCTCGCTCTGCTCGGCTACGCCGTCCCGGACGGTGCTGTCTGGGAGTGGCAGGAGATCCCCGACGGCGCCATGGACCGCGTGGAACTGCTGGCGTCGGTCGATGTCCGGCCGATGGGCGGTGCGGCATGAACGGCCTGCTGGCGATCGTGTCTGCTGCGGGGCCGGTGGCGGCCGGGTGGGGTGTCCACGGGGTGTGGATGCGCCGCCGGTTGTCGGCGGCGCGGCGTGATCCGCTGTCGGGGCTGTGGACCCGTGCCCCGTTCTACCGGCGTGCGGCCCGGGTGCTGGCCCGCCGCCCGCTCACCGCGGTGATCCTGGCCGACCTGGACGGCTTCAAAGCCCTCAATGACACGTTCGGGCATGCCGCCGGGGATGCTTCGATCCGTGCCACGGCCGCAAGCCTCACCGACGCCCTGAACGGGATTCCGGGGGCGGTCGCGGCCCGGCTGGGTGGGGATGAGTTCGCCGCGGTCGTGCCCCTGCCTGACCCGTTCACGCTGCCGTGGCTGCTGAACGGCCTGCACGACGAGATCACCGCGCCGTTCCGCCACGGCGGACGTGACCTGACGGTCGGCGTGTCCATCGGCGCGGCCCTCTCTGACGACCTGACGCCCGCCGTCGGTGCGGACACGTTGGCGGTGCTGTTGCGGCTGGCGGACGAAGCCATGTACGCGGCCAAGCGCGCCGGGGGCGGCTGGAACTACCCCGCCGCGGGGGCTCCCGCGGCGGGTACGACGGCAGGGCGGCGCACGGGACGGTCCGGCACCCACACCACGCAGAGGAAGGACGCGGCATGAACCAGCGAACATCCCTGACGAAGACGCAGATCAGTGTCCTGACGGCTGCGTTCGTGCCCATGCTGGCCACCGGCGTGTTCGGCGGTATCGGCACCTACAGCAACATCGGGCATGCCTACGGCAAGGGCACCGCGCTCGGGGCGCTGGCCGCTGGTGAGGGTGCCACGGCCGTTCTCGCCCTGGTCCTGCTCGGGCTGACCATGCTGGGACAGTCCTCCCCGCGCATCGTGCGCTCGGGTCTGTGGGCCCTGCCTGCCGGTGCTGCTGTTATGGGGGCCATGGCCGCGCCCGACACCGGCCGGATGGTGATCTACGCACTGACCCCGATGGGTATGTCGGTGTCGGCGGAGGGCATGGCGTTCCTCGCCCGGCGGATCGTCGTCCACACCGACGGCCGCGATGCGGAGAACGAGCGGCGTACTGCCGATCTGGTGCAGGCACTCGCCTACCACCGCGCCCGTGCCGCCCATCACCCGGCCGACTGGGTCAGGAAGCGGTCGGACCGCGTGTCGTGGCGTCTGGCCCGCAAGGTCGGGGTCGGGGATACGGCGCTGGGATCGAGGCTGCTGGATGTCCAGCGCGATCGGGTCACCGCCGGAGCGGATGCCGCGCTCGCGTCGATGTTCGGCGGCACCGGACCAGCACCCACCCCGATCCCGAATGTGGAGGAATCGACTGAGACCAGTCGAGAACGGTCTATGGCTGACCTGCCGGAATCGACCCCCGCCACGGTCACCCTGACCCGCCTCACCGTGCCCGATCCGCTGCCCTTCGATCTGGGCAAGTCGGACACGATCGGGAAGCCGACTCCGGCGGTTGCACCGGCGGTGAAGCCGGTCCCGATCGAGGCAGCGCCCGCCGCACCCGCCGGGTCGGTTCCCGCAGAGTCGGCCCGGCAGCGCCGGGTGACAGGTCGGGTTCCGGCGTCGGCGAAGTCGCCCCGCACCCGCCGCACCCCGGAGCAGTTGCTGACCGAGGCGCGCAAGGCGACGGAGGGTTGGCCGGACGGGCAGATCACGGCGGAGGGCATCCGCCGGGAGCTGCACACCTCCCCGGCCAACGCCCGCATCCTGCGTGACGCGCTGCTCGCCGAACGCGCGGCCAAGGCCGCGTGATGGCCGCGCTGCCGGTCTTCCGGTGGCGCCTGGCGCCGGACGGATACGCCACCCGCCGCCAACTGCGGGCGCGCGGTCTGCGGCCCGGTGGTCAGGGGGTGGCCGCTCAGCTTGAGCGGCCACGCCGCCGCCGTGGGCCGCTGGTCGCCTACCTGTACCGCATCGACCGGGCCAAGCCCGTACGGCCGATGACCCCCGCCAAATGGGCGGCGCTGGAGCGGGCCAACACCGCCCGCCGCACCTGCCCGCGGTGCTGCCGGGATGCGGGCTACGTCATCCCTCCCTCGCTCGGCACGTGCGTGCCGTGCGCCTACCCCGACCCGCACACCTCTGAAGGGACTGCCTGACCGTGGGGAACTCCGAGATACGCCGTCTGGACCGCGAGATCGCCAAGACGGCCAGGAAGCTGGAAGCCGTCCGTCAGGGCGAGTGGTGGCCGCTGACCGGCCGCGAGCGGCGGGACATGGCCCGCGCGATGGTCGGCGGCGCCCGCAGCATCCACCAGGGCCGCGACACCGGCCGTGCCGAGGACCGGATGGACACCATCGGTTCCGCTGCCGAGACCCGCCTGACGGCGGAACTGGGCGCCCTCCACGGCGAGCGGCAGCGTCTCATCACCGAGCAGGCTCGCGACAAGGCCACCAAGAAGTCCTCGGGGTGGTGGTGACCGTGGACGCGCAGGACACGCCGCCGGGCGAGTGCCCGCAGTGCTGGCAGCACGCCCACGACCGGCGCGCACACCGCCACCTGAAGCCCCGTGAGGACTGCCCGCAGTGCGTGGACCACATGCGCAACGGCTGCCCCTACCTCGTGCCCAAGAAGAAGTCGAGTTGGTGGTGAGCACGCCATGACCTGGCTTGAGATCATCTGCCACATCCTCGTGCCCGCGGTGAACGGCTGGCTCGCGGTGTGGCCCGGTATCACCCGTATCCCCTGGGCACCGGGTGACGAGGGGGACGAGTGACCGACTCCCGTTGTCCGGCCGCGCATCCGGAAGACCCGACGCCCTGTGACGGTCCGGTCGTGGTGACCGTGCTCGACGCGGTCAACGCGGGGGCTGACGGGTGCGAGCACCACGGCGCCCGCTTACTGGCCTCACTCGACCGGGGCCGCGTCTACGCCCTCCCCGACGCGCCGTCCGGGGCCGCGATCCGCACCTTCACGGCCGCCGCCACTCTGCGCCCGTTCTGCTGGCTGGATGGCCCGCGTACCGGGCCGACGCAGCTCAGCGACATCGCACACCGCGCCCGACACAGCCGCTGACCTGCACCGAGGTGGCCGCTCCTGCCACGGACCCGGCCACCCTGGCACTCTTCCTCAACTCCCGCCCCGGCACGGGGCAGTCAGGAGCACTCCCAGCATGACCGGGAACGTCGTTCACCTCCACAAGCCCACCGACCCGCCCACCGGCGCCAACGCCCCGACCGTCCTCACCCTCGTCCCCGACCCCCCGGCCGCCCCGCTGGTACCCCTGTGGGTGCGCTCCGGCCGCGCCATCAAGGCCACCGCCACCAACGAGACCACCAAGACCGTGGTGCGGGCGGTTGCCCGGCACGGCCTGTACACGCTCAACGGGGGCCGGATCGTGGCCCGCCGTACCTGGGACGGCCGCACCGGAGCCCGCTACGAACGCATGATCCGCGCCGCCGAAGCCGCCGGGAACCTCGAAGTGGCCCAGGAGTGGGAGGAACGCCTCCAGCGCTTCAAGCAGGCCCGCCACCGCCGCCGCATGGACCTCCTGCACTCCCCGGCCGAAGCCGCCAAAGGCGTCGCCATCGGCACCGGTCTGGGTGCCGGGGTCCTGGTCGCACTCGGGGTCATCATGGCCCTCAACACCAAACACCCCGCCGACGTCATCACCCCACTCGCGGCCACAATCGAGTTCATCGCGACTCTGATCAGGATCGTTCAGGTGGTGTGGGGCCCGGCAGTCACGATCGGCCCGTTCCTCGCCCTGCTCGCCCTGTGGGCCGTCGGCAGCAAACAGCAAGCCGCACCCCAATGGGCTCTACCGGCCAACGTGCGGTCGGGCGAGGGGGAGCCGATCACCCCGTCCATCGTGGTCAAGGCCCTGCGCGACCTCGGAGTGCCCGCGCTGCGCAATGCCATCAAGGAGATGGGCGACGCGGGTGCCGCGATGCTCGGGCCGATCCGGATCGCCGGATGCGGCGTGGAAGTCGACGTCACCCTTCCCTCCGGCGTCTCCACGATCGAGGTACAGAACCGGCGCCGGAAGCTGGCGGAGAATCTGACCCGGCATGAGCACGAGGTGTTCATCACGATCCCCGAAGCCGCCCGCACCGTCAGGTTGTGGATCGCGGACTCGGGGGCGCTGGATGAGCCGATCGGCCCGTCGCCGCTGGTCACCGACGAGACGATGACCGCCGACTACGCCAAGGGCCGCGCGCCGTGGGGGCAGGACCTGCGCGGCGACGCTGCCGCGTTGAGCGTGTATCAGCGCCACCTGCTCATCACCGGCCTGTCCAACCAGGGCAAGACCGCCGCGCTGCGTGCTCTCGCCTTGTGGGTGGCGCTGGACCGGTCGGTCGAGTTCTGGATGGGCGACCTGAAGGGCGTGGGCGACTGGGCCATGTTCGACGGGCTGGCCACCAAGCTGATCCAGGGTCCGACCGACGAGCACGTCATCCAGGTCACGGAGATGCTGGAAGACGCCGTGGAGGAGATGAACCGCCGCCTGATGGCGCCGACCGGGAGCGAGTTCCCGGCGCTGATCGTCGTCGTGGACGAAGCGCAGGTGGCGTTCATGTGCCCGGTCAAGGACGAGGACAAGCGGCCGTACGGCGGGTCGTCCTCGACGTCCCGGTACTTCATGGCCGCCCGGAAGATCCACAACCAGGGGCGTGCGGTGAACGTGCTGCTGTGGCAGGGCACTCAGGACCCCACGGACCAGAACCTTCCCAAGCTGGTCCGCGAGGGCGCCCACACCCGCGCGTCGCTCGCTCTCGGTACCGAGTCGCAGGCCGTCATGGCTCTGGGAGAGAAGGCCGTCAACGGTGGTGCCGCCCCGCACCTGCTGCGCCCCGGTCTGGACAAGGGAACTCTGGTCGTCGCTTCGGACGGGATCGAGATCCCCAAGGGACAGTCGTCCGTCACGGTGCGCACGCACTACATCAGCACCGACGAAGCGACCGTGATCGCCGACCGTGCCAAGGCCGTGCGGGACGGCGTGACCACCCTGACCGTGATCGAGCGGGGCGAGGACCGCGACCCGCTGGCGGACATCGCGTCCGTGGTCGGTACCGCGGCACGGGTGCTGACCGCCGACGTGCTCAAGCGGCTCGCGGTGCTGAACGAGGACGCCTACGGCAAGTGGTCGTTCCTCGACCTCAAGCGCGTCCTGGACGGCACCGGCGCCGAGCCGTACAAGTCCGACGGGCGGATGGTCGTCGGCCGTGACCGCCTCGCCCGCGCCCTCATCAACCGCGACGGCGACAGCAACGGCGAGGGTTCCGCTTCCGCCGACGGATGACAGGGAGCCGACCCCCGGCGGGCCAGGGAGGCAGGGAGAACTCCCTGACCCCCTCCCTGACCCGCCTCCCTGTCCCTGACCTGCACGAATGATCGTTCAGGGAGGCAGGGAGGCACGCAGGTCAGCACCCGAAAACCCCCTCCCAGAGCCTCCCGCAAGGGGGTGCCCCCGCCTCCCTGAACCGACACCGGAAGGGATTCCGCATGCATCGTGACCCGCCGGGGATCATCGCCCCGCACATCCCCGCCGACGCCTACCGCCGCGCCGAAGCCACCGGCCAGCCGGTCGTCATCGTCGTCCACACCACCGACCCCGTCGGCCGCCCGCTGGGGCAGTACCTGTACCCGCTCGCCGTCGCCAGCGCGGGCGCCGTCGGTGTGTTCGCTACCGTCGCCGCGTTCCTCGCGCTGCTCGACTTCGCCGTTCACACCGCTGTCCAGATCGCTGCCGCAACCGGCCCGATCAGCGTCGGCGGGATCAGCCTCAAGCTCTTCGGCTCCAAGCGCTGACTGGAGATCCCCGCCCATGAACCCCCGCCCCCTGCCCCGACTCCGCATCCACGTCCACGGCTGGTCACGCCGCGTACTGATCCTGACCGACACCCCCGACCCCCACTGCGGGAAGTGCGGGGGAGACGGCGGCTTCGAGCACGACTACGGCGACCACACCGGCGAATACGCCGGTACCGAATGGGAGCCCTGCACCTGCTGGAACGAAAACCGCCGCTGGACCCTGCTGACCCTCCCGCGCAAGCCCCGGTGGCTGCGCCGCCACGACACCAGCCGCGACCCGTGGGGCCCCGGCGGCTACAGCGACGAACCGCCCTTCTAACTGCGCCAAGGGCGGACCCTCCATCTCGCCAAAGAACGCGGGTCCGCCCTTGCCAGCCAGCACCCATCACGGAACTGGAGACCTCCAGCATGACCCATGACCCCCGTTCCGCGCTGCTGTCGGCAGCGCTGGAAGCCGCCGCACGCGGCTGGCACGTCTTCCCCCTCCGCCCCGGCACCAAGCGCCCTGCCCTCCACGGCACGGCCGCGTGCCCCGGCACCGGCCCGTGCGCGAGCGGACACCGCAAGTGGGAGCAGCGCGCCACCACCAACCCCGACCGCATCCGCGCCGCATGGACACGGGCCCCGTACAACGTCGGGGTCGCGACCGGCCCCTCCGGACTGCTGGTCATCGACCTCGACAAGCCCAAGGACAACAGCAGTATGGACGCGCCTTGCGGCGCGGCGACCTTCAAGGCGCTCTGCGAGCGCTCCGGGCACGCCGTCCCCGACACCTACCGGGTGCGGACCGCGAGCAGCGGTAGGCACCTGTACTTCACCGCCCCGGACGGCGCCCGGCTGACCAACACCGCCGGAACCGTCGGGGAGTTGGTCGACACCCGCGGGTGGGGCGGGTACGTCGTCGCCGCGGGCAGCACCACTCCCACCGGACCCTACGAGGCCCTGTGCGGCTCTGTGGCTGTCTCTCTGCCCGGCTGGCTCCAAAGCATCCTGCAACCCGCCCCCAGAACGTCTCAGGCGCCCTCAACGGCCACCCTGGGGCAATCTCGCCGATATGCGGATGTAGCACTCGCCAGTGAGGCGCGGAACGTCGCGTCGGCTCAACCCGGCGGCAGGGAAGCTGCGTTGTTTCGGGCCGCGCGCGCCCTGGGACGGTTCGTCGCGTGGGGCGACCTCCCCCGGCACGTGGTGGAACAGGCTCTTCAGGAGGGGGGCGAGGCGGCCGGACTGTCGGCGTCCGAGTGCCGCTCCACCCTCCGCAGCGCCCTCAACTGGTCCATCGCCCACAACCAGCGCCGCCGGGAGATGGCATGAACCCCCGCTCCCATCCCCCTCTGAAGAGCGTCCACGCCGCCACGACGGACCCGCGCGCCGCCGGACCGGCCGTGCCTCCGGCGGCCGTGGGCGAGCCGACAGGCGCCGCCCGCAAGGGCGTCCGAACTGCTGTTAGTCCTGACCCGCAGGCCGGTGACGGCAGGTACCCCGTCTCGTGGCTGCACATCCGCGCCCCGCGCGGCGCCACCCCCACCGCCACATCCACGTGCCTGTGTGGCCGGGATCGAAGCGCCGTCGGCCACAAGCGCGTGCTGGCCCTGATCGCCGACCACGAAGCTCACCGGAACGCCTGCCCGCTCCGCAACCCCCAGGAAGGAAGGGCCGCCGCATGACCCCCACCATCGACGGGGCCGCGCTGCTCGACGAGGTGGAAGCCTTCCACCGCCGCTTCAACGTCTTCCCCACCGAAGCCGCCTACGTCGCCGTCGCCCTGTGGGACGCCCACGCCCACCTGCTCGACTGCTTCGACTCCACGCCCCGTCTTGCGTTCCTGTCCCCGGAACCGGGGTCGGGCAAGTCGCGTGCGATGGAAGTCGTCGAAACCCTCGTACCGGCGCCGATGACGGCGGTCAACGCATCCGCTGCTGCCCTGTTCCGGTCCGTGTCCAACCCCAGCGGGCGGCCCACGATCCTGTTCGACGAAATCGACACGATCTTTGGTCCCAAGGCAGGCGACAACGAGGAACTGCGCGGATTCCTGAACGCTGGGCACCGCCGGACCGGGGTCACCTACCGGTGCATCGGCGACGGCGGCAACCAGACCGTTCAGGCATTCCCCTCGTACTGCGCCGTCGCGGTCGCCGGACTCGGCAACCTGCCCGACACGATCATGACCCGTTCCGTCATCATCCGCATGCGACGCAGAGCCCGCAACGAGAAGGTGGAAGCCTTCCGGGCCCGCATCCATGAGGCAGAGGGGCACAAGCTCCGTGACCGCCTCGCCCAGTGGGCCGAAGCCGCCCGGGGGTTCGTCCTGGGAGCGTGGCCGGAGATGCCCGACGGCGTCACCGACCGGCCCGCCGACGTGTGGGAGCCCCTGCTCGCCATCGCCGATGCGGTCGGCGGGGACTGGCCGCAGCGGGCCCGTACCGCGTGCGTGACGCTGGTGACCGCCTCCAAGGCCAACGACAAGGGCAGCCTGGGAGTCCGGCTGCTGACCGACCTGCGCGACCACGTCATGGTCGGCATCGACCGCCTGCCGACCGTCGCCATCCTGGACCGGCTCAACGCTCTCGACGACGCCCCGTGGGCCGACCTGAGCGGCAAGCCGCTCGACAACCGGCGCCTGTCGAAGATGCTCGCTGAGTACATGACGGCCGACAACGAGCCCATCGCATCCCGCAACATCAAGACCGCCGGAAGCGTCCTCAAGGGCTACTACGCGGCCGATCTGCACGACGCATGGGCCCGCTACTGCCCCCCACCCCCGGAAAGTCCGCTACCTCCGCTACCCGGCACGGAAAACGCGGTCTGACCAGCAACAACGGGGTAGCGGCAAGCGCCACCGCGAGCCGCTACCCCACCGCTACCCATCCGCTACCGCTACCCCATCCCGCTACCTCCAACAGGGCTCTGACCTGCACGGTAGCGGTGGTAGCGGAAGTAGCGGCCCTCAGAGGGGCCCGTGGGGCCCCGCTCTGAAATCCGCGCCTCGAAAACAGCCTGGAACGCCGGGGCGGGACTCGCTCTCACCCCTTCCCCACAGGAAGGACGTCATGAAGAGGTACCTGACGACTGCGGAAGTCGCCGAGCGCTACCGCACTTCGCCCTCAACCGTCCGCTACTGGCGCTACGCCGACACCGGCCCGCAGTGCTTCATACGGCGCGGTCGACACGTTCTATACGACGCCGAAGCGCTCGACAAGTACGACGCCGAGGAGATCGGAGGCCGGTGCGCAGCATGACCCGAAACAGCAACGACTCCCACCTCATGGCCGACTCGGCTCGCTCTGAGGGGAGGGGCACCGATGGCTGACGTGTACGACCGTTGGCACCTCTCCCGACCGCCGACCGATGCTAAGCCGTGCGAGGCGCACAGCAGCAAGACCCAGACGGTGTATCCCAGCGCCGATCACGGCACAGGGAAACGCTGGCAGGTGCGCTACCGGGACTTGTCCGGCAAGCAGTGCAAGGAGAACTTCGAGAAGAAGACTGCTGCGGACTCCCGTGCGGCCAAGGTGACGACTGAACTCGACGACGGCACCTTTGTGAACCGGGAGTTGGGCAAGCAGAAGTTCAGGACCATCGCGGAACGCTGGCAGGAGACGGCCGTACACCGCGAGCGGACCGGGACGAACGTAGAGCGGGCCCTACGGCTGCACATCTACCCGACGTTCGGCAATCGGGAGATCGGCCGGATTCAGCGGGCAGACGGACAGAGGTGGATCAAAGAGCGGTCGACGGTCATCGCTCCGTCGACCTTCGCAACGCCCTGGAACGTCTGCACCAGCATTCTGAAGATGGCCCACCAGGAAGGGATCATCCCGAAGTACCCATGGGAGGGACTGAAGCCGCCGGAGGTCTTCTATCCGGAGATCCACCCGCTTCAGCCGGAAGCGGTGAAGGCGCTCATCGTGACCGCGTCTCCCCGATACCGCGCCCTGGTGAGGCAAGCCGCATCGACCGGCCTACGGCAAGGTGAGCTGTTCGGGCTGGAGGACGGAGACCCTGCCGAGACTGTGACGGTCAAACAGCAGTTGATCGGTCCCGACAAGGGGGTGCCGTACCTCGGGGAACCCAAGACTAGGCAGAGCTATCGGGCTGTTCCTCAAGGCCGTTCGGTCGTGGACGAGATCGCACGCCACCGTGAGAAGTTCCCGCCGCAGCTCGTGTACATCGAGGATCGGACGAACCCCAGGAAGCCCGTATGGCGCCATGCTCGGTTGCTGTACACCAGCGAGACCGGCGGAGCGATCCGGCGGGGGAGCTGGGCGAAGGTGTGGGCCCGGAATGTCAAGCGGGCCAACACCCACCTGACGAAGTCAGGCAGCAAGGTCCGTGTCCCCGAGGACACGACGCTTCACGATCTGCGCCACTTCTACGCCTCAGTGCTGATCAAAAACGGGGCGACGCCGAAGCAGGTACAGAAGAGGCTCGGTCACGCTAAGCCATCGATCACGCTGAACGTCTACACCCATCTGTGGGAGGCGGAGGACGACCGGACCGCCGACATGATGGAGGCGGCACTGAACGATGTGCCCTGAGAGTGCCCTGTGAGGGGCGGCAGACCCCGAATCCCCTGTTCAGGGGGTTGGTCTTGCACCCTGTGCGGGGGTGCCGCCCCTTGGTGCGGGAACACGCGCATTCCGCCGAGCCGGAGGTGGTTGCCGGCGGAGCCGCGTACGGGGCGGCGAACGGCTCAGGCGCAGGCGTGGACGGTGCGGGTGCCGAGGTGTCCGGCCTGCGGGGCGTCCACCACGCCGGCGCCGGCCGAGGTGAAGCCGGCCCGGCGCAGATGGCCGTTCCCACACCGCGCTTGCAGTTGTACCGGTGGGTGGGCATCGCCTTCCCCGCGAAACCGCCCACACCGACCGGGCCGGCGCCGATGATCACCGCATCGAATGTCTCGTGGGTCTCGGACATGTCGAACGCGGGTTCTCGGGCCGGGTGGGTCATCGGTCCGCCCTCGCCGCGTTGCGGTGCAGGCGGATCGCCGAGATCAGGAAGAAGATGCCGCCGAGCGTGGCGTACCCGCTGAGGCTGACCAGCGACGCCTTCGCGCCCGAAGCCATCGCGATGAAGCTGGAGCCGGCGAGGACGGAGATTCCGCCGCTGAGGATCATCGCCCACTGGCCGCCGAGCCGGTACCGCTGGATCGCGACGATCAACTGGACGATGCCCGCGGTGATCGCCCAGGCTCCCCACACCCGCAGGGCGTCCGGGATCCCGGAGCCGACGGCGACGGCCAGCCCGATCGCGGTGAGCAGGCTCAGCGCCATGTTGACGTAGAGCGGCACGCTCCGCCTCGCGACGCCCGACGACCGGAAGTCGTACACGGCGGCGGCGAGGTCGAAGAGCGGATAGACCACCAGCAGGGTGACGCTGAGCGGGTTCAGCGTCGACGCACTGCCGGCGAGCAGGCCCGCCCAGATGACGGCGAAGCCGAATCGGACGAGGTACAGGTTTCGCAGCGCTGCTGTGCTGCCGTCGGTCGCGGGCAGGGCGATGAGCTCGTCGGCTTCGGTGGGATGCGACATCGGACTCCTCTTTCTCACTCACGTGGAGCAGGTGGACAGACCGATCGGTCTCGTCGGGTCTCGCCGACTCTGCTGGAGGTGATGGGAAATGTCAAGACCGACCGTTCTATCTGCTAGTCTCGTGGCGACAGGCGACGAATTTGCGGAGGATCGGATGTCCGAGGCGCGGGCGCGACTGCTCAGTACGGCGAGCCGGCTGTTCTACGCCGAAGGTCTTCATTCCGTCGGGATCGACCGCATCATCGCCACGGCCGGGGTCACTCGGGCGACGCTGTACCGGCACTTCCCCAGCAAGGACGACCTCGTCGTCGCGTACCTGACGCAAGGCGACGAGGCGATCCGCTCACGCGTGCGTGCCGCACGGACCGAGGGCGCATCCACCGACGACGTGATCAGGGCTGTTGCCGCGGCGATCGCCGACGACATCCAGAGCCCCGGCTTCCGCGGCTGCGCCTTCCTCAACGCCGCCGCCGAGTACCCCGACCCGGCCCATCCGGTCCACCAGGCCGTCATCAGGCACCGCGCGTGGTTCCTGGCCGCGATCGTCGAACTCTTCTCCGAAACGGGGAAGCCCGACCCGGAACCCGCCGCCCGGCACTTCGTCATGCTGCGCGACGGGGCCATGTCCGCCGGCTGCCTGGCCGACCCCGCGCTCGTCTGCGAGACGTTCCTGCGGGGGATTGAAGGACTCCTCACCTACCGCAGTCGTGACCGCCGGATGCCTGAGCCGGAGAACGGACGCGACGTGGGCCGGCCTTCCGGGATCCGCTGACCCGCTCGGCGACGTGATCCGACGGGACGTGATCCGACGGGACGTAATCCGACGGCCGGTGGCTTCGGCAACGATCAGGGGAGCCGGCCGGAGCGGTCGCCGCCCGAGCGCGGAAAATGTCCGCGTGTGACCGGTGACGTGTACCGGTGATGCCACGTGGTCGCGAGGATCGGTCACCAGCAGCCCGACCACGGCCGGGTCCGGGGCCGGTGCGGCCCCGGACGCGCCGCTCACACGAAGACGCTCACAGCGACCCCCCGCTGTCCACCACCAGGTCCGAGCCGACCATCGATGCCGCCTCGGGTGAGGCCAGGTAGAGCACGGCGCTGGCGATCTCGTCGGTGGCGGAGATGCGGCCGAGCGGCAGTGTGGCCTTCGCTCGCTCGGTGCGGGCGGCCTCCGTCTCGCCGGGCCGCAGGGACATCGGGGTGTCGCTGGCGCCGGGGCTGACCACGTTGATCCGTACGCCGTCGCGGATGTGGTCGAGGGCGGCGCCGCGGCTGAGCGCGGTCACCGCGGCCTTGGTGGCGGCGTAGGCGGCGGCGCCGGGGGAGGTGGCGTGCAGGCCGAGGTTGGAGGAGACGTTGACGATCGCTCCGCCGGCCGGCTGCCGCCGCATGTGCTGGATCTGGGCCCGCATCGCCAGGTAGACGCCGGTGACGTTGATCTCCAGCTGGGTGTGCCAGTCGGCCTCCGGGAGGTCGGCGAGCGGCTGCCCGCCCCGGAAGACACCCGCGTTGTTGACCGCCACGTCCAGTGAGCCGTAGCGCTCCGCCGCCGTGGCGGCCAGTGCCTCGGCGTCCGCGGCGAGCGTGACGTCACCGGTCGCGGCGAACGCCTCGCCGCCCCGCTCCGCGATCAGCCGGACGGTCTCGTCCAGGGGTTCCCGCCGGCGTCCGGCGACGACGACCCGGGCGCCCTCCGTCGCGAACGCGAGGGCCGTCGCGCGTCCGATGCCGGAGCCGGCTCCGGTGACGAGGGCCGTGCGGCCGGCGAAACGGGTCCGTGCGGCGGCAGTGGTCATGATCTCCCCTTTATTTGACCGTTCGGTTCAGTATGGTGGCAGGGAAAAGGAGCCCGAGGTCCGGGCTCCGGGCTCGGTCGGGCGGTTCAGTCCAGCAGTGTCAGTGCCTGCTCGGCCGCGTCCCGCACGCGGGTCGGGTCGGGCGACGCCTTCCCGGTGACCCGCAGGCCCTGCATCAGCACCAGCAGCATGCGGGCCAGCGCCCGCGGATCGCGCTCCGCGGGCAGTTCGCCCTGCGCCCGCGCCCGGGTCAGTGCCGAGTGCAGCAAGGTCTCCAGGTAGTCCCACCGCTGTTCGACGCGGCGGGCCGCGGCCGGGTCGTGCGGGGCCAGTTCGGCGGCCGTGTTGGTGACGAGGCAGCCGCACAGCCGCAGTTCCTCCGCCGACTCGGCGGCGAACCGCCGTACGGTGGCGCGGACGGCGGGCAGCGCCGGGCCGGGCTGGGACAGCTCCCGCAGCAGCAGGGCGTCGCGGTTCTCGCAGTACCGGTCGAACGCCTTCAGGTACAGCTCGTGCTTGCTGCCGAAGGTCGCGTAGATGCTGGCCCGTCCGATGCCCAGGTGTGTCACCAGGTCCGCCATGGACGTCGCCTCGTAGCCGCGCCGCCAGAAGAGTTCCATGGCTGCCTGGAGGGCGGTGTCCGGATCGAATTCCTTGGTCCTCGCCACGTACACGAGCCTAGAGTTTTCCAGAACGATCGGTCAAGTAGGTCAAGTGGAGAGGGGTGGCACCCTGGGGAGGGTGCCGCCCAGGTGGCGTCGCGGTGTCGCCCGTCGGCGAGCGTCAGCGGGGCACCGCGATCACGTGGTACGTCGTGTCGGCGGTCGGGGGCGTGGTGAGGCGGGCGTTGGCCAGGTAGAGGAGGTCTCCGTAGGAGGCCGCGGTAGTGGGGACGTCGAGGCGCGCGTCCGTGATCGTGCGGGTCAGGGTGGCGGTGCCGGCCTTGTCGTCCAGGTCGAGCACGCTGACCTGGTTGGCGCTGTTCTGTACGGCGTAGAGGGTGTGGCCGATCCGGAGCAGGCCGTCGCCGTAGGTGAGGGCGTCGGTGCCGCTGAGGGTGAGCTGCACGGTCTCGCCGGTGTCGACCGGTACGCGGTAGAGCCTGCCGCCGTTGACGACGATCAGCGCGGACCCGTCGGGCGTGCCGACGATGCCATTGGCGTTGATGGTGCCCGCCGTCGTGTTCTGCACCCACTCGCCGGTCAGCAGGGCGCTGCCGCCCGTCACCAGAGAGTCGTCGTAGGCGAGTTCGGTGGTCTGGGCCGCGGCGTCGTACTGCCGGACGCGGTTGTCGCCCTTGGTGGTGAACCAGCAGGTGCCGTCAACGTCGTGGCAGCCCTCGCCGCCGTTGAACCGCTTGGCGCCCGAGACCTGGTTGCGGGTGGCCGTCGCGCCCGTCGGGTCGGGGACGCGCGCCCAGCTGACCGGGCCGCTGGTGGCCGTGCCCCCGACCAGCACCTCCAGGGTGCCGGCCGACAGGTCGCCCCAAGCGGTAGTAGCACCCGTCGGTGACGTCCTCCGTGAGGTGGATCACGCCCCGGACCGGATCCGCCGCCGCGGCCTCGTGCTGGAAACGGCCCATCGCGTCCCGGCGGACCGCCGCCTGCACGCCCCAGGGGTGGTCGTGACCGCGTCGCCGCCGGTCCGGCGGCGAGGTCGTGCGGAGACGGACCCCAGGGCCCACGGATGGGTACCCCGTAGATATGTCGTGCATATGACCTAACGGAAGCGTTCTGTCCGTCTGCCGGTCCCGGGCCCCTGGCGGCGGGTGGGTCCCTACCGGGTCCGGACCTCGTACGTCGCCACCCGCACCGACGCATCGTCCAGGCACTGCCCCGACTCCAGGCAGAAACGCTGCTTCAGCAGCGGGGAGGCGACGAACGGGCGGCCCTGGTGGGTGCCGGTCAGACCGCGGGAGAGGACCGCGGCGCCGCTGAACGGATCGCGGTTGTCGACGGCGTGCAGCCGGCCCGCGCGGTCCCGGAAGACGGCCGCCTGCCGGCCGTCGGGCAGCAGTGCCGCCACGCCGCGGCCGGGGAGCAGCCGCGCCAGGTCGCAGACGGTCAGCCAGTCCCCGTCGCACCGCAACTCGACGGTCGGGTCCGTCGTTTGGACGGTCACGTCCGTCGTCTCGGGTGCCAGGGTCATCGGGCGCTTCCTTCCAGGGGGCGGGTGCCGAGCGTCAGCAGCGGCAGGTCGGGCTTGATCTGGTCGCGCTCGGGGACGAAGCCCACCAGCGGGTCGGGGGCTTCGGGCGCGTTCACGAACGACACGAACCGGGCCAGCTTCTCCGGGTCGTCGAGGGTCTCGGCCCACTCGTCGCGGTAGTGCGCGACATGGGCCGCCATCAGCTCCTCCAACTCCGCGCAGATGCCCAGCGAGTCGTGCACCACCACGTCCCGTACATGGTCCAGGCCGCCCGGGATCCGCTCCAGCCAGGCGCTCGTGCGCTCCAGGCGGTCCGCGGTGCGGATGTAGAACATCAGGAACCGGTCGATCAGCCGGACCAGTTCGGCGTCGCCCAGGTCCTGCGCGAGCAGGTCCGCGTGGCGCGGGGTGGCGCCGCCGTTGCCGCCGACGTACAGGTTCCAGCCGTTCGCCGTCGCGATGATCCCGAAGTCCTTCGACCGGGCCTCCGCGCACTCGCGGGCGCAGCCGGAGACCGCCGACTTGAGTTTGTGCGGGGACCTGAGCCCCCGGTAGCGCAGCTCCAGGTCGATCGCCATGCGCACCGAGTCCTGGACGCCGTACCGGCACCAGGTCTGCCCCACACAGGACTTCACCGTGCGCAGCGCCTTGCCGTACGCGTGCCCGGACTCGAAGCCCGCGTCCACCAGCCGGGCCCAGATCAGCGGGAGCTGTTCCACCCGGGCGCCGAACATGTCGATCCGCTGCCCGCCGGTGATCTTGGTGTAGAGGCCGAAGTCGCGGGCGATCTCGCCGAGCACGATCAGCTTCTCCGGGGCGATCTCACCGCCGGGGACGCGCGGTACGACGGAGTACGAACCGTTCCTCTGGAGGTTGGCCAGGAAGTGGTCGTTGGTGTCCTGGAGCGCGGCCTGCTCGCCGTCCAGGACATGGCCGTCCGCCCCGATGGACGGCGCGAGGGAGGCGATCACCGAGGCCACCGCCGGCTTGCAGATCTCGCAGCCCTCGCCGCCCCGGGCCGCCTGCCTGCCGTACCGGTCGAGCAGGTCACGGTACGACGTGACGCGCAGGGCGCGGACGATCTCGTACAGCTCCTCGCGGGTCTGGCCGAAGCAGCCGCACAGGCCCCTGTCGACCTCGACGCCGGACGCCTCCAGTTCCGCGGCGACCAGCCGGCCCAGCACCTTGACGCAACTGCCGCAGCCCGTGCCCGCCCTGGTGCACTTCTTCACCTCGGGCACGGTGGTGCAGGAGTGCTCGCTCACCGCGCCGCGGATCGCGGCCTTGGTGACGTTGTGGCACGAGCAGATCACCGCCTCGTCGGGCAGCGCGGACGGCCCGAGCGCCGCCGGGGCGCCCGCGTCCGCCGGCAGGACCAGCCGCTCCGGCGGTACGGGCGGGACCGAGCCGGTCAGTGCCCGCAGCGTGCCGTACGCCTCCGCGTCGCCCACCAGGATCCCGCCGAGCAGCGTGCCGTCGCGGCCGATGACCAGCTTCTTGTACAGCCCGGCCCGGGAGTCGGAGTAGACGACGTCCAGGCAGTCCGCGGCCGTGCCGTGCGCGTCGCCGAAGGACGCCACGTCCACCCCGAGCAGCTTCAGCTTGGTCGACAGGTCGGCGCCGGTGAACCCGGGCCGGTCCGCGTCGGCCTCGGCGATGGCCGCCGCGGCGGTCTCCGCCTGCTCGTAGCCGGGCGCGACCAGGCCGTACACCCGGCCGTCGACCGCCTGCGCGCACTCGCCGATCGCGAACACCCGCGGGTCGGTGACCGTACGGCACCGCTCGTCGACGCTGATGCCGCCGCGCTCGCCGACCGCGAGGCCGCAGGCGCGGGCGAGCTGGTCGCGGGGGCGGACACCGGCGCTGAACACCACCATGTCCGTGGCGAGTTCGGAGCCGTCGGACAGCTTCATGCCGCGGACCGCGCCGTCCGCGCCGACGACCACCTCCTGCGTGCCCACCCCGGTGTGCACGGCGAGCCCCATCTCCTGGATGGTGCGCAGCAGCGCGGCGCCGCCGCCGTCGTCGACCTGCACGGGCATCAGCCGCGGCGCGAACTCCACGATGTGGGCGGCCAGGCCCAGGCCCTTCAGCGCGCCCGCGGCCTCCAGGCCGAGCAGCCCGCCGCCGACCACCGCGCCCGTCGTCGCCCGGGACTTCGCGTACTCCTCGATCGCGAGCAGGTCCTCGATGGTGCGGTAGACGAAGCAGCCCTCGGCGTCCTTGCCCGGGACGGGCGGCACGAACGGGAAGGAGCCGGTGGCCAGGACGAGCACGTCGTAGCCGACGGTCAGCCCGGAACGGGCCGTGACCTCGCGGGCCTCGCGGTCGACGGCCTGAGCCGGGTCGCCCACGTGCAGCTCGATGCCGTGGTCCGCGATGAACCCCGGGTCGGTCATGGACAGGTCCTCGGGGGTCCGGCCCGAGAAGTACGAGGTGAGCTGGACCCGGTCGTAGGCCGGACGCGGCTCCTCGCACAGCACGACCACCCGGTGCGTGGCGGTCAGGCCGCGCTCGGCGAGCGCTTCGAGGAAGCGCTGGCCGACCATGCCGTGGCCGACGAGCACGATCGTGCGGCGGGAGCTGTCCCTGCCGGGCCGGGAGCTGTCCCTGACGGGCCGGGGTCGGTCTCCGGCGGCCCGGGGTCGGTCCCCCATGGGTCCGGGCCGGTCCCCAACGGGTGCGGTCGTGGACATCAGGAGCCTCCGTCGTTGGTGAGCAGGTGCAGCAGCGGGCCGTCGTCCGGGAGCGGCTCCGCTCCCTCCCAGGCGCGGGCGAGCGCGCCGACGGTGCCGAGTTCGCCGACCAGGACCCCGCCGACCAGGCGGTCGTCGCGGACGACGACCTTGCGGTAGGTGCCGCGGGTGGCGTCGGTGAGCCGGACGACGTCGTCGCCGGGGCGCGGTTCGGCCTCGCCGAAGGCGGCGAGATCGAAGGGGGAGCCGGGGCCGGTCAGGGTGAGCCGGGTCAGCGCACGGGTGCCGGTGTAGCGGGCGCCGGCCCGTCCCGCCAGCAGCTCGGCCAGCACGTCGGCCTGTTCGAGGGCCGGGGCCGCCAGGCCGTACACCGTGCCGGCGTGCTGGGCGCAGTCGCCGACGGCGTGGATGTGCGGGTCGGAGGTGCGCAGCTCGTCGTCGACGAGGATGCCCGCGCGGACGGCGAGACCCGCGTCCGCGGCGAGCGCCACGCGCGGCCGGACCCCGCAGGCGACGACCACGAGATCGGTGTCCAGGGCGTATCCGTCGGCCAGCTCGACCGAGCGGACCGCGCCGTCCGCGCAGCGCACGTCCCGTACCCGGCACTCGGTGTGCACCTCGACGCCCAGGTCCGCCAGATGCCGCAGCACGAGCCGCGAGGCGTCCGGGTCGAGCTGGCGCTCCATGAGCCGTTCGGCCTGCTGGGCGAGGACCACCTGGGCGCCGCGCGCGGCCAGCGCCCGCGCCGCCGACACACCGAGCAGCCCGCCGCCGACGACGACCGCCCGCACGCCCGGCCGTACCGCCCCGGCCAGGCCCAGGCAGTCGTCCATGGTGCGGAAGGCGTGGACGCCCTCGGGAAGTCCCGCTCCGTCCGTCCCGAACAGGCCGCGCAACGGCGGCAGGACCGGGTGGGAGCCGGTGGCCAGGACGAGGGTGGCGTAGGCGATCTCCGAGCCGTCCGCGCAGCGCACCCGGCGCGCGGCGCGGTCGACGCCGGTGACCCGGGCGCGCACCAGGTGCGCGGGCGCCGGGAGGGCGATCACCTCGGGGGCGTAGCGGCCGGCCAGCACCTCGGCGAGCAGCACCCGGTTGTAGGGGTGGTGCTCCTCCTCGCCGACGAGCAGCGCGGACGTGCCCAGCTCGGCGAGGCGCCGGGCGAGCCGTTCGCCCGCGAGGCCGGCGCCGATCACCACCACACGCGTGTCCGAGGTCATGCACCGCAGCGTGCGGCGCCGACGTTACCCGGCCGCATCACGACTGTTTCCCGGGAGGAACGCTGCCCTCAGCGGGCTGCTGCGGCGGCTGTGAGGGACGGATCGACCGTACGGGGCGGGGCGGGACAGGGCCGCGGCCTCGGACGGGGACATGAGGGGGCGGCCGTGAGGCCGGTCCGGCGAAGCTCAGAAGTAGCTCAGGAAGGGTGGCCCGTGCGGTCGATCGCTCCGTAGGGTCGCGATCATGCCCGACATAACCCTGCCCGTCGTCGTCCTGCTCTGCCTCGCCGCGCTCGCGGCCGGCTGGATCGATGCCGTGGTGGGCGGCGGCGGGCTGCTGCTCCTGCCGGCGCTGCTGCTCGGCCTGCCCGCGCACACCCCGGCCGCGTACGCGCTCGGCACCAACAAGGCGGTCGCCATCGTCGGCACGACGGGCGCGGCGGTGACGTACGCCCGCCGGGCACCCGTCGACGTGCGCAACGCCGTCCGCATCGGCCTCGCCGCGCTCGCGGGCTCCTCCGCCGGGGCGTTCTTCGCGGCCGGGATGAGCACCGACGTGCTCAAGCCGGTGATCATGGTGGTGCTGCTCGCCGTCGCCGCCTTCGTGATCCTGCGCCCCTCCTTCGGCGCGGCAGCGGCGGCCGGTCCCGCCGGGCGCCGCCGGATCCTCGCGGCCATCGGCCTCGCGGGCCTGGGCATCGGCTTCTACGACGGGCTCGTCGGGCCCGGCACCGGTACCTTCCTCGTCCTCGCCCTCACCGCCGTGCTCCACCT
The DNA here is from genome assembly GCF_042896695.1 of Streptomyces sp. NPDC001270. Classification (NCBI taxonomy): domain Bacteria; kingdom Bacillati; phylum Actinomycetota; class Actinomycetes; order Kitasatosporales; family Streptomycetaceae; genus Streptomyces; species Streptomyces sp. NPDC001270. Next base: position 142,823 of record NZ_JBIAXM010000021.1, on the reverse strand, counting down.
CGACCTGGTCACCGCCTCCGGCACCGCCAAGATCGTCAACTGCTGCACCAACGCGGGGGCGCTCGCCATGTTCGCCTGGCAGGGCACGGTCCTGTGGCGGCTCGCCGCCCTGATGGCCGTGTTCAACCTCGTCGGCGGCACCCTGGGCGCGCGCACCGCGCTGAAGAAGGGCAGCGGGTTCGTCCGGATCGTGCTGCTGACGGTGGTGTTCGCGCTGGTGGCGGATCTGGCCTACGAGCAGTGGATCGCCTAGCGGTCGCCGCCCGGCCGTGCGCTACCGGCTGCCGGTCAGGTGCGCGAAGACGACCACGTTCCCCCGGTAGCCGGTGGCCTTGGAGTAGCCCCCGCCGCAGGTGATCACCCGTAGCTCGGGGCGTCGCGCGGCGCCGTACACCTTCTCGTCGGGGAAGTCCTGCGCCTGGTAGACCTCGACCGCGTCCACGGTGAACACCGCCACGCTGCCGTCCCGCCGGTCCAGTTCGACGGCGGCGCCCCGCTTGAGCGCGCCGAGGTCGTAGAAGACGGCCGGCCCCTCGGAGTTGTCGACGTGCCCGGCGACGATCGCGGTGCCCGTCTCACCGGGCGCGGTGCCGGCCTCGTACCAGCCGGCCAGGTTCTTGTTCGTGGCCGGCGGCACGTCGAGACCGCCGGACGGGGTCAGACCGAGGCCGGTCATGGGGGCGTCGACCCGGATCGACGGGATCCGGATCCGGGTGGGCGGGGAGGGCGGCAGCGCGGGCGCCGTCAGGCGCTCCTCGCCCGGGTCCGGGACGCCCTCCGCGGCGGCGGGCTGCGGCGGCGCGGACAGGTGGGCGGTGCCGAGCAGCCACACGCCGGAGCCCAGGGCGACCAAGGTGACCGCGGCTATCGCGGTGTCCCCGATCCTGCGCATACGAACCTCCCGGAACTCATGGACCTCCCGGACCTGTCGGAACTGACGGACCGCCCGGAGTTCCCGGACCGCCCGGACCTCCCGAACCGTCCGGGAGTTCCTGAACCTCCCGGACCTCCCGGACCGGAACCCCGTACCCCCTCCGGGCCGCGAGGGGCGTCGGACCCGGAGGGGGCGGGGAATGGCGGTACCGGCAGACGGACAGCGGAGGGTGTCCGTCAGATCCCGTCGCCTCTCGCCCGGCGATGCAGGAGCCAGGTACCGCCTGCGGCGGCGACGGCCAGAGCCGCCACGCCCGCCGCGGTCTGCACGGGGTCGGAGCCGAGCGCGCCGCCGACCCCCGTCTTCACGCTGCCGTGCGGTTGCGCCTGTGAGTGCGCCGCGGCCAGCGTCACCATCAGATCGCCGGTGACCTGCCGGTTGCCCACGGCACATCGGGCGACGATCTCGTACGTCCCCGGCTGCGCGCTCGGCGGCACCCGGAACTGGCCGATCGCGTTGCCCTCGTGCGTGCTCGGCGCCAGGGTGAAGGTGCCGGCGCCGACCGCGGAGGCGTCGCCCGCCGCCGTGCCCTTCCCCCCGCACGCCGTGGTGTTCACCGTGATCTGCCCGCCCGGGATCGCGATGGACGGGGAGACCTCCAGAGCGGCGGTCGCCGTCGCGGCGCCCGGGGCGCTGCGCGGGTGCGCCGCGGCGGCGGTGCCACCGCCGTGGGCGGGCGCGGTGGCGAGACCCGCTGCCGCGACGGCGAGCGCGGTACCGGTCAGCATGCGGGCGGTGCTTCGCATCGTGCTCCCTCGCGTTCCAGGGGCCGCGACCCGCGGCACCCCCTGTGCCGCGTCGGAGGTCGCGCCCCTGTCCTACCGAGGTAAAGCCCACACGGCCGACCCCGCTTCCTGACGATCCGTCAGAACTGCGGTGAACGGGTGTCGCGCGGGCACCGCGAGCCCGCGCCGGGAACGGCGTTTCGGCAGGTCATGGGCGTGCGGGGGCCCATGGCGAAAGACCACACGAACGGCCCGCCCACGGCGTGTGAACGGGTGACACTCCCTCAGGAGCCGCCGCACGGACCCTGGGGAGGAGCCCCCACCGGGTCGGGGGGAGGAGCCCGCCGGGGTCGGGGGAGGAAGGAGCCCGCAGGGGGTCGGGCCTCAGGCCCCGCCGGCGGCATGGTCCGCCAGGGCCTCCGTCGTCGTGCGGTGGGCCACCGCTGCCAGGACCGGGTTCGTCCGACGGTAGTAGTGCTCCGCCATCAGGCCGAAGCACAGCGCCCAGCCGCGCCCGCGCGCCCAGGTCGTGGCGTCGGTGCCGGACGCTTCGCGGAACAGGCCGCGGGTGCCGGCGGTGAGGACCGCCCAGGCGGCCAGGGTGTCGGCCGCCGGATCCCCGACGCCGAGCCCGCCGAAGTCGATCACCGCGGTGAGCCGGCCCGCCACCGTCAGCAGGTTCCCCGGCAGCAGGTCGCCGTGCAGCCACACGGGCTCGCCGTCCCACTGGGGGAGCCGTACGACCTCCTCCCACAGCGCCGTCGCGGCGGCCGGGTCCACCGCGCCCGCCGCGCCCAGGTCGCGGATGGCCGCGCGGACGTACCGGTCGTTCGCCGCGACCGGGCCGCCCCGCCAGGACACCGGACCGCCGGTGGCGTCGGCCTTCCGGAGCGCGGCCACGAAACGGCCCAGCTCCACCGCGGCGGAGCCGAGTTCGGCGATCGGGGCGGTGTGGGCGTCGCGGCCCGCCAGCCAGCGCAGCACCGACCACGGATGGCCGTACCCCGGGGCCGGTGCGCCCAGCCCGAGCGGTACCGGGACCGCCAGCGGGAGGTCCGGCGCGAGCCGGGGCAGCCAGTGCTGCTCCCTGGCCACCTGCCCGGCCGTACCGGGCCGGCGCGGCAGCCGTACGACCAGGTCGTCGCCCAGCCGGAACATGGCGTGGTCCGTCCCGGCGGACGCGATCCCGGTGACGGGCAGCCCCGCCCACTCGGGGAACTGCCCGGCGATCAGCCGGCGCACGAGCGGGCCGTCGACGTCGAGTTCGTCGTCGTGCATCTTCGCGCCGGGCATGGGTCTCCGTGTCGGGTGGGCGGTGGCGGCTGCCGGGCCCGGAGCGTAGCCGCGCCGGGCCCCGGCGTGCCACGGAATTCCCCTCAGTTCACGTTGACCGCGCTCCAGGCCGCCGCCACCGCGTTGTACTCCGTGCTCCCGGCGCCGTACAGGCCCGCCGCCGCGTTCAGCGTCGCCGCCCGCGCGCCCGCGTAGTTGGTCGTGGACGTCATGTAGACCGTCAGCGCCCGGTACCAGATCTTGCCGAGCTTGTCCCGGCCGATGCCGGTGACCGTGGTGCCGTTGTAGGTGGGGGAGTTGTAGCTGACCCCGTTGACGGTCTTGGCGCCGCTGCCCTCCGCGAGCAGGTACGCGAAGTGGTTGGCGACGCCCGACGAGTAGTGGACGTCCAGGTTGCCGACCGAACTGCTCCAGTAGTCGGCCGAACTGCCGTCCTTGGAGGGCTGGTCCATGAAGCGGAGCGCGGCCTTGCCGAAGCCGGGGCGGACGATCTCCTCGCCGATCAGGTAGTCGCCCAGGTCCTCGGCGTTGCCCGCGTACCACTCCACCAGCGAGCCGAGGATGTCCGAGGTGGCCTCGTTGAGGCCGCCCGACTCGCCCGTGTAGTTCAGCGCCGCCGTCGAGCCCGTCACCCCGTGGGTCATCTCGTGGCCCGCGACGTCCAGCGCCACCAGCGGCCCGAAGGTGGTGCCGTCACCGTCGCCGTACGTCATGCAGAAGCAACTGCCGTCCCAGAAGGCGTTGTTGTAGTTGGTTCCGTAGTGCACGCGGTTGTACGAGCCCCGGCCGTCGCCCGCGATGCCGTTGCGGCCGTGGACGTTCTTGTAGTAGTCCCACGTCTCGTCGGTGCCGTACTGCGCGTCCACCGCGGCCGAGGCGCGGTCGGCGGTCGTCCCCGTGCCCCAGTGGTTGTCCGCGTCCGTGAAGAGGGTGGCGGGGGCGCGGCTGACGCAGATGCCGAAGACGCACACGTCGGTCTTGTTCTCGGCGTCACCCGTGTACGTGTTGCCCCGGGTGGGGTCCTTGAGCTGGTACGTCGAGCCGGAGACGGTCGTCTCCAGCGGCACCGTCCCGCTGTAGAGGGACCGGCCGTCTCCGGTGGCCGTCTCGATGCTGTCCCAGGCGTCGATCCGGGCGCCGGTCCCGGCGTCGGTCAGCACCGTGCGGGCGACCGGGTTGCCGAGCGGGTCCAGGGCCGCGGCGTCGGTGCGCCAGGCGAGGGTGGGGGCGCCGTGCAGCGCGTCGACGACGAGTGCCGGTTTGGCGGTGGCCTTTCTCAGCCGTTCGCCGAGGTTGGCGGCGCGCAGGGCGTTCATCGCGAGGTCGGCGGCCCTGGGCGCGGACAGCTTCGGGGTGACGGTGGGGACGGATATCGCGCGGCGGGTCGCGCGGTCGGCGCCGCGGTAGCCGCCGTCGGGGGCCAGGTGGACCACGAAGTCGCCGCCCAGCACCGGGAGTTCGCGGTAGGTGCGGTCGTAGCGGACGTGCTGGCTGCCGTCCTCGTCGACGATGACGTCGCGGACCTGGGTGTCCTGGGCCGCGGTGAGGCCCAGGCCCGTGGCGTGCCGGACGAGGGCCGTCGCCGCGTTCTCGACGGCGGTGGCGCGGCTCGGTCTGTCGACGGCGTGCGCGGTGGGGGAGAGCGTGGCGGCCAGCAGGGTGGCGGTGGTGGCGGCCAGACCTGCCGTCGCGAGGCGGGATCCTCGGATGTGCCGTGTCCGACTCATCGGTCTCCTTGGGGAGGCGCCCTGTGAGGCGTGGGGATGACACTGACGTCCCCAGAGATTTAAGAGGGCATGACAAGTCGTGTCCAGGGTGCGTCCGTACGCCGGAGCCACGTCCCGCGCCGCCTGCGGGAGCTGTGGCCGGTGCGGCGGAGAGGGAGAATCGGTTCTGTGACCTCTCCGCCGCTGCCGTTCTTCGTCTACGGCACCCTCCGCCCCGGCGAACCCCACCACGCCCGGTATCTGCGCGGCCGTACCCACGCGACGGAACCCGCCCGGCTCACCGGCGCGGTCCTGTACGACGGCCCCGGTTATCCGTACGCCGTCGCGGCGCCGACCGGAGTCGTGCACGGCGACCTGATCACCGCGCTGCCCACGGCCTACGGCCGACTTCTCGCCGAACTCGACGAGTTGGAGGAGTACGTGCCGGACGACCCGCGCAGCCGCTACGAACGCGTCGCCCGGGACGTCCACCGCGCCGACGGCACCACCGCCCGCGCCTGGGTCTACCTGGCCGCGCCCCCGGTCGCCGCCGGGCTGCGGACCGCGGGCGTCCGCATCGCGGCCGGCGACTGGCTCACCCGGGGGTGACGTCCGGCGCGGCACGCTCCAGGCGTACCGCGCAGACCTTGAACTCCGGCATGCGCGAGGTCGGGTCGAGCGCCGGGTTGGTCACCGTGTTCGCGCGGCCCGCGCCGGGCCAGTGGAACGGCATGAACACCGTGTCCGGGCGGATGGCGGTGGTGATCCGCGCGGGGGCCACCGCGCGTCCGCGCCGGGACACCACCGCGACCGGATCGCCCTCGGCCGCCCCGAGCCGCGCCGCGAGCCGCGGGTGCAGTTCGACGAACGGGCCTGGCGCGGCGGCGTTCAGCTCGGCCACCCGCCGGGTCTGGGCGCCCGACTGGTACTGGGCCACGACCCGCCCGGTGGTCAGCAGCACGGGATACTCGGCGTCCGGTTCCTCCGCGGCCGGCCGGTGCGCCACGGGCACGAACCGGGCCCGCCCGTCCTCGGTGGCGAACCGGTCGAGGAAGAGCCGGGGCGTACCCGGGTGCGTCGCGTCCGGCGGGGCGGGCACGGGGGTGGCGTGCGCGTGGGGCGGGGCGAGGGTGGTCGGGTCGGCGTGGGGTGGGGCGAGGGGCGTCGGGTCGGTGCGGTCCGGGGCGTGGGTGGCCGGATCGGGGTGGTGGGGCGGGGTGTCCGGGCACGGCCAGAACACCCCGTTCTCCTCGGACAGGCGCCGGTAGGTGATGCCCGAGTAGTCCGCCGGGCCGCCCGCGCTCGCCCGGCGGAGTTCGCCGAAGACCTCCTCGGGGTCCGTCGGGAAGCCCTTCTCCACGCCGAGCCGGGCGGCGAGCCCGTGCAGCACCGCCAGGTCGCTGCGTACTCCGGGGGGCGGGTCGAGCGCGCGCCGCCGCAGCAGGACACGCCCCTCCAGACTGGTCGTCGTACCCGTCTCCTCGGCCCACTGCGTCACCGGCAGGACGACGTCCGCGAGCGCCGCCGTCTCCGAGAGCACCACGTCCGCCACCGCCAGGAAGTCCAGCGACCGCAGCCGGTCCTCGACGTGGGCCGCGCGCGGTGCCGACACCACCGGGTTGGACCCCATCAGCAGCAGCGCGCGTACGTCCGTGCCCAGGGCGTCGAGGAGTTCGTACGCGCTGCGGCCCGGCCCCGGCAGCGTGTCCGGGTCCACGCCCCACACCTCGGCCACGTGCCGCCGCGCGGCCGGATCCGTCAGCTTGCGGTAGCCGGGCAACTGGTCGGCCTTCTGGCCGTGTTCGCGCCCGCCCTGCCCGTTGCCCTGCCCGGTCAGGCAGCCGTACCCGGACAGCGGCCGGCCCGCCCGGCCGGTCGCCAGGCACAGGTTGATCCAGGCGCCCACCGTGTCGGTGCCCTTGGACTGCTGTTCCGGGCCCCGGGCCGTGAGCACCATCGCGGCCTCGGGCGCGCAGAACAGCCGTACCGCCTCCCGGAGCTGCGGGACCGGCACCCCGGTGATCCGCTCCACGTGCTCCGGCCAGTGCGCCATCGCCGCCGCCCGCGCCTCGCCCCAGCCGGACGTGCGCTCCTGGATGTACGCGTCGTCCGTCCGGCCCTCCGCCACCACCAGGTGCAGCAGGCCGAGCGCCAGCGCGAGATCGGTGCCCGGCCGGGGCGCCAGGTGCAGGTCGGCCTGTTCGGCGGTCCGGGTGCGGCGCGGGTCCACGACGATCAGCGTGCCGCCGTTCTCGCGCAGCTCGGTGAGGTAGCGCAGCGCGGGCGGCATCGTCTCGGCGAGGTTGGAGCCGACCAGGATCAGACAGCCGGTCCGCGGGAGGTCCGCCAGCGGGAAGGGCAGCCCGCGGTCCAGACCGAAGGCGCGGGTGCCGGCCGCCGCCGCGGACGACATGCAGAAACGGCCGTTGTAGTCGATCTGCGAGGTGCCGAGGACCACGCGCGCGAACTTGCCGAGCGCGTACGCCTTCTCGTTGGTCAGCCCGCCCCCGCCGAACACTCCGCACGCGTCGGGGCCGTGGCCGGTCCGGGCCGCGGTCAGGCCCGCCGCGATCCGGTCCAGGGCCTCGTCCCAGCCGGCCGGCACGAGGACGCCGCCGGCGCGCACCAGCGGGGAGGTCAGCCGGACCGCGGAGGAGAGCAGCGCCGGGGCGGTGCGCCCCTTGCCGCACAGCGCGCCCCGGTTCACCGGGAAGTCCGCGCGCTCGGTCACCTCGACGCCGCCGGGCCCGGGCGTCAGGTGCATGCCGCACTGGAGGGCGCAGTACGGGCAGTGGGTGGGCGTCGGGGCGGTCTCCATGCCGTTCAGCGTGGTCCGGGCGTGTTACGTCCCGTGCGGGCACCCGGTTACACCCCCGGGACGACACCCTCCTCGCCCGCTCCGCCCCGCCGTGAGGCCGCCCGTTGCCGGACCCCGGTGGACGTCACGGTGCCCGACCCGCGGTGGACGTCATGGCACCCGGCTCACGGCGATCGCCACGGCGCGTGCGTCAGTGCCGCGGCGTGCGCGTCAGTCAAGCGCGGCGACCGCGGCCCGCAGATCGCCGAAGGCCCGGCGGGTGACGTCGGTGAGCGTCTGCCGGTTGGCCGGGTCGGCCCACCGGCCGAAGCCCTGGTCGAAGGCGCGGACGCCGAGTTCGGCGGCGAGGCTCGCGGTCGGTTCCGGCACACCGCGCGTGTGGAGCGCGTCGGTCATGGCCGTGGCCAGCCGGGTGCCCTTGAACGCGGCGCGCTCCTGTAGCTCGCTGTTGACGGCGATGACCGCCCGGAGCCGGATGCCGATCTCGCGCCGGTCCTCCGTGAAGGTGGCGCAGAGGGCGTCGAGGGCCGCGGTCACGGCCTGGAGGGGGGTGGCCGCGTCGGGGGCCGCGGCGATCGCGTCGGCCAGTATCTGGGTGTGGATCTCCTGGCCGGCGAACAGCACCTCCCGCTTGTCGGGGAAGTGCCGGAAGAAGGTGGTCTTGGTCAGCCCGGCCCGCTCGGCGATCTCGTTGACGGTGGTGGCCTCGTAACCCTGCTCGACGAAGAGTTCGAGTGCGGCGCGCAGCAGTCGTTCGCGCGCGTTCGGTTCCCATCGGCCCATGGGCACAGCATAGGTGATGTGACTCGGTAACATCACCTGGTACGGTGACGTTACCAAGTCACATCACCTCGTCCGGTTCCGGCGGGGTGTCTCACCCTGGGAGGGGTCCTCATGCGTGTCTTCGTCACCGGCGCCGGCGGCCACATCGGCTCGGCCGTGGTGCCCGAACTGATCCAGGCCGGACACGAGGTCGTCGGGCTCGCCCGGTCCGACTCCTCGGCCGCAGCCGTCAAGGCCATGGGCGCCGAGGTGCGCCGCGGCGACCTCCTCGACCCGGACGGCCTGGGCGAGGCCGCGGCCGACGCGGACGCCGTCGTCCACCTCGCGTTCGACCACGCCGCCATGGCCGCCGGGGACTTCGCCGGCGCGGTCGCCACCGACCTGGCCGTGGTGGAGGCGTTCGGCCGCGCGCTGGCCGGTACGGGCAAGACCCTCATCGGCATCGGCCTGACACGGCGCGACGCGGCGGTGGAGGCCAACCCCCGCTCGGCCGTCTCGCGCGCGGTCGCCGGATTCGCCGAGCAGGGCGTACGGAGCATCCTCGTCGCGGTCCCGACGGTCACCCACAGCACCCTGGACCGGCACGGCTTCATCCCCACGCTGATCAGGTTCGCCCGCGCCACGGGCGTGTCCGGCTACGTCGGCGACGGCGCCAACCGCTGGCCCGCCGGTCACACCCTGGACGTCGCCCGCCTCTTCCGGCTGGGGCTGGAGAAGGCCCCGGCCGGCGCCCAGCTGTCCGCCGCCGCCGAAGAGGGCATCCCGCTGCGTGAGATCGCCGAGGCCATCGGCCGCCGGCTGGACCTTCCGGCCGTGAGCATCCCGGCCGACCGGGCCGCGGACCACTTCAAGAACTTCCCGTTCGTCACGATGGACGTCACGCTGCCCAACGCCGAGACGCGCGAGCTGCTGGACTGGGAGCCGGCCCACCCCGGCCTGATCGCGGACCTGGAGGGCGACCACTACTTCACCGAGGGCTGATCGGCAGCACACCGGCTGCCGATCCGCGGCGGCAGGCGGCAGGCGGCAGGCGGCGGACGGCGTCGGCGGGACGGTCACCGCGGTCACCAGCGATTGGCGGGCGGTCACCGGTGGTCGGCGGGTGGTCACCGACGGTCGGAAGTCGGACATCGGCGGTCGGCGCCCGCTGTCACCGCCCGCCCGCCAGCGCCTCCCGCACCCCCGGTTCCCGGGGGCCGAGGAACCGGGGATCGGGTTCGAACACCGCGTCCAGCGCCGCCTTGCCCGCTGCGAAGACCTCGCGGACGCCGCCGTAGTACCAGGTGACGTCACGCTCCTCGGCCACGCCCAGGCCGTACGAGTCGATGCCCGCCGCCTCGCACAGCGCCACCGCGCGCCGGATGTGGAAGTCCTGGCTGACCAGCACCGCCCGGTCCACGCCGAAGATCTTCTTCGCGCGGACGCAGGAGTCCCAGGTGTCGAAGCCCGCGTAGTCGCTGACGACGCGCCGGTCGGGCACGCCGTGCCGGGTCAGGTAGGCGCGCATCGCGTCCGGCTCGTCGTAGTCCGCACGGCTGTTGTCGCCGGTCACCAGGACGACATCGATCCTGCCCGCCCGGTACAGCTCCGCCGCCGCGTCCAGCCGGTGCGCCAGGTACGGCGACGGCTCGCCGTGCCACAGGCCCGCGCCGAAGACGACCGCGACGTCGGTGCGCGGCACGTCGGCGAGGGGGCGCAGCCGGTCGGCCGTGGACAGGTGCAGCCAGGTGGCCGGGGTCAGCGCGAGCACACACCCGGCCACCACGCCCTGTATCAGCCGCCGCTGCCCGGCTCGGGTGCGCGGCAGGCGCGGCCGGCAGATCCTCATGCGATGCCCCTCCCTCCCCAGGGTCGCGTTACCCTGGGCGTTTCCCGACCTGGAGGACGCGGCGCACGGTCGTCCGGTTCGCCTCACGCCGGGCCGCCCGGAGGTGTGAACCGCCGGAAAACACCCGTGACCACCGTGCAACGGGCGTGCAACCTCCGGCAGCGAGGATCGCTCCATGACGGCGCCGAAACCCCCTCGCGACGAGTCTCCCGACCGCCCCGACCGCACCACGCTCCGTACCTCATGAACCCAACCAGCAGCCATTCGGCCGGCAGCCACCTGACCAGTAGCCATCCGGCCGGCAGCCACTCGGCAGGTCCGCCCGGCCTCCGCCCGCTCGACGGCAGCCGCCGCCCGGGACCGCCCGCCCTCGTCCTGGTGGCGCACGGCAGCCGCGACCCGCGCGCGCTGGACACCGTGCGCGCGATCATGGAGCGGGTACGGCGGCTGCGTCCCGCCGTGCCGGTCCGGCTCGGGCACGTCGAGCTGAACGAGCCGCTGCTCCCCGACACCCTCGCCGCCCTCGGGACTGCCCCGGCCGTCCTGGTGCCGCTGCTGCTCACCCGCGGCCACCACGTCAAACACGACCTGCCGGATGCGATCGCCGCCACCGCGGCGCACGCGCGCGTGGCCGCGCCGCTCGGCCCGCACCCGCTGCTCGTGCAGACCTTGTACGACCGGCTCATGGAGGCCGGCTGGCCCGCCACGGCGACCGAGGCCACCCGCCGTACCGGCGCGGTCGTCCTCGCCGCCGCCGGCTCCCGGGACCCCGACTCCGCGGCCGACACCCGCCGCACCGCCCGCCTGCTCGCCGACCGCCTCGGCGTGCCCGTCGTCCCCGCCTACGCTTCGGCCGCGAGACCGACCGTGCCCACGGCGCTGCGGGCGCTGGCCGCCCGCGGCCGGGACCGGATCGCGGTGGCCTCCTGCTTCACCGCCCCCGGCCGCTTCGCCACCCAGTGCGCGCGGGCGGCCCCCTGGCTGGCGTCCGCCCCGCTGGGCGACCACCCGGCGCTGGCCCGTCTGGTCCTGCTCCGCTACGACCAGGCGCTGGCGGACCCGGCGACCGCGGCGGCGCTGGCGACGCCGTCGGCCACGGAACCGGCACTGGCGTCGGCGTGACACCGCACCTGACCGCGTGACCCCACACGCTCCGTGCGACCGCGCACGACCGCGCGACCCGCACACCCGGCAACGCGCGGGCGCCCGGCAGCCATCCGAATGTCACGGTCGGCGCCTACTGTCGAAACATGGTTCCCGCACCCTCCGCCGCCTACGACTCCGCCCCTCAGGGCCCCGCCGACTCCGGCCCGGACACCGCCGCCTACGCGGCCTACGACCCGGCGTCGGCCGAGCGCTGGGCCCCCGAACCCGACAAGCGTCCGGGCCGCACCGCCTTCCAGCGGGACCGCGCGCGCGTACTGCACTCCGCGGCGCTGCGCCGCCTGGCCGGCAAGACCCAGGTGGTGACGCCCGGCAGCATGGGACCGGCCTGGGACGCCAGCCCGCGCACCCGGCTCACCCACTCCCTGGAGTGCGCCCAGGTCGGCCGCGAACTGGGCGCCACCCTGGGCTGCGACCCCGACCTGGTCGAGGCCGCCTGCCTCTCCCACGACCTGGGCCACCCGCCCTTCGGCCACAACGGCGAACAGGCCCTCAACGAGTTCGCGCGGGACTGCGGCGGCTTCGAGGGCAACGCCCAGTCCCTCAGACTGCTCACCCGTATCGAACCCAAGCGGTTCACCGCGCAGGGCTCCGTCGGCCTCAACCTCACCCGCGCCGCCCTCGACGCCGCGACCAAGTACCCCTGGCCGCGCGGCGCCCACCCCACCGACCACGCCTCCCGCAAGTTCGGCGTGTACGAGGACGACCGGCCCGTCTTCGACTGGGTCCGCGAGGCCGCCCCGGGCACCCGTACCTGCTTCGAGGCCCAGGTCATGGACTGGTCCGACGACGTGGCGTACTCGGTGCACGACGTGGAGGACGGCCTGCACGCCGGCCACGTCGACCCCCGCGCGCTGCGCGCCGGGCCCGAGCGCCGCTCGGTGTGCGAGGTCGCCGTCCGCCGGTACGTACCCGCGGACACCGACCCCGCCGAACTCGCCGCGGCGCTCGACCGGCTCCAGGACCAGGAGTGGTGGCCGCACGGCTACGACGGCACCGCGGTCGCCCAGGCCCGCCTCAAGGACGCCACCAGCCAGCTCATCGGCCGTTTCTGCCTGGCCGCCGAGGGCGCCACCCGGGCGGCCCACGGCAGCGGGCGGCTCACCCGCTACGGCGCCGAACTCGTCGTACCCCGACAGACCCGGATGGAGTGCGCGGTCCTCAAGGCGGTCGCCGACCGGTTCGTGATGCAGCGCGCCGAGCAGGAACGGCTCCGCGCCGACCAGCGCGTCGTCGTCGCCGAACTGGCCGAGGCGCTCACCGCGCGGGCCCCCGAAGGGCTGGACCCGCAGTTCCGTGCCCTGTTCGAGGCGGCGCCCGGCGACAGCGCCCGCAAGCGGGTCGTCGTCGACCAGATCGCCTCCCTCACCGACGCCTCCGCGCGCTCGCTGCACGCGCGCCTGACCCGCCGGACGTGACCGACGGGTGAGACTGATGAGGTGCATTTCCACACGGATGTGACCCTCCGTGGCCTGATCGGGTCACTACCCCTTCCCGGTTCACGCTCCGTGCGGGACGCTCGCATGTGGCGGCACGCTTACGAGGAGGCATCAAGTGGTCGACGCGGACCAGACGTTCGTCATCGTCGGAGGGGGCCTGGCCGGCGCCAAGGCGGCCGAGACACTCCGGTCGGAGGGCTTCAGCGGGCGGGTGATACTGATCTGCGACGAACGCGACCACCCCTATGAACGGCCTCCGCTGTCCAAGGGCTATCTGCTCGGCAAGGAGGAGCGCAGCAGCGTCTTCGTGCACGAGCCCGCCTGGTACGCGCAGAACGACGTGGAACTGCACCTCGGTCAGACGGTCGACGCGATCGACCGCGCCGCGAAGACCGTACGCTTCGGCGACGACGGCACCATCGTCCGCTACGACAAGCTGCTGCTGGCCACCGGCGCGGAGCCGCGCCGCCTCGACATCCCCGGCACCGACCTCGCAGGCGTCCACCACCTGCGCCGCCTCGCCCACGCCGAGCGGCTCAAGGGCGTCCTCGGCCACCTCGGCCGGGACAACGGCCACCTGGTGATCGCGGGCGCCGGCTGGATCGGCCTGGAGGTCGCCGCCGCCGCGCGGGAGTACGGCGCCGAGGTCACCGTCGTGGAGCACGGGCCGACGCCGCTGCACCGGGTCCTCGGACCGGAACTCGGCATGATCTTCGCCGACCTGCACCGCGAACACGGGGTCCGCTTCCACTTCGGGGCCCGGCTGACCGAGATCACCGGCCAGGACGGCATGGTCCTCGCCGCCCGCACCGACGACGGCGAGGAACACCCCGCGCACGACGTCCTCGCTGCGATCGGCGCGGCCCCCCGCACCGGTCTGGCCGAGGCGGCGGGCCTGGAGATCGCCGACCGGGAGCACGGCGGCGGCATCGTCGTGGACGAGCGGCTGCGCACCTCCGACCCCGACATCTTCGCGGTCGGCGACGTGGCGGCCTTCCCGCTCGGACTCTTCGACACCCGGCTGCGGGTGGAGCACTGGGCGAACGCCCTCAACGGCGGGCCCAGCGCGGCTCGCGCCATGCTCGGCCAGGACGTCGTCTACGACCGTATGCCCTACTTCTTCACCGACCAGTACGACCTGGGCATGGAGTACAGCGGCTGGGCGCCGCCGGGCACCTACGACCAGGTGGTGATCCGCGGGGACGCGGGCAAGCGCGAGTTCATCGCGTTCTGGGTGAAGGAGGGGCGAGTGCTGGCCGGGATGAACGTGAATGTGTGGGACGTCACAGACCCCATCCAGCGGCTGATCCGCGCCAGGGCCCGGGTGGACACCGAGGCGTTGGCCGACCCGCACGTCCCGCTGGACAGCCTCGTCCCCTAGGGCCCGGTCCGCCACCGTAGAATCACCGCGTGGCAGGACGGATCAACGACGAGGACGTGAAGGCGGTACGGGACGCGGTCCCGATCGACGCCGTGGTGTCCGAGTACCTCCAGCTGCGCAACGCCGGTGGCGGCAACCTGAAGGGCCTGTGCCCCTTCCACGACGAGAAGTCGCCGTCCTTCCAGGTCAGTCCGAGCAAGGGTCTCTTCCACTGCTTCGGCTGCCAGGAGGGCGGCGACACCATCACGTTCGTGATGAAGGTCGACCACCTCTCCTTCTCGGAGGCGGTCGAGCGCCTCGCCGCCCAGGCCGGCCTCACCCTGCGCTACGAGGAGGGCGGGTACAACCCCGCGCACCAGCGCGGCGAGCGGATCCGCCTGGTCGAGGCGCACAAGGTCGCCGCGCAGTGGTACGCGGAACAGCTCGCCACCAGCCCCGAGGCCGACACCGGCCGGGTCTTCCTCGCCGAGCGCGGCTTCGACCAGGCGGCGGCCGTGCACTTCGGCGTCGGCTACAGCCCGCAGGGCTGGGACCACCTCACCCGCTATCTGCGCGGCCGGGGCTTCACCGACAAGGAACTGCTCCTCTCCGGCCTCTCCCAGGAGGGCCGCCGCGGCCCCATCGACCGGTTCCGCGGCCGGCTGATGTGGCCGATCCGGGACATCGGCGGCGAGGTCGTCGGCTTCGGCGCACGCAAGCTGTACGAGGCGGACACCGGACCCAAGTACCTCAACACCCCCGAGACGGCGATCTACAAGAAGAGCCAGGTCCTGTACGGCATCGACCTGGCCAAGAAGGAGATCGCCAAGTCCAGCCGCGCGGTGGTCGTCGAGGGCTACACCGACGTCATGGCCTGCCATCTCGCCGGGGTGACCACGGCCATCGCCACCTGCGGCACGGCCTTCGGCGGCGACCACATCAAGATCCTGCGGCGCCTGCTCATGGACAACGGCTCGGCGCGGGTCATCTTCACCTTCGACGGCGACGCGGCGGGCCAGAAGGCCGCGCTGCGCGCCTTCGAGGACGACCAGAAGTTCGCCGCCGAGACGTACATCGCCGTCGCACCGGACGGCATGGACCCGTGCGAGCTGCGCCTGGCGAAGGGCGACGAGGCGGTCGCCGACCTGACCGAACCCCGCACCCCGCTGTTCGAGTTCGCCCTCCGCCAGATCGTCGCCCGCTACGACCTGGACACCCCCGCGGGCCGCGCGGCCGCCCTGGACGAGGCCGCGCCCGTCGTCGCCCGCATCAAGAACAGCGGCGCCCAGCACGAGGTCGCGGTCGAACTCGCGGGCATGCTCGGCATCCTGGACACCCAGTTCGTGGTCAAGCGGGTCGCCCAGCTGGCCCGCTGGGCGCGCGAGCGCGGCGGGAGCGGCCGGTCCCCGGCGCCGGCCCGCGGCCCGCAGCAGCAGTACGAGGCGGCGGCCCCGCGCCGCACCGGCTCCGGCCCCGCCCTCACCCTGCGCAACCCGGTCTTCGCCACCGAACGCGAACTGCTGAAACTCGCCCTGCAACGCCCTGAGCTGGTCTCCCCGGCGTTCGACGCGTACGGCGTCGACGAGTTCACCGCCGCCCCGTACGCGGCCGTCCGCGAGGCCGTCATGGAGGCGGGCGGCGCCGAGCACGGCGTGCAGGACCCGCAGGAGTACCTGCTGCGGGTGCGCGAGGCGGCCCCGGACGACACCGTCCGCGCGATGGTCACGGAACTGGCGGTCGAGGCCATCCTGCGCCGCACGGTCGACGAGCTGTACGCGGGCGAACAACTCGTGACCGTCCGCCGCCGGGCGGTGGAGCGGCGGATCCAGGAGATCCAGATCACCGTGCGCCGCCTGGAAGCGGGCGGCGACCCCGCCCAGCTGGCCGCCGCCCGCAACGAGCTGTGGGTGCTCCAGCAGTACGACCAGGCCCTGAAGGTGCAGGGCGCGGCGGCGCTGTGAGGGTCAGTCCTGCGGGGGCTCGGGCGGCGTGATGCCGAGGTGGTCGAGGATCGCGGCCTGTCCGGCTGCGAGGGTCCGCGACATTTCGCTGTGATCGGCGAGAGCCTTGCCCTGTGCGACCTGCCCGGTCACGAGCGCTGCGAGCAGTTCGCTGTGCTCCTTCAGGGTCTTGCCGTGCTCCAACTGCGTGTCCCGCAAGGCCCGGATCACCTGCATGTCGGCCCGCCGCTGCACGTGTAGCGCGGCCACGTCACTGTCGGAGCCCACGGCGAGGTTACGCGGCGTGGTGTGCTCCGCCACCACTGGCTCACCTGAGCCTCCAGCGCCTCAAGACGCCGCCGCAGTTCCTCGGTCTCGCCCTTGTCCTCATCCTGCCCTAGCTCAGCGGGTCCCAGTGTCCCCGGCCGTGAGTCCGATGGTCGAACGAGCTGAGTAATCGCCCGGTCACGGACCGGACGCAAAAAGTCACCGCACGCCCCTCGTGGCAGAGATGTGTCGTACCCCACACTGGGGTGCGGTGCCTGAGTCCTCGGAGCGCGGCAGATCCGTCCCCCACGGGTCCCACATCCCCGCGGTTCCGCTCATCACGTACGGGACGGACAGCGGCGAGGCCGTCGACTCCGCCCCCGAAGTACCGCTGCCGCACGCCCGGCAGCGATCATCCTGGAGGTCGCCCCCGTGCAGACCCAGACCCTCGCCCAGACCGAGCCGAACACGACCGCGGTGCCGGAGGCGGTGCCGGACGCGGAGCCCGGCGTCATCGCGGCCGTGCCCGCGCAGAGCCGTGCCGCGCTGCACGCCGAGACGGAGCCGACGGCCCCGGCAGAACTCGCCGGGACACTCGCCGGGACAATCGCCGGGACGCTCGCGGCCGAGGCGCCGGAGTCCGGCGCACCACCCGCCGCCCGCGCCGAGTCCGGCGGCCCCACCTCGGACCTGTTCCGCCAGTACCTGCGCGAGATCGGCCGCATATCGCTGCTCACCGCGGCCGAGGAGGTCGAACTCGCCCGCCGGGTCGAGGCCGGACTCTTCGCCGAGGAGAAGCTCGGCAACACCCCTGGTGTGGACGAGGAGTTGGCCCTCGACCTGGACCGTCTGGTGGTCATGGGCCGGATGGCCAAGCGCCGGCTCATCGAGGCCAACCTGCGGCTCGTGGTCTCCGTCGCCAAGCGGTACATCGGCCGCGGACTGACCATGCTCGACCTCGTGCAGGAGGGGAACCTCGGCCTGATCCGCGCCGTGGAGAAGTTCGACTACGCCCGCGGCTACAAGTTCTCCACGTACGCCACCTGGTGGATCCGGCAGGCCATGTCCCGCGCGCTCGCCGACCAGGCCCGCACCATACGGGTGCCCGTGCACGTCGTCGAACTCATCAACCGGGTCGTCCGGGTGCAGCGCCGGATGCTCCAGGAACGCGGCCACGAGCCCACCCCGGAAGAGGTGGCCGCCCACCTCGACCTGTCGCCCGAGCGGGTCGGCGAGGTGCTGCGGCTGGCCCAGGAACCGGTCTCGCTGCACGCGCCCGTCGGCGAGGAGGACGATGTCGCCCTCGGTGACCTCATCGAGGACGGCGACGCCGCGAGCCCCGTGGAGTCGGCCGCCTTCCTGCTGCTCAGGGAGCATCTGGAGGCGGTGCTGTCGACGCTCGGCGAACGGGAGCGCAAGGTCGTCCAGCTCCGCTACGGCCTGGCCGACGGGCGGCCGCGCACCCTGGAGGAGATAGGGCGGATCTTCGGCGTCACCCGGGAACGGATCCGGCAGATCGAGTCCAAAACCCTGGGCAAGCTCCGCGACCACGCCTTCGCGGACCAACTGCGGGGCTACCTCGACTGAAAGGGGCCGCTCACCGGACGGTGAGCGGCCCCCGCGACGGTGTCGGGCCGGTCAGTCGACCTCGGCGACCGCCTGCGCGAACTGCGCCTTGTACAGCCGCGCGTACGCCCCGTCCGCCGCCAGCAGCTCGGTGTGCGCGCCCTGTTCGACGATCGAACCGTTCTCCATGACGAGGATGGTGTCCGCGTCCCGGATGGTGGAGAGCCGGTGGGCGATGACGAACGAGGTCCGGCCGTGCTGGAGCTTCGCCATCGCCTTCTGGATCAGCACCTCGGTACGGGTGTCGACGGAGCTGGTCGCCTCGTCGAGCACCAGGATCACCGGGTCGGACAGGAATGCCCGCGCGATGGTGATGAGCTGCTTCTCACCCGCGCTGACGCCCGTGCCCTCGTCGTCGATCACGGTGTCGTAGCCGTCCGGCAGGGTGCGTACGAACCGGTCGGCGTGGGCCGCCCGCGCCGCCTCCTCGATCTCGCCCCGGGTGACCTCGCGGGCCGCGCCGTACGCGATGTTGTCCGCGATCGTGCCGCCGAACAGCCAGGTGTCCTGGAGCACCATGCCGATGCCGGACCGCAGTTCGTCCCGGGACATCCTCGCGATGTCGACGCCGTCGAGGGTGATGCGCCCGCCGGACACGTCGTAGAACCGCATGAGCAGGTTGACCAGCGTGGTCTTGCCCGCGCCGGTCGGGCCGACGATGGCGACCGTGTGGCCGGGCTCCACCGTCAGCGACAGGTCCTCGATCAGCGGCTTGTCCGGGTCGTAGCGGAAGGACACGTCCTCCAGCGCCACCCGGCCGCGCAGCTCGGCCGGCCGCTCGCCGGGCACCGGATCCGCCTCCTGCTCCTCCGCGTCCAGGAGTTCGAAGATCCGCTCGGCGGAGGCGACACCGGACTGCACCAGGTTCGCCATCGAGGCGACCTGGGTCAGCGGCATCGAGAACTGCCGCGAGTACTGGATGAAAGCCTGCACGTCACCGATCGACAGCGAGCCGGAGGCGACCCTCAGCCCGCCGACCACGGCGACCAGCACGTAGTTCAGGTTCGACACGAACATCATCAGCGGCTGCATCACCCCGCTGTTGAACTGCGCCTTGAACCCGGCCTGGTACAGCGCCTCGTTCTGCTCGGCGAACTGCTTGGCCGACTCCTCCTGCCGCCCGAACACCTTCACCAGGGTGTGCCCGGTGTACATCTCCTCGACGTGCGCGTTCAGCTTGCCGGTGGAGCGCCACTGCTGCACGAAGTGCGGCTGGGAGCGCTTGCCGACCCGGGTGGCGACGACGAACGACAGCGGCACGGTGACCAGCGCGACCAGCGCCAGCAGCCACGACACCCAGAACATCACCACCAGCACGCCGACGATGGTGAGCACCGAGTTGATCAGCTGCCCCATCGACTGCTGGAGCGTCTGCCCGATGTTGTCGATGTCGTTGGTGGCGCGGGAGAGCACCTCGCCGCGCTGGCGCTTGTCGAAGTACGACAGCGGCAGCCGCGACAGCTTCGTCTGCACGTCCTCGCGCATCCGGTACATCGTCCGGTTGACGGCCCGGTTCACCAGCCGCGTCACCACGGCCATCAGCAGACCGGCCACCAGGAAGGTGCCCAGCGCGAACAGCAGGACCTTGCCGACGGCGTCGAAGTCGATGCCCTTGCCGGGCGTGAAGTCGGTGCTTTTCAGCATGTCCGCGACGGTGCCCTCGCCCCGCTCGCGCATCGACTGGAGCACCTGCTCCTTGGTGGCCCCGGCCGGCATCTGGCGGCCGATGATGCCCGCGAAGACCAGGTCGGTGGCCTTGCCGAGGATCTTCGGGCCGATCACGCTGAGGGCCACGCTCACGACGGTGCACAGCAGCATGACGTAGAGCATGAAGCGCTCGGGCCGGAACCGGGCGATGAGCCGTCTGCTCGACGCCTTGAAGTCCATCGACCGCTGGTCCGGAGCACCGGCCGTCATGCGTCCCATGGGCCCGGCCATCAGGCAGCCTCCGCTTCCGTGAGCTGGGAGAGCACGATCTCCCGGTACGTCTCGTTGTCCGCCATCAGCTCGTGGTGGCGGCCGGTGCCGACGACCCGGCCCTCGTCCAGGACCACGATCCGGTCGGCGTCCCGGATGGTCGCCACCCGCTGGGCGACGATCACCACGGTGGCCTCCGAGGTCTCCCGGCCGAGCGCGGCGCGCAGGGCCGCGTCGGTGGCGTAGTCGAGGGCGGAGAAGGAGTCGTCGAAGAGGTAGATCTCCGGGCGCTGCACCAGGGTACGGGCGATGGCCAGCCGCTGGCGCTGACCGCCGGAGACATTGGTGCCGCCCTGCGCGATCGGCGCGTCGAGGCCGCCCTCCAGCTTCTGCACGAAGTCCTTGGCCTGCGCCACCTCCAGCGCCTGCCACAGTTCCTCGTCGGTGGCGTCCGGATTGCCGTAGCGCAGGTTGGTGGCGACGGTGCCGGCGAACAGGTACGGCTTCTGCGGCACCAGCCCGACCGTCTTCGCGAGCAGCGCCGGATCGACGCTCGCCACGTCCACGCCGTCCACGAGCACCTCGCCGTCGGTGGCGTCGAACAGCCGCGGGACCAGCCCGAGCAGTGTCGACTTGCCGCTGCCCGTGGAGCCGATCACGGCGGTCGTCTCGCCCGGCCGGGCCACCAGGTCGATGGATCTCAGCACCGACTCCTCGGCACCCGGATAGCGGAACCCGGCCCCGCGGATCTCCAGATGCCCGTGCCGGCGCAGCTCCGTGACCGGCGCCGTCGGCGGCACCACGCTGGACTCGGTCCCCAGGACCTCCTCGATGCGCTCGGCGCAGACCTCCGCGCGCGGGACCATCATGAACATGAAGGTGGCCATCATCACGGACATGACGATCTGCATCAGATAGGCGAGGAACGCGGTCAGGTCGCCGATCTGCATCCCGCCGCTGTCGATGCGGTGCGCGCCGAACCACACCACGGCGATCGAGGACACGTTCACCACGGTCATGACGATCGGGAACATCAGCGCCAGCATCCGCCCGGTGGCCAACTGCATCTCGGTCAGGTCGCCGTTGGCCTTGCCGAACCGGACCTGCTCGTACTCGTCCCGGACGAAGGCGCGGATGACCCGGTTGCCGGTGATCTGCTCGCGCAGCACCTGGTTCACCGTGTCCAACCGCGTCTGCATGGACCGGAACAGCGGACGCAGCCGGCGCACGATCAGCGTCACACAGATGCCCAGCACCGGTACGACCGCCACCAGGACCCCCGACAGGGGAACGTCCAGGCCGAGCGCCAGGATGATGCCGCCCACGCACATGATGGGCGCGGACACCATCAGCGTGAACGTCAGCAGTACCAGCATCTGGACCTGCTGCACGTCGTTCGTCGTACGGGTGATGAGCGACGGCGCGCCGAAGTGGCCGACCTCACGCGCGGAGAAGGACTGCACCTTGTCGAAGATGCCGGCCCGCACGTCCCGGCCGAGCGCGGACGCGGTTCGCGCGCCGTAGTAGACGGCGCCCATGTTGCACACGACCTGGGCGAGTGAAATGCCGATCATCAGCGCGCCGAAGGACAGGATGTAACCCGTGTCACCCGTCACGACGCCGTTGTCGATGATGTGCGCGTTGAGTGTGGGCAGGTAGAGGGTGGCGCAGGTCTGCAGGAGTTGCAGCAGCACCAGGAGGACTATCGGTTTTTTGTAGGGCCTCAGATAGGTTCGCAGAAGTCGTATGAGCACGCTGGGTCTCTCGGAGTCGGCGGTGGGCGGGTCGGTGCGCCCTTGGCCCCTATCGTCGGACACTCCACCCGCGTTACCTCAACCGATTAATCCAGTTGCGGCACCGGCTCGGGTCGAGAATGAGCAAAGTTCGCCCGCTATGCCTGAAATGCCCCGGGGTGGAGCTGTTCCCGTACCGATACGTACTGCTGCCGCACCGCCTGCCCCACGGCCAGGTCGTCACCCGGCTCCAGGGTCTGTGCCTCCGCGTCCTGCCAGACCGGCGGGGTACGCGGGTCGAGCGTGCCCTGGGACACGCCCAGCGCCCAGGCGGCCTGCCGGGCGGCGCCGATCGCGGCGTAGTCGGCCGGGCGCACCACCACGACCTGGGTGCCGAACAGCGAGGGCGCCGCGGCCTGCACCGCGGGCAGTTCCGCCGCCGCCCCGAGCAGGAAGACCCGCCGCACCTCCACGCCCCGCCCGCGCAGCACGTCCAGCGCGTCCGCGAGACCGCACAGCATGCCCTCGAAGGCGGCCCGCGCCAGATGTTCCGGCTTCATCGACTCCCGACGCAGACCCGCCAGGGTCCCGGCGGTGTGCGGCAACTGCGGGGTCCGCTCGCCCTCCAGGTAGGGCAGCAGCACCAGCCCGTGCGCCCCCGGCGTCGACTTCGTCGCCAGCTCCGACAGGGCATCCAGGCCGTCCAGACCGAGCAGTTCGGCGGTACCGCGCAGGGCCCGTACGGCGTTCAGAGTGGTGACGACCGGCAGGTGCAGGCCGGTGGCGTCGGCGAGCGAGGTGATCATCCCGGACTGGTCGGCGAGCGCCTCGGGATGGACGGCCATCACCGAGCCGGAGGCGCCCAGCGACACCACCGCGTCACCCAGACCGATACCCAGCCCGAAGGCGGCGGCCATCGTCTCGCCGGTACCGGCGGAGATCAGCAGCCCCTCGGGTGTCCGGCCGGCCGCGTCCGCGGGACCGATCACTTCGGGGAGCGCGGCCTGATGACCCAGCGCCAGCTCGACCAGGTCGGACCGGTAGGCACCGGTGGCCGCGGACCAGTAGCCGGTCCCGGAGGCCCCGCCCCGGTCGGTGGTCCGCCGGGCCGGCCGGCCCAGCAACTGCCACACCAGCCAGTCGTGGGCCTGGAGCAGCAGCGCGGTGCGCCCGGCGTTGTCGGATTCGCTCTTGGCGAGCCAGCGCAGCTTGGTCACCGGCTGCGCGGCCTGCGGCACACAGCCCACCGCCTGCGCCCACGCCTCCCGCCCGCCGAGCGCGTCGACCAGGTCCGCCGCCGCGACCTGCGCCCGCTTGTCGCCGCCCACCAGCGCGGGACGCACCGTGTTGCCCTGTGCGTCGAGCGGGATCAGCGCGTTCTGCTGCGCGGAGACGCCGATCGCCTGAACGCCCTCCAGCAGCCCGCCGCCGGCCGCCTCCCCGAGGGAGAGCAGCCACGCCTGCGGGTCGATGTCGGAAGGGCGCCCACCGTCGGCGTTCTCCACGGGGTGCGGCGCATAGCCCTGCCGGAGCACGGCTCCCGTGTCCGTGTCGCAGACGACGATGCGCGTGAAATCGGGCGAGCTGTCCAGGCCGGCGACTATCCCCATGGACCGAATTCTGCCGTATCGCTGCGCGTGCTTTGGCCGGGGGCGGTGGGGTGGGGGTGTCGTGGGGGCGGGGGAGTGGTGTGGGGTACGGCTGTCGTGCCGGGTGCGGGTGGGTTGTGGCTGGTTGCGCAGTTCCCCGCGCCCCTGAGGGGGTGGGGTGCGGCTTTTGTGCCGGGTGTGGGTGGGGCGTGGTGGGGTGCGCGGTTCCCCGCGCCCCTGGGGGGTGGGTCGCGGGGGTTGTGCGGGGTGTGGGTGGGGCGTGGTCGGGGGCGCGGTTCCCCCGCGGCCCTGCGGGCTAGGTGTTGCTGGTGCCCCAGTCGTCCTCGCCGGAGGTGGCTGTGGTGCGGTCGCGGAGGGTGCGGACCCGGTGGGCCACCGAGTCGGGCATGCGGTCGCCGACCTTGTCGCTCACCGTGTGCAGCGCCCGGCCCGCGATCTGCCGCCCCTGCTGGGCCGCGGTCTCCGCGGTGTTGCGGACGGCGGGGTTCTGCGCGAACTGCCGAGCGGACTTCTTCAGCTGCTCGTAGCGCTCGCGGCCGGCCCTGGTGCCCAGTACGTAGCCCAGGGCGAGTCCTGCGACGAATGTGAGCCGGTAGCGCATGGCGGCCACCCTTCCCTTGCATAGGTCTGCTGGTGCGGCATTCGGCGCAGGAGACTACCGATTGGCGGAGCACCCCCCTGCTTGCGCTAATCTATGTGTCGCAGCGAGCGCGCGCCCCCTGGCGGATACCCGGGTGGGTACGTTCGATGCAACGAGGCATTCCTCCGTAGCTCAATTGGCAGAGCAGCCGGCTGTTAACCGGCAGGTTACTGGTTCGAGTCCAGTCGGGGGAGCTCGGTCCTCCGTAGCTCAATTGGCAGAGCAGCCGGCTGTTAACCGGCAGGTTACTGGTTCGAGTCCAGTCGGGGGAGCATGCTGAACGAGGACCCCGTAGGGGTCCTTTTTCATGTCTGTTCCGTGTCCCGGGAACCGTCCGGTCCGAAGGGGAGTCCTCAAGGTCATGTAGAGCCGACCATCCGAGGCAGGAGATCGTATGAGCGGCTATGCTGCGGCAGACGGCGCGCACACTTGTACGCGACACGCCGCTATGGGGCGGTAGCTCAGCCGGTTAGAGCAGCGGACTCATAATCCGTCGGCCGTGGGTTCGAGTCCCACCCGCCCCACCACCACACGTGCGGCAGGACCGTTTCTAGCTGCGGAAACGTAGGGGCGGGGGCTGCCACGCCAGCGCCGCGGTCCCCGTTCATTCATTCAGTCCAAGATCCTGGGAACAGGCAGAGGACCCGCGGCCGGACCGGTGGGCGGAGGCCGCTGCGCGGCGGGGTCCGGCGGGCCGTCCGGCCGGGGTGATCCCGCCGAGGGGCCGGAGCCGGGCCGGGTCCGCGCCCCCACGGACCAGATGTCACCCGCCGACCGCCTGGCGTCTTGAACGCAGCGGACGGCCGAGCCGGTGGCCGCGTCCCCGTCCGAGGCCGTTGCTGCGGTCGGCCGTTCTCCCTTCGGGTGAACCCGTACGAACCGCGGGCGAAGTCCGTCACCTCCCGCGGTGGTTGAACGGGGCGTCGACCAGGACCGGGTCCGGGGAGCGCAGGGCCGAGTAGAGCAGGTCGGTGAGCGCCGTGGCGTCGGTGGCGCGTTCGGCGCGGACGCCGTAACCGGCGGCGAGGGCGACGTGGTCGATGCCGGGCAGGTCGAGGCCGGGGGAGCCGGGGGTGTTCAGGAGGCGGCCGAAGTCCTTGAGGACGGCGTACGCGCCGTTGTTGACGATCAGCCAGGTCACGGGGAGGTTCAGTTGGGCCGCGGTCCACAGGGCGGGGAGGGTGTACTGGGCGGAACCGTCGCCTACGACGGCCAGGACCGGAGCGCCGGGGCGGGCGAGCTGGACGCCGACGGCGGCGGACATGCCGAAACCGAGTCCTCCGCCGCCGGGACCGAACCACTGAGCAGGCCGGGTGACGGGCATGCGCTGCCACAGCGCCGCCTCGATGACGGGGCACTCCCAGACGACCGTGGTGTCGTCCGGCATGACCCGCGCGACGATGTCCGCGATCACTTCCGGGCCCAGACCCGGTCCCCGGGCCGGCTCGGGCGCCGCGCGCGGCTCCGGCGCGGGCCGGTCGGCCTGCGGGAGCATGTCGAGGAGCCGGCGCAGGACCAGCGCCGGGTCGCCGAGGACCGCGTCGCCGACCGGGGCGCGGGCGATCGCGTCGGTGTCCGCGGTGACCAGCACCAGCTGTGCGCCGTCGGGGACGACGGGGCCGGGCAGGTACGGGTGGTAGCGGAACACCGGCGCGCCGACGACCAGGACGAGGTCGTGGCCGTCCAACTGCCGGGCGAGGGGTGCCTGGCCCGGGGTGAGCAGGCCGCGGAAGGCCGGGTGCCGGGTCGGGAAGGCGCACCGGTAGGGCGAGGGGGCGTGCCAGACGGGCAGGGCACGGCGCTCGGCGAGCCGGACCGCGAGGTCGAAGCCGCCGCAGGCGTCGGTGTCCTCTCCCACGACGAGCACGGGGTTGCGGGCCTGCGCCAACCGCTCGGCGAGCCGGGCCAGGGCCTCGGGGTCGGCCGCCGAGCGGGTGGCGATCGTCCGGCCGCCCAGCAGCCGGACCGCTTCGGCGTCGTCGGCTCGGGCCGCCCAGTCGTCGAGGGGTACGGAGACGAAGGTCGGCCCGGACCGGGGCAGCACCGCGAGCCGGGCAGCCCGCGCCAGCGCGGCGGGTACGTCCTGCGGCCGGGCGGGTTCCCAGCTGCCCTTGACCAGCGGGCGGGGCTGGACGGTGGCGTCGACGATCGTCAGCAGCGGCTCCACCGGCAGCGCCGCCCGCACCTGCTGCCCGGACGTCAGCACCAGCGGCGAGCCCGCCGTACGGGCGTTCACCAGCATCCCCTGGGCATTGCCCAGCCCGGCCGACGCGTGCAGATTCACCAGCGTGGCACGGCCCGTCACCTGCGCGTATCCGTCGGCCATGCCCAGTACGGCGGCCTCTTGCAGGCCCTCGACATAGCGGAATCCCGCGGGCAGTCCGTCCAGGAACGGCAGCTCGTTCGACCCGGGATTGCCGAACACCGTCGTCATGCCAAGCGAGCGCAGCAGCTCGAAGCTGCACTCCCGTACCGTCGCCATCACGTCTCCCGCACAGCCAGGCCGCCGTCCGGGGCCGCCCGCCCGAAGGAACCGTGGAACCGTGGCTCCGGCGGAAGGCCGTCGTAGGAGCTTGTCGACCACCTCGACATGACTCAGAGTAACCGGCCAGGAGACGCGTTGCATCTTCTGAGCAGCGGCTGGCGGCGACTGGCGGCAGCCGGCAGCCGGCAGCCGCTGGCGGCGGCTTCGCGTCGGTCGGCTCGGCTCGGGGCCGGGGACCGGTGGGGCGGGGTTGGATCACCTGCGTCCGCGCGTGGTGCTTTCGGGCGTGCTGTCTCCGCGCGTGGTGTGTCCGTGCGTGGTGACGGGGTCGGTCAGCCGCCTTCGGGCGTGGGGTCGGGGTTCGTGGTGCGCCCACCTCGCTCGCCTCCGGGGCCGGAAAACGGCCGGGGCCCAACTCCCCCCGGACCCCGCGCCGCTGCTGCCGGGCCGGACCTCGCACGACGGTCCGTCGGGTCAAGTGGCCGGTCGCGGCGGCTTGTCGGGCGGGTCGGAAGGCGCGGGCGCGGCCGTCCGGCCGGAGCGGCCGTCCGGGGTGGCCGGTCGTGCTGCTGTGGTCCCAGTGACCGAACTTCCGTTTTCGTGCGGGCTCGTGGGCTTCGGCACGGCCCGAGCCGGGCAGGACGATCAGGACGAGACACCGCGCAGCATGAGGAGGGCGCCATGGACCGCCGGATCCGGGTTCGTGTCAGCCGTCGGCCCGCCGCCCCCCGCGGGCAGGAGATCGACCGCAGGACCCCTTCGGGGCGCATCCTGCCGTACTGACGGGTGTTCTGAGAGAAGGTCCCGAGGAAGGGGGCCGTCGGTCGTCCGGCGGCTGGCCGTGGTGCGGCGGTCGGTCGTGGTGCGCTGGGCGGCCCTGATGCGGCGGCCGGTTCAGGCGGCCAGGGGGTCCAGGATCAGTGGTTCGATCTTGCCCTCCAGCATGGCGCCGATGCCCTGGACGGCACACACGTCGGGCCGTTCGGCGATGTTCACCGGCATCCCGGTCGCGTCCCGCAGCATCTTGTCGAGGCCGGGGAGCAGCGCCGAACCGCCGACCATCACGATCCCCACGTCGACCAGGTCGGCGACCAGGTCGGGCGGGCAGCCCCGGAGCACCTTGCCGATGCCGTCGAGCACGGCGGTCAGCGGGGTCTGGATGGCGTCGCGCACGGCGGCGGTGTCGACCCGCACGCTGCGCGCGAGGCCGGTGGCCACGTCCCGGCCGTGGATCTCGGTCGACTCCGGGCCGTGCGGGGTGAGGCCGTTGCCGGACAGGGCCAGTTGCAGGGGTCGTACCGACTGGCTGGGCAGCATCAACTCGTGTTGGAGCCGCAGGTGTTGCACGATCGCGTTGTCGACCGCCTCGCCGCCGACCGGGATCCGCTCGGCGGTGACGATCGAGCCGAGCGAGAGGACGGCGACCTGGGTGGCGGCGGCTCCGCACACGACGATCATCGTGCCCTGCGGGCGCTCGACGGGCAGCCCGCAGCCCACGGCCGCCGCGATCAGCGTGTCCACCAGTTCGACCCGCCGGGCGCCGAGACCGACGAGCGTCTCGACCGTCGCCCGCTGGGCCAGTGGATCGGCGTCGTGCGGGGTGCAGGCGGCTGCGCGCAGCCGGGTCTTGCGGCGCAGGGCCCGGCGGATCTTGTCGCCGAGCAGGTGGCGCAGCATCCGCTGGGCCATCTCGATGTCGACGACGGTGCCGCCGGAGACCGGCCGTACGACGCGGATGTAGCTGGGGGTGCGGCCCGTCATCTTCTCCGCCAGTTCGCCCACGGCGATGAGCGCGCCGTTGCGGGTGTTCACGGCGGCCGCGGACGGCTGGTCGACCACGAGGCCGGCGCCCTTGACGTAGACGCGGGTACGGGCCGCGCCCAGGTCGACGGCGAAGTGGCAGCGGCGCAACTGCTCCAGGCTGACGGTCACGGCAGATCCTCCTGGGTGCGCAGGCCGTGGCGGTGCCGCCGGACGGCGGGCCTCTTACGTATCCTCTGCGGCCGATCGGACCGATGCCTTCTGGAGGGGGCCGGGCGGGGCACCGCTGAATGGGGGGTCCGGCGGATCTGACGGGCGCGTCGCGTCGCGCCGGGCGGACATTCCGTGGTCAGCAGGCGGTCGGTGGGTTTCGCGGCTGCCGCGGCTGTCGCGGCTGTCGCGGGTTGCGTGGGGCTCGTGGGTTTCGTGGGTTCGGCCCGTTCGGCGGGACCGGTTCGGGTCGGTCCGGGCCGGTCCGGCTGAGCCGCGGGTCCGGCCGGGCGCTTGTGGCGCGGCCTGCCGGGCGCCGGTCACGGTTCCGTCCGGCCGGGCTCCGGCTCCGGCGTCGGCTCCGGCTCCGGCGCGGTGGGCGGCGTCCGGTCGGCCGACCAGTTCAGGCGGACGACCAGTTGCCCCTCCGCCGTCCCCTTGGCGATGATCGCCCCGGCCTCCGCGGTGAGCTTCACCCCGAACTCCAGCTCCACGGAGTCGGGCCGCAGCGCGCCGTCCCGGAAGATCCGCAGCGCGGACTGGGCCGCGGCGCGCACGCCGGTCAGGGCCTGCTCGAAGCTGCGGGCGGCGGTGGCCGCGGGGCCGTCACCGCGGGCCACGAGCCGGGTCCCGGGCGGACCGGCGTCGTTGGTCTCCACGACGACCACCGCACCGTCCTCGGTCTCGAACTCCACCAGCCTGGCCATACCGACCGCCGCCCCCCGGATTCCCGTCCCGTGCCGGACTCCCTGTGCCGGACTCCCTGTGCCGGACTCCCCGTGCAGGGTCCTCCGTACCGGCATCCTCGTGCAGGATCCTCCGCACTGGCATCCCCGTACGGCTTCATTGTCGTGGACGGCGCGCGGGGCGTCCCCGGTTCGGCCCGGCGGGTGCCGCCAATGGCGGGAACCTGCCAGGGCAGATTTCCGTCGGCACCCGTCAATACCCCGGTGACACAAGCCCCGTGAGACTCTTCACAGCACTCGGCACGCACGTACGACACCCGTAGCGCACGGACGACTCGACGCACGCGAACGAGAAGAGGCGTGGATGACCAGAGGACCAGTCGGACGCGGTGCCACCCTGCTGTCCGCCGGGCTCGTGATCGCCCTGTCGGCGACGGCCCCGGCGGGCGCACGGCAGGCCGCCGACGCGGACCGGCACGCCCCGGACGCCGCCCCGGCCGCGCACGCCGCCACCGCCGCGAACACCGTCACCCTCGTCACCGGCGACCGGGTCACCGTCACCGACCTCGGCCAGGGGAAGAAGACGGTGACCGTGGAGCGGCCGGCGGGGGCCACCGGGGCGGTGCGGACCCAGTCGAGCGACGGCGACATCAGCGTCGTACCGGACGAGGCCGTGCCCTATCTGCGCACGCGCGCCCTGGACCGGCGGCTGTTCGACGTCAGCGGGCTGATCCGGCAGGGGCTCACCGACTCCGGTACCGGCGCGCTGCCGCTGATCATCACCTACGACGAGGGCGCGCGGATCGCCACGCCCCACGGCGCCGAGCGGACCCGGAACCTGGCGAGCCTGCGCGGCGCCGCCGTCCGGGCCGACAAGGGACGGACCTTCTGGCGGGCGTTCACCGCGCAGGACGGGATCGACAAGGTCTGGCTGGACGGGCGCGTCACGGCCGACCTGGCCGAGAGCAACGCCCAGATCGGCACGTCGGCGGCCTGGGACACCGGGCTGACCGGCCAGGGCGTCACCGTCGCCGTCCTCGACTCCGGGGTCGACCCGGACCACCCCGACCTCAAGGACCGGATCACCACCGGCAAGAGCTTCGTCGAGGGCGAGGACGTCGCCGACCGCAACGGCCACGGCACCCACGTCACCTCCACCGTCGGCGGCACCGGGGCCGCCTCGGACGGCCGGGAGAAGGGCGTCGCCCCGGGCGCCGGCCTCGCCGTCGGCAAGGTGCTCGACGACCAGGGCTCGGGCAGCGAGTCCCAGATCATCGCCGGTATGGAGTGGGCGGCCCGGGACGTGCACGCCAGGATCGTCTCGATGAGCCTCGGCTCCACCGAGCCCAGCGACGGCACCGACCCGATGGCCCAGGCCCTCGACGCCCTGTCGAAGGAGACGGGGACGCTGTTCGTCGTCGCGGCCGGAAACACCGGGACGCCCTCGTCCATCGGCTCGCCCGGCGCCGCCGACGCGGCCCTGACCGTCGGCGCGGTCGACTCCGCCGACCAGACCGCCTACTTCACCAGCGCCGGCCCCCGCTACGGCGACAACGCCCTCAAGCCCGACATCTCGGCGCCCGGCGTCGACATCCTCGCCGCCCGCTCCGGGCTCGCCCCCGGCAGCGGCTCCTACACCTCCATGAGCGGTACGTCGATGGCGGTCCCGCACGTCACCGGGGTGGCCGCGCTGCTCGCCCAGGAGCACGCCGACTGGAGCGGCGCGCGGTTGAAGGACGCGCTGATGTCGACGTCCCGGCAACTCGACGCGTCCGCCTACGTACTGGGCGCGGGCCGGCTGAGCGTGCCCGACGCGGTGGCGGCCGGGGTGACCGCCACCGGCAGCGCCGACCTCGGCTTCTACCGCTGGCCCTACCCGGCGGACAAGCCCGTTACCAGGACCGTCACCTACGCCAACTCGTCGGACCGTGAAGCAGAGTTGAAGCTCTCCGTGCGCGGTGCGCCGGACGGTGTCGTCTCCCTCGCCGACAGCACGCTCACCGTCCCCGCGCACGGCACCGCGTCCACCACCGTGACCGGCGACGGCGCGGGCGCTCCGGTCGGCACCACCAGCGGGCAGATCACGGCCGTCGACGCCACCGGCGACACGGTCGCGCACACCGTGTTCGGGCTGGTCAAGGAGGGCGAGCGGTACACGCTCACCGTGCACGTCAAGGACCGGGACGGCGGGCCCGCCGCCGCCGACCTCACCGTGCGGCGGCTCGCCGAGGGCACCGACGCGGTACCGGTCCGGGTCGGCGCCTCGGGCACCCTGGAGCTGCGGCTCCAGCCGGGCACGTACGCCCTGACCTCCTTCCTGGACGTGCGCGGCAGCCACGGCGCCGACTCGCTCGGCCTCGGCTTCCTCGCCGCCCCCGAGATCACCCTGGACCGGGACCGGGACGTCACCCTGGACGGGCGGACGCTGCGCGAGCTGCGGACCGAGGTCCCCGACCGCACCGAGACCCGCCAGCTGACCATGGAGTACGACCGGCAGGCGGACGGCGCCGACCTGTTCGGCGCGGTCCAGGTGCCGCTGACGTACGACAGCGTCTTCGCCGCGCCCACCGCACCGGTCACCCGGGGAAGCTTCGAGTACCGGACGGTGTGGCGGCTCGCCCGGCCGTCGCTCGACGTCAAGGGGCTCGGGGAGGCCACCGTCCAGTCGGGCGGCACCCTGATCGAGGGCCGCAGCAGGCTGCCGCTGGTGGACGTCGGCGACGGTCCGGTCACCGGGGAGCGCGGGGTGGCGGGCAAGGCCGTGCTCGCCCGGCTCGCCGACGGCGGAGACCCGGCCGCGCTCGCCTGCGCCGCGCAGGACGCGGGCGCCGAGGCGCTGTTCGTCACCGACGACCTGCCCGGCCGGCTGATGGCCTGGTGGGGCACGGACGACAACGCCGACCGGCCGCTGCAGATCGCCACGGTGAACGCCGCGGACGCCGCGAAACTGCGCGCGGCCGGCCGCGTCGACATGACGGGCACCCGCAACTCGCCCTACGTGTACGACCTTTCGGAGGGCCACCGGGGTGCCGTCCCGGACCGGGACCTGACCTACGCGCCGTCCGGGCGCGGGCTCGCCACGCTGGACGTGAGGTTCCACGCCGTACAGCCGGGCGACGGCGGCGAGTTCCGGTACTCGATCACCGACGCCTTCCCCATCGGCCTCGGCTTCCAGGAGCGCGTCGACCTGCCCGCCGAACGGACCGACCACGTCTCCACCGGTCCCGGGCAGCAGTGGCACGAGTCGGTGACCGCCGCCGGCGGCGCGCTGGAGGAACGCGGCGGACTGGTCAGCTACCCGGGCGGGTCCCGGACCGCGCTGAACTGGTTCCGCCCGGTGTGGCACCCGTGGCTGGGCACCGGGCTCGGCTTCGGGCAGCAGCGGTCCGGCGGCCGGCTCCAGTTCAACACCCCCGGGTGGGGCGACTCCGGACCGGACCACACCGGTTTCGGCGACGTGTGGAGCGACGGCTCCGGAATGACCCAGGAGACCGCGGTGTACCTGGACGGCGCCGAGGTGGACCGGCGGCAGGGCTCCGCCGCCTACGTGACGGACGCGCCCGCCGACGAGCACACGTACAAGGTCGTCACCGACACCGCCCTGGACGCCGGGCGCTGGGGGCGGGCCACCCGGGGCCACGCCGAGTGGACCTTCAGGTCGGCGGCCACCCCCGAGGACCGCTGGACCGGCCTCCCGCTGATCAACCTCTCCTTCGACGTCGGCACCGATCTCGCGGGCCGGGTGGCCGGCGGCCGGGTGCCGGTGCGGCTGGGCGCCGCGTACGTGGCGGGCGCGGCCGGCACCGGCAGGCTCGGCGGCGGCACGCTCGACGTGTCGTACGACGACGGCACGACCTGGCGGCCGGTCGCGCTCACCGCCGGCCCGGGGGCCGCCCGGCACGGGACACTGACCGTGCCCCGTGACGCCGTCCATGTCTCCCTGCGCGCCACGGCCCGCGACGACCAGGGCGGATCGGTGACCCAGGAGATCGTCCGGGCGGTGGCCGTGAAGTAGCTCAGGGCCCGGGGTGGTCCGCGGCGGTGACGACGCCGCGGACCACGCCCAGCTCCACCAGATCCTGCGGCCGGATGCGCAACTGGTCCGCGGTCGCCTCGGCCTCCTCGGGCGGGCGCTTGAGTATGGCCGCGGCGAGTTCGGGGGCGATCACCGAGAAGTAACTGTCCGGCGTGGCCCAGGTGTTGCCGGGCGCGGCCAGCGCGAGCGCCCCGCCGGAGCCGCCCTCGCCGATGACCAGCGTGGTGATCGGCACCCGGGCGGCGGCCACCGCCGCGAACACCTCGGCGATCGCGGCGCCGGCCCCCTGCCGTTCCGCTTCCGCGTCGTTGGCCGCGCCCGGCGTGTCCACCAGCGTCAGCACCGGTATGCCGAGCCGGTCCGCGAGCCGGATCAGCCGGGCCGCGGTGCGGTACCCGGCGGGCCGGGTCGCCACCCCCGTCTGCGCCGCGTACGCCACGCCGCGGCCGTCCCGCTCGCCGAACCCGCACAGCATGCCCCCGGGATCCGCACCGCCCGCGCGGTCGCCGCCGAGAGCGACCCGGTGGGCGAAGTACGCGTCCAGGTAGGCGTGGGCGCGGGGGCGTCCGGGGGCGCGGGCACCGCCGACCGCCGCCCACCCGGTGGCCGGGAGGCCGGCGCGGCCCAGGGCGCGGGGTGCGGGGGCCTGCGGCGCGGGCGTGGTGAGCAGCCGCAGCCAGCGCCCCAGCGTCTCCCGCAGCTCCTCGGGCCGTACCACCGCGTCCGCCGAACCCGCCGCCACCTGCGCCTCGGCCGTGTACGCGGACGGATCCGCGTCCGGGGGCCGGACCCGGGACCCCGCGAAGCCCACCTGGGCGCCCGGCAGCGCGAGGACCACGTCGGCCCCGGCGCCCAGGGTGGCCCAGCCGCCGCCGGTCGTCGGGTCCCGCAGGACCGCCAGCTGCGGCAGACCGGCCGCCCGGGTGAGCGCGGACTCCCGGGCCACCCGCTGGAGCTGGGCCAGCGCGACCATGCCCTCCTGCATCCGGCTGCCGCCGGTGGCGATCAGCGGCACGACCGGCAGCCGGTGCGCACGGGCGTGCCGGTACGCCGACTCCAGGCGGTCACCGGTGCGCTCGCCCAGGGAGCCGCCGAGGAAGCCGAACTCGAACGCGATCAGTACGGCCCGGGTGCCCCCGACGTCCGCCGTGCCGCAGACGACGGACTCGTCCTCGCCGGTGCGCGCGGCGGCGCGGGCGCGCGAGGCGTCGTAGCCGGGCCAGCCGAGCGGTCCGTCGGCCGGTGCGTGCCGGGTGCCGTGGGGCAGCTCACGGAAGGTGTCCTCGTCCGTGACCAGCGCCAGCACCTCCCGCGCCGACGGCCGCTCAGACATCGGCCGACAGCGCCCGCTTCATGATCTTGCCCATGTCGTTGCGGGGCAGCGCGTCGAGGTAGCGGACCACGCGCGGCCGTTTGTGCGGGGCCAGCCGGGCGGCCACGTGGTCGGCCAACTCCTCGGCGGCGGGCGGCGACTGCGCCTCCGCCGGGACGATCCAGGCGACGATCCGCTCGCCCAGGTCCACGTCCGGTTCCCCGGTGACCGCCGCCTCCCGCACCCCCGGGTGCTCCAGCAGCGCGTTCTCGATCTCGCCCGCCCCGATCTTGTAACCCCCGCTCTTGATCAGGTCGGTGGCCTTGCGCCCCACGATCCGGACGTAGCCGTCCGGCTCCCGCACCGCCATGTCGCCGGTGCGGAACCAGCCGTCGGCGGTGAAGGCGGCGGCCGTCGCGTCGGGCCGGTTCAGGTACTCGGTGAACAGGTTCGGGCCGCGCACCTGGATCTCGCCGACGGTCTCCCCGTCGTACGCGGAAAGGACGGTGCCGTCCTCCTCCGCCAGCCGCAGCTCCACGCCCGGCAGCGGCACCCCGACCGTGCCCGCGCGGGCCTCCCCGTCGGCCCGCACGCTGGTGTTCATCAGGGTCTCGGTCATCCCGTACCGCTCGATCACCCGGCGCCCGGTCGTGGCCGCGATCCGCTCGTGGTCGTGCACCGGCAGCGCGGCCGAGCCGGAGACCAGCAGCCGGGCGCGGCCCAGTGCCTTGGCGAGACCGGGATCCTCGGGCAGGGCCTCGGCGATGCGGTGGTACATGGTCGGCACGCCGAACAGCATGGTCGCGCCGTCGTTCAGCTCCCGGGCCACGCCCTCGGTGCTGAACCGTCCCAGGTGCCGCACCGAGCCGCCGCGGCGCAGCGGGCCGAGGACGCCCAGCACGAGCCCGTGCACATGGAACAGGGGCAGTCCGTGCACCAGCACGTCGTCCGCGGTCCACTGCCAGGCGTCGGCCAGCGCGTCCAGGGTGGTGGCGAGCGCGCGGCGGGGCAGCACCGCGCCCTTGGGCGGGCCGGTGGTGCCTGAGGTGTAGACGATCAGCGCGGGGTCCTCCGCCGTGGCGTGGTCCTCGGGGACGTCGCCGCCGCCGTGCGCGTCCACGTCGATCCGGGTCAGGCCGTCCAGGGGCGCCGGGAGCCGGGCACCGGGCGCGGCCAGCACCAGGGAGGGGGAGCTGTCGGAGAGGATGTGGCCGAGTTCCCGCTCCCCGGACTTCGGGTTCAGCGGTACGGCGGCCACCCCGGCGAGCAGGGCGCCCGGCACCGCGACGGCCGTCTCCAGCTCCGGGGTCGCCCACACGGCCACCCGGCCCGCGCCGCGGACCCGGGCGGCCACGGCGCCCGCGGCGGCCCCCAACTCGGCATACGTCAGCGAGCGCGCGCCGAACCGCAGGGCGACCCGCTCGCCCGGACGGTCCGCCAGGGCCGGAAAGAGGGAGGACACGAGACGCACTCCTTAGCCGTCGGGGAGCACCGGCACGGCGCTCCGGACCCACCTGTTCTCCCGACGGTAGAGGATCAGGCCGACGGCGGTGGGGCGACGGCGCGGGATCCGGTCGGATCGGCGGACGCGGAGGCACGCGGCCCGGCAGGCGGGGAGTCCGCTTGCCAGGCCCGCCCTCCACGGGTCTGGCCGCCTGGCGGGGAGTCCGCTTGCCAGGTCCGCCCTCCACGGGTCTGGCCGCCTGGCGGGGAGTCCGCTTGCCAGGCCCGCCCTCCACGGGTCTGGCCGCCTGGCGGGGAGTCCGCTTGCCAGGCCCGCCCTCCACGGGTCTGGCCGCCCGGCGGGGAGCCCGCTCACCCGGTCCGCCGCTCGCCAAGCCCGCCGGCCGGCGCAGGATCAGGCCGCCGTCTCCGCCTCTGCCACGTCGGCGACGACGCAGCTGACGTTGTCCGGGCCGCCCGTGGCGTTCGCCTCGGTGATCAGGGCGCGGACCGCCGCGTCCGGGGCGGGCGCCGCGGCCAGCAGGTGCGCGATCCGGCCGTCCGGTACGACCCCGGTCAGGCCGTCGGAGCACAGCAGGTACCGGTCCCCGGGCAGCGCGTCGTGCAGCTTCAGGTCCGGGTCCGCACTCCCACCGGTACCGAGCGCCTTCAGGAGCAGGGCACGCTGCGGGTGGGCGGTGGCCTCCTCGGGGGTCAGCCGGCCCTCGTCGATCATCGACTGGACCACGGTGTGGTCGTGGGTGATCCGGAACAGGCCGCCGTCGCGCAGCAGATAGGCACGCGGTCCCCGATGTGCACCAGGGCCAGCCGCGAGCCCGTCAGCAGCAGCGCGGTCAGCGTGGTACCGGCCTCCGGTGCCCCGGCGGCCACGTCCTCGACGGCCCGGCGCGCGCCGTCGACGGCGTCCTCCAGCAGGTTCAGGACGCTGCCCGCGGGCAGCTCCGTGCTCTCCAGGAACTTCAGCGCCTCCACGGCGGCGCTGCTCGCGCGCGCCCCGGCGGGCCCGCACCCGTCGGCCACGGCGAGCAGCCGGGCGCCCGCGTACGCCGTGTCCTGGTTGGCGGGCCGCACCCGCCCGATGTCGGAATGGGCGGAATAACGCAGTTCCAGCATGATGGTGTCCTTCCTCGACGCTGCGGTCAGGTGGTCGACGAGGAACGCGGCGAGGTCCCGCCGTACGGCTGTCTCCGCCTCCACCCGCGCCCAGTGGGCGCGGATCTCCCGGGCGGCCTCGGCCGGTGCCAGCGCGCAGACCTCACGGATGCCGGCGAGCGGCATGCCCAGGCGGCGCAGCCACGCCACCAGCCGTGCCTGTTCCAACTGCCCGACGGCGTAGTACCGGTAGCCGGTGTGCGGATCGACCCGCGCGGGGCGCAGCAGCGCCAGTTCGTCGTACAGGCGCAGCGCCTTCGGCGAGAGCCGGCTGGCCTTCGCGAAGGCACCGATCGTCAGCATCTCCATGCTCCACCCCCGGTACGTGCTCCTCGTCGTCCCGCCATCGATGCTGTGGCTTCACCGAGGGGGAAGGTCAAACCCGTTGCCATGGTTGCGGTCGCGGCGGTTAGCCTGCGGTTCGTCAGCAGCCCGTACGCCGAGGGAGCCCGCCGTGCCCCGCATCGCACTCGTCACCTACGACCCCGGGACCGAGCCGAACCGGGACCGCGACCTGCCGCTCCTGATACGGGCGCTGACGGACGCGGGGGCCGAGGCCGCCGCCGTGCACTGGGACGACCCCGGTGTCGACTGGAGCGCCTTCGACCTCGCCGTCATCCGCTCCACCTGGGACTACAGCTGGCGAGCCGCGGAGTTCGTGGCGTGGGCGGAGCGGACCGGGAAGGCGACCCGGCTGGCCAATCCGGCCGCCGTCGTGCGCTGGAACAGCGACAAGCGGTATCTGGGGGACCTCGCGGCGGCCGGGGTGCCCGTCGTGCCGACCCGCTACCTCGCGCCCGGGGATCCCGCCGTGCTCCCCGACGACCACGAGTTCGTCGTGAAGCCGACCTTCGGCGCGGGCGCCCGGTACGTCGCCCGGTACGCGCCCGGCGAGCGTGCGACGGCCCTGCGGCAGCTGGCCCGGATGCACGAGGAGGGGCTGACCGCGATCGTGCAGCCCTACGTCCGCGGCATCGACGTCGGCGGCGAGCGCGCCCTCCAGTTCTTCGCGGGCCGACTGCTGCACGCCAGCCGCAAGCGGGCCGTCCTGTCGCCCGGCACGGCGTACGACGCGCAGAAGGTGGCCCATCCCGACCTGGAGCCGTGGACGCCGACACCGGCCGAACTCGCCGTAGCCGGGCGCGCGCTGGCCGCCGTGCCGGACA
Source organism: Streptomyces sp. NPDC001270 (assembly GCF_042896695.1). Lineage (NCBI taxonomy): Bacteria > Bacillati > Actinomycetota > Actinomycetes > Kitasatosporales > Streptomycetaceae > Streptomyces > Streptomyces sp. NPDC001270. Next base: position 104,768 of record NZ_JBIAXM010000021.1, on the reverse strand, counting down.
CGCCGGAGCTGCTGTACGCGCGCGTGGACCTCGTCGACGGCGACGACGGCGAACCCCGAGTGATGGAACTGGAACTGGTCGAGCCGAACCTCTTCCTCTTCCTGCACCCGGCATCACTGCCGGAGGTGGCGACGGCGATGGTCGCGGCGGCGGCCGGCTGAACACCGCCGACGTTGCGGTGGGCGCCCCCACAGGGGCGCGGGGAACTGCGCGCCCAGCCACAACGCACCCACACCCGACTTACGACCTTGTCGGGGTTGCCCCCGGCTGACTACTGCCGGACGGTTGCGGCAACGCCCCACAGGGGCGCGGGGAACTGCGCGCCCAGCCACAACACACCCGCACCCGACCTACGACCCCGTCACGCCCCCACGACGGCAGTCCCCGTCACTCCCCCACGACGGCAGTCCTCTGCAACAACCCCCACGTGAACTCGGCGACGACCTCGTGCCGTACGCCGCCCGCGTCGGGGGCCGCGAAGGCGAGGCCCCAGCGGGTCGGCGCCGTGCCCTCCAGGGGGCGGACCGGGGCGAAGGCGCGGGCCGCCTCGTCCACCGTGCACGACCAGGGGATGAGGTCGTCGAGGACAGCGAGGCGCGGCGCGGCGGCGCCCGGCGCGCGGACCAGCCACTCGTTCCAGACCGCGCCGGTGGCCGCGACCAGCACCTCGAAGCGCAGGTCGGGCCAGAGCGGGACCGGCCACCGCCACACCGCGCACTCCAGGTCGCCGACGGTCCGCTTGCCCTCCGACTCCGGCGCGCCGAGCACCGAGCGGTACCGGCCGGCCGCCGCGCGCGGTCTGGGGGAGCGGACCATCGCCTGCCAGCGCTTGTTGGCCTCCCGCATGTCCGCGATCGACACGCCCAGCTCGTGCCGTGCGTCCTCGACCAGACCGGGGTTGTGGTCGGCCATCCGGCGCAACAGCACCAGTTGGAAGTCGAGCGGGGTGAAGGGGGCGGTGGGACGCTTGGCGGAGGACGGCATGGGAACCATCGTCGCTCACCGGCCGGGTACACACCCGTTGCCGGGGCAACTCCCCATGACTAGCCTTTGTTCGTCATGTCGATCGCCTGTTGAAATCTCGAACGAACGCGGGCGCTGATCAAGGGAGGGGGCCGGAGGATGGGACGCCTCGTACCCGCCGTGACCCGGGCTCTCGACATACTGGAGCTCTTCCTCGACGGGGACGGGACGCTCTCCGCCCCCGACATCGTGCGCAGGCTCGGACTGCCGCGCACCACCGTGCACGAGCTGGTCACCACGCTCGCCGCCCGCCAGTACATCGTGCCCGTACCCGGACAGCCCGGACAGTACCGGCTCGGGGTGCGTCCCTACCAGCTCGGCAGCCACTACGCCGAGCGGCTCGACCTCGCCGCCGAGGGCCAGCAGGTCGCCCGCGCGGTCGCCGAGACCTGCGACGAGACCGTGCACGTGGCGATCCTCGACGGCACGGACGTCATCTACATCGCCAAGGTCGACTCCACGCACGCGGTGCGCATGGTGTCCGCGGCCGGCCGCAGACTGCCCGCCCACTGCACCTCGGTCGGCAAGATGCTGCTGGCCTCGCTGCCCCAGCCGGAGCTGGCCGCGCGCATTCCGGACGGGGCCGAACTGGTCGCCATGACCCCCGACAGCATCACGGATCCCGGCGCGCTGCGCGAGGCACTGGCGGCGATCCGGGAACGCGGCGTCGCGGTGGAGAACCGCGAGTCCAATCCGGACGTCAGCTGTGTCGCGGCCCCGGTCCGCGACCGCACCGGCCAGGTGGTCGCCGCGCTGTCCATCTCCGTACCCATGATCCGCTGGAGCGACGAGCGGCTGGCCGAACTGGCGCAGCTGGCCGCCGAGGGCGCGGTTGAACTGTCGGAGCGCCTGGGTCACCGGAGGGCGGCATGACGGGGTACGAGGTGGCGGTGCGGGCCGAGGCGACGCTCGGCGAGGGACCGACGTGGGACGCGGCGACGGGCCGCCTGATCTGGATCGACATCCTCGGCATGCGGGTCCACGGCTACGATCCCGCCTCCGGCCGCCGTACGGTCCGCACGACGGAGCAGCACGTCGGCGCCGTGAAGCCGCGCGCGGGCGGCGGCCTGGTGCTGAACCTCCGGGACGGGATCGGCCTGCTGGACCCGGACGGCGCCTTCCGCTGGCTGCACCACGAGCCGGTGCCCGGCCGCCGCGGGAACGACGCCGCGGTGGCGCCCGACGGCGCGCTGTGGGCGGGCACGATGCGCTACGACGGGGCGCCGGGCGGCGGCACGCTGTCCCGGGTCACCGGCACGGGTGCGGTCCGCACGGTCCTGCCGTCCGTCGCGGTGAGCAACGGCACGGGCTGGAGCCCCGACGGGCGCCTGATGTACTACGTCGACACCCCCACCCGGCGGATCGACGTCTTCGACTTCGACGGTGAACAGGCCACGGACCGGCGTCCGTTGGCCGAGGTCGAGGAGGGCGCCGGATTCCCCGACGGGCTGGCCGTCGACGCCGACGGCTGTGTGTGGGTGGCCCTGTGGGACGGCGCGGCGGTACGCCGCTACACGCCCGACGGCGCGCTGGACCGCGTCCTCCCCCTGCCCACGGCCCGTCCGACGGCCTGTGCCTTCGGCGGCGCGGACCTGACCGACCTGTACGTCACGACGGCCCGCACCGGACTGGAGCGACCGCACCCGCTGTCCGGGTCACTGCTGGTGTTCCCGGCCGCGGGCAAGGGCCTTCCGCAGCCGGCGTTCGCGGGGTAGCGACGGCCGGTGACCCCGGTGACCCCGGTGACCCCGGTGACCCTGGTGACCCTGGTGACCCCGGTGACCCCGGTGACCTCAGCGGCCCGGTGAGGCCACCGGAGTCACCGGCACTCCTCCGGCCGCGCGGCCGAGCAGCGCCAGCCGCACCTCGCCCGGTCCCGAGTCCGTGGTGCCGTCGGACAGGACGGCCAGGGCCAGGCTGTTGCTGCCGCGCGTGTTCAGGATGCCGCCCGGCAGCACGAACGTGTGCTGCGGGCCGACGTCGTTGATGTACTGGCCCAGGTTCCAGCCGTTCAGGAAGATCTGCACGCGGTAGGCGCGGGCCGGGTCGTCCTGGAGGACCAGCCCGGCCGAGGCGTCCAGGTCGCCGGGGACCGACAGCCGGAACGTCGTCCGGTACCAGGTCACGCCCTGCTTCCGGCCGGTGTGCGGCAGGTCGGCCCGTTGCCAGCCGCCGTCCGCGAACCCGGGCAGGTGCCAGCCCTCCCGCTCCCCGTACAGCCCGCCGTGGTTCATCGGCCCGCGCACCGGGTCCGGCGCGAGCGCGCCCTGGACGCGCCACCGCACCGTGGGCGCGGCCCCCTCGAAGGCGGCCCCGGTCAGCCCGCGGGCCGCCTTGTGGGTGTCCTGGGCCCTGCCGTCCATGTCGTGCTGCATGCGGCGGACCAGCACGGACAGCACATGCCCGCCGGGCGCCGCCAGCTTCTCGCGCAGCCGCTCGGCCCGTTTTCCGGGCAGTGCGGACAGGTCGAGCACCGCCGTGTCCGTCCAGGTCCCCTTGCGGGCCGTGCCGGCGTCCGGCACCGGCATCCGGTGCACGCCCAGCGGCTCACCGTCCAGCCAGGCCATGAGCATGCCCTGGGTGCCGGTGCTGTAGGAGAGGGACACGGACTCCAGTCCGTCCGCGCCGTCGAAGTGCCCCCGGTACCAGACGTCGCCGTAGTGGAAGCCGTAGTCGTCCGCGAACAGCACCGGCTGCCCGGCCGGCACCGGCGTCGTGCTGTGCGAGGACCGCTTGTCGGCCACCTGCCACGCCGAGTCGTCGAACCCCGGCGCGGCCTCGGGGTTCTCCGCCTTCCGCCGCCAGCCGCCCAGCTCGGGCAGCGCGATGTCCGGTACCGCCGGCAGCAGCGCCTCGGCCATCAGGCTGCCGGACCGGGTGACGCGCGTGCGCACCGGCCGGCCGTTCCACGCCACGGTGGCCACCCCGCGCGGCCCCCACACCTCCAGGCCGCTCTCCTCGACCGTGTCGCCGGTCAGCCGCACCGCGGAGCCGTCGAGCGTGACCTCGCGCAGCAGCTCGGGGCCGTAGACCAGCACCGTCCCGGACGGGGTGTCGTACGGGCACAGCCGTACGGACGTCGCGTCGTCGGCGAACAGGAGCAGCAGCGGCGTGTCGCTCTCGCCGCCCTCGACCAGCACCCGGGTGAGCCCGCCGGCGCCGAGCGGCACGGACACGTGCAGGGCACCCTGGGTGTACGCCCAGGCGCCGTCCGGGTCCAGCCGGTTGACGACCGGTTCGCTCGGGCAGTCCAGCACGAGGTGCGCCATCTCGCCGCCCCGGCCGGTGAACAGCGCGATGTCCTGCCGCCCGGTGTTCAGCCGGAACACGGGCTGCGCGGTGCTGGACCGCAGGGTCCGATTGCCCAGGGAGAGTCCGGTGGCCAGCAGCCGGGCGTCGCGGGCCGGGACGGTGACCTCCAGGCCGCCCGCCGCGGTCGGCACGGTCGAGGTGACCTCCTCGGTCCCGTCGTTGCGCACCACGTACACATGGGCCTCGGTGTCCGGGTTGGTGAGGTGGTAGACCTTCAGGCCCTTCGCCCTGACGTCCGCCGCCCGGTCCAGCTTGGCGAAGTCGGGGACCCGCCCGAGGAGATGGCCGAGCTGGTGCATCGGGACGATCTTGCCCGTGACGTTGCGGGCCTCGTCGATGGCCGCCCCGTAGTCGTACGAGGTGTAGACCGCCGGTGCGGGCAGCCAGCCCCAGGAGGTGCCGCCGAAGGTCATGTAGACGTTGTGCAGGGTCAGGCCGTTGGCCAGGTTGGTGAGGTGGAAGCGGCGCTCGTAGGACTCGTCCCGGGTCCGCCGGGACTCGGCGTACCCCTTGCCGTCGAAGGTGACCCCGCCCCACGGGTCGAACCAGCCGCCGCCGAACTCCGGCACGAAACCCGGCGTGTGCGGACTCGCGGAGGCGCCCCCGGTGGGCCCGCCGGTGCCGTAGCGTCCCCAGTCCGGCGGGGTACGGTCCGGCGCCGGGTACCCGTCGAAGCCGTACAGCCAGCGGCCCCGCTCCCCGCCGGTGTCGAACGAACCGGGGACCCAGGCGCCGTCGCGGCCCTTGTCGTTGTGGAAGAGGGGTACGTCGATGCCGTCCGCCCGCACCTTCCGGTACAGGTGGGACATGTAGGCACGGCCGGCCGGCTCGCCCACGTGGGCGTCGTACTCGTTCTCGATCTGGTACAGCAGGACCGTGCCGCCGCCGTCCGTGAACTGGTGCCGGCGGGCGATCCGGTTCACGGCCGTGAACCACGCGTCGACGTGCGACAGGTAGACCGGATCGTCGGTGCGCGCCACGCCCTCGGTGACCGTGAGCCAGCCGGGGAAGCCGCCGCCGTCGACCTCCGCGTTGATGTAGGGGCCGGGGCGCAGGATGACGTACAGGCCGGTCTCGGCGGCCGTGCGCAGGAACAGGTCCAGATCGCGGACGCCGCCGAAGTCGTGGTGCCCGGGGGCGGCGGAGTGGTAGTTCCAGGCGACGTAGACGCTGACGGTGTTGAAGCCGTGCGCCCGCATCTTCTGGAGGACGTCGCGCCACAGGGACGGGCTCGGCAGCCGGAACGGGTGCATCTCGCCGGACCACACCACGAGCCGCCTGCCGTCCACGAGCAGGGAGTAGCGGTCGTAGCCGATGGTGTGCCGGCGGCGGTCGGCGCTCGGCGGGGCCGGCGCGGGCCCGGTCGGTACGCTGCGTGCCGCGTACGCCGAAAGCGCCCCCGGGCCACCGCTGCCGCCCAGGGCCAGGCCGAGCGCGGCGGAGCCTGCGAGGGCACCGAAAGTACGTCTGCTGAGTGCCAAGGGGTTCCTCCCGGGCGATCCTACGGGGCGCGGGTCAGGCCATTCTCCATGGCCGTACGCCCCACAATGGATCCATGAGGATCTCGGCACGGGCGGATTACGCGGTACGGGCGGTGCTGGAGTTGGCCGCACGGCAGGGTAACGGCCCGGTGAAGGCAGAGGAAATCGCCTCTGTACAGGACATCCCCCACAAGTTCCTGGAGGGCATCCTCGGCGACCTGCGACGCGCCGGGATCGTGGCCAGCCGGCGTGGCGGGGGCGGCGGCTACCGGCTGGCCGGTCCTGCGGCACAGACCACGGTCGCGGACGTCATCCGGGCCGTGGACGGCCCCATCGTCTCGGTGCGGGGCGAACGCCCGTCGGGCCTCACCTACACCGGCACCGCCGAGCCCCTGCTGCCCCTGTGGATCGCCCTGCGCGCGAACGTCCGCAAGATCCTGGAGGGCGTCACCCTGGCCGACCTCGCCGCGGCCGAACTCCCCGCACCGGTGCGCCGGCTGGCGGCGGACCCGGCGGCCTGGGAGAACCCGTGACCCGGCCGGGTGGTGACGCGGCTCGGTGACGGGCCGGCCCGGCCGCGGCGGCGGGACCCGCCGCCGCGGCCCCCGCGACGACCGTGCGACCGCTCACGCCCGGCTCACGAACCGGACCTGCGCTTGTTCCACACGTCGAAGCCGACCGCCGCGAGCAGGGCGAGGCCCTTGATGACCTGCTGCCAGTCGGTGCCGACGCTCAGCAGGTTCATGCCGTTGTTCAGCACGCCGAGGACCAGACCGCCGATGATCGCGCCGAGCACGGTGCCGACACCGCCGCTCATGGACGCGCCGCCGATGAACGACGAGGCGATGGCCTCCAGCTCGAAGTTCAGGCCCGCCTTCGGCGAGGCCGCGTTCAGCCGGGCGGCGACCACCAGACCCGCCAGCGCCGCGAGCACGCCCATGTTCAGGAAGACGTGGAAGGTGACCCTCCTGTCCTTGACCCCGGACAGCTTCGCCGCCGGCAGGTTGCCGCCGATCGCGTAGATGTGGCGGCCGAAGACGGCGTTGCGCATCACGTAGCCGTAGCCGACCACCAGCACCCCGAGGACGATCAGGATGATCGGGGCGCCCTGGTAGCTGGCGAGCAGCAGGGTGACCGCGAGGATCGCCGCGGCGATCGCGACCAGCTTCAGCAGGAACGCGTTGCGCGGCAGCACGGCGAGCGAGAACTCCTGCTGACGCCCTCGGTCCCGGACCTCCTGGAAGACCACGAAGGCCAGCAGCGCGAGGCCCAGCAGCAGGGTGAGGTTGTGGTAGTCGGTGTCCGGGCCGACCTCCGGCAGGAAGCCGTTGCCGAGCTTCTGGAGTCCGTCCGGGAACGGGCCGAGGGTCTGGCCCTTCAGGAAGATCTCCGTCAGACCGCGGAACAGCAGCATGCCCGCCAGGGTCACGATGAACGACGGTATGCCGAGATACGCGATCAGGAAGCCCTGCACCGAACCGGCCACCGCGCCCACCAGCAGACACAGCACCAGGGCGACCGGCCAGGCCACGCCGTGCTGCACGGTGAGCACGGCCGCGAACGCGCCCACGAACGCGGTCAGCGAGCCGACCGACAGGTCGATGTGGCCCGCGATGATCACCAGCATCATGCCGATGGCGAGGATCAGGATGTAGCTGTTCTGGAGCACCAGGTTGGAGACGTTGCGCGGCAGCAGCAGGTCGCCGCCGGTCCACACCTGGAACAGGACCACGATCAGGCCGAGCGCGATCAGCATGCCGTACTGCCGCAGGTTGCGGCGCAGGCCGTTCAGCATCAGCCGGAGCAGGCCGCCCCCGGCGGCGTCCCCGCCCCTGCCGGGCGGCGCCGGGGCCGGGAGCTTGTCGGTCATATCCGTGCTCATCGGGTCACCTCTCCGTCCGGGGTGTCCTTCGCCTTCCGGTCTTCGTCCGGGGTGTCCTTGTCCGGGGTGTCCTTCGTCATCCGGCGCATCAGCACTTCCTGCGTGGCCTCGGCCCGCGCCACCTCACCGGTGAGCCGCCCGGCGGCCATGGTGTAGATGCGGTCGCACATGCCGAGCAGTTCGGGCAGTTCGGAGGAGATGAGGACGACCGCCCTGCCCTCGGCGGCGAGCCGGTCGACGACCGTGTAGATCTCGTACTTGGCGCCCACGTCGATGCCGCGCGTGGGCTCGTCCAGGATCAGTACGTCCGGGCCCGCGAAGATCCACTTGCTGAGGACGACCTTCTGCTGGTTGCCGCCGGACAGCTTGCCGACCGGTTCGAAGACGGTCGGCGCCTTGATGTTCATGGACGCGCGGAAGCCCTCGGCGACCTGCCGTTCCGCGTGCTCGTCGACCACGCCCCGCCGCGCGACCTTGTCCAGCGCCGCCAGCGAGATGTTCCGGTTGATGGTGTCGATGAGGTGGAGGCCGTAGTGCTTGCGGTCCTCGGTGACGTAGGCGATGCCGTGCCGGACCGCCTCGGCGACCGTCCTGGTACGGATCTCCTCGCCGTCCTTGCGGACCGTGCCGCCCGCGTACCGGCCGTAGGAGCGCCCGAAGACGCTCATCGCCAGTTCGGTGCGGCCCGCGCCCATCAGCCCGGCGATGCCGACGATCTCCCCGCGCCGCACGAGGATCGACACGTCGTCGACCACCTTGCGCTGCTGGTCGATCGGGTGGCGCACGGTCCAGCCGCGGATCTCCAGCGCCGGTGCCGCGCCCGGTGCGCCCGCGTACGGGGTGCGGTCGGGGAAGCGGTGGTCGAGGTCGCGGCCGACCATGCCGGAGATGATCCGGTCCTCGGTGGTCTCCGGGGCCTTCACGTCGAGGGTCTCGACGGACCGGCCGTCGCGCAGGATCGTCACCGAGTCGGCGACCCGGCGGATCTCGCCCAGCTTGTGGGAGATGATGATCGAGGTGATGCCCTGGTTCTTCAGCTCCAGGATGAGATCGAGGAGTGTGCCGCTGTCCTCGTCGTTCAGCGCCGCCGTCGGCTCGTCCAGGATGAGCAGCTTCACCTGCTTCGAGAGCGCCTTGGCGATCTCCACGAGCTGCTGCTTGCCCACGCCGATGTCGGAGATCCGGGTCTCGGGGTGGTCGCTCAGGCCGACCCGGCGCAGCACCTCGGTGGCGTGCCGCAGGGTCTCCCGCCAGTCGACGAACCCGCGCGAGGCGTGTTCGTTGCCGAGGAAGATGTTCTCGGCCAGGGACAGGAACGGCACCAGCGCCAGCTCCTGATGGATGATCACGATGCCGCGCCGCTCGCTGGCCCGGATGTCCCTGAAGGCGCACACCTCGCCTTCGAAGAGGATCTCGCCCCCGTAACTGCCGTGCGGATGAACGCCGGAGAGCACCTTCATCAGGGTGGACTTCCCGGCGCCGTTCTCACCGCAGAGGGCGTGGACCTCGCCCCGGCGGACGGTCAGCGTGACGTCCGACAGCGCCGTGACACCGGGGAAGGTCTTGACGATCGAGCGCATTTCCAGGACGGGTCCCGCCATGGTCGTGCCCTTTCGGTCCGTGGGTGAACGGCGTGCGGACTACTTGAGCTCGCCCGCCGTGTAGTAGCCGGTGTCGATGAGTTCCTTCGTGTAGTTGGTCTTGTCGACGCTCACCGGCTGAAGCAGGTAGGCGGGCACCACCTTGGTGCCGTTGTCGTACGTCTTGACGTCGTTGACCTGGGGCTTCTTGCCGTTCAGCACGTCGTCGACCATGGTCGCGGCGACCTTGGCCAGCTCCCGGGTGTCCTTGTAGACGGTCTGCGTCTGCTCGCCCGCGATGATCGACTTCACCGACGCCAGCTCGGCGTCCTGGCCGGTGATGACCGGCAGCGGCTTGCCGGCGGAGCCGTAACCGTCGGACTTCAGCGCGGAGATGACGCCGATGGAGATGCCGTCGTAGGGGGAGAGCACCGCGTCGACCCGGCCGCTCTTGTAGGCGGAGGTGAGGACGTCCTCCATGCGCTTCTGCGCGGTGGTGCCGTCCCAGCGCAGCGTGGTCACCTGGGTGAGTTCGGTCTGGCCGGACCTGACGACGAGCTTCTTGCCGTCGATGTACGGCTGGAGCACGCTCATCGCGCCGTTGAAGAAGTACTTGGTGTTGTTGTCGTCGTTCGACCCGGCGAACAACTCGATGGTGAACGGGCCCTTGCCGTCCTTCAGGCCGAGCTTGTCCACGATGAAGGCGGCCTGGAGCTCGCCGACCTTGGTGTTGTCGAAGGACGCGTAGTAGTCGACGTTCCGCGTGCCGAGGATCAGCCGGTCGTAGGAGATGACCGGGATCTTGGCGTCCGCGGCCTGCTGGAGCACGTTGTTCAGCGACTTGTTGTCGATGGCTGCGATGATCAGGCCCTTGACGCCCTGTGTGATCAGGTTCTCGATCTGCGAGACCTGCTGGTCGGGGTCGTCCTCGCCGTAGACCAGCTTGGTCCGGTAGCCCTTGGCCTTGAGGTTCTTGACGACGTTGGCGCCGTCGGCGATCCAGCGTTCGGAGGACTTGGTGGGCATGGCGATGCCGATGGTGCCGCCCTTGGAGCTGCCCTTGTCCTCCTTGCTGCCGCCCTCGCTGTTCTGCCCGCAGGCGGACAGGGCGAGGGCGAGGGAGGCGGCCCCGGCCACGGCGGCGAGGGCGCTGCTGCGAGTACGCATGGTGATCGTCCCTGTTCTTCTCTTCGGTGAGATGGATCGAGCGAGGTCGGTGGAGCACCCCGAAGGGGCACGGGGAACCGGGGGTTCCTCCTGTTCGAGCGGGGCCGAGGACTTGGGGGAGCGACCAGCCGCGACGGACCCGCAGCCGCCTTCCGCCTTCCGCCTTCCGCCTTCTGACATCCGGCTTCCGTCATCTGTCATCTGTCATCCAGTGGCACCTTCGACGGGGAACCGGTGCAAAGGCCCCGGCAGCCGGGAGCCGAGCGGCGCCATGCCGCCGTCCGCGCCGTGCCGGGCGAGCAGGTCGAGGGCGAGCCGGCCGCGCCGCACCCGCTCCCGGGCGGTGTCCAGGGTCAGGTCCCGCAGGTGGGCGCCCGCTGGGTAGATGCCGGGTGCCCTGGACAGGCCGAACTTCAGATAGAGCGGTGCACCGCGCCGGATCAGCTCGGCGACCTCGTACATCCGCACATAGCCGCCGAGGTCGTCGGGCGCCTCGATGTACATGTCCATCGGCGCGGCGGACACCCGGCGGATCTCGGTGAGGTGGTCGAGTGTCAGGTCGCTGGGCACGTTGACGGAGTCGGCGCCCAGCCGCTCGACGACCGCGTACGACGCCGGGTTCACCGGCCCGATCAGCGCGGACACCTTGAGCGTGGTGTCGGCGGGGATGATCCGGGCGGTGCGCGCCCGGTGCAGCGTCCACAGCACGCCCTCGTCGGCGACCAGCAGGCACTTGACGCCCAGTTCGGTGGCCCGGACGGCGTCCTCGACACAGCCGGCGACCGCGTCGTGGCCGCGGGCGCGCAGCCCCGCGCCGCGCGAGTCGGAGCGCACCGAGCCGCCGATGTCCCAGGTGCCGCGCGGGCCGGTGAACAGGCAGAGTTCGATCCCGCGTTCGGCGGTGGCCCCGACCATCTCGGTGATCTCGGCATCGGTCAGCATCCACACGCCGCTGCCCTGGCTGATGCGGTGGACCGGTACGTCGAGCCGCGCGGCCTCCCTGAGGACGACCGCCAGCGCCTCGGGACCCTCGCACGAGGGGATCTCGGTGCGCCAGCGACCGCCGCCCGGGAAGCCGTGGGCGGAGGCGTCGGCGGGATCGAGGGCGGGCGCGCCCAGGCCGAGCGCGGCGAGCGCGTGCTCACCGGGCCTGCGGGCCGCCGTGGCGGAAGCGTCGGTCACAAGCTGTCCTTAGTGTTCGGTATGTCGGACGGTGTTCGCGGCTCAGGGTGCGGGCAGGCCCGGGGGAAGGGCCGAGGGACGGGCCGAGGGGAGGGCTGGGGGGACGGGCCGGGTGTACGGCGGCCTCGGCGTCGTCCGGTCGTGCCGGGACCGGCGGACGGCCGGGGTCCTTCTGGTGGATCTCCGCGACGCCGAGGAGATCCGCCAGCAGGGCCCTAGGGGCGGAGCAGCACCTTGCCGACCTGCGGATCGCCGGCCCCCACCAACTCGATGGCCTGCGCGAACCCGGACAGCGGCAGCTCGTGCGTGACCAGCGGCAGCGGGTCGAGCAGCCCGGCCCCGAACATCCGCACCGTGTGCGCCCAGGCGTCCGGCGGCGCCCCGAAGACGGTGTGCACCGCCAACTGCCGCACCACCAGGCCGGTCGGGTCGAGGCCGTCGGCCCCCGGCGCCGGGATACCGGTCAGGACCAGGCGCCCGCCGCGTCTGAGCAGCGCGGCGGCGGTGCGCGCGGCCGACGCGGACCCGGCGGCCTCCACGACGACGTCGAAGTCATCGGGGAGACCTTCGTCCGTCGTGCGGAAGGCGGTGGCGCCGAACCGCCGGGCCGGCGGTTCCCGGTCCCGCTCCGTGCCGACCACCAGCAGCTCCGCGGGCGAGACCGCCCGCAGGAACTGCACGGCGAACATCCCGAGCGTGCCCGTGCCGACCACCGCGACCCGCTCGCCCGGCCGGGCGCCGCCCTTGGCCGCGGCGGCGGCCACGCAGGCGGCCGGTTCCAGGAGCGCCGCCGCGGTCAGGTCGGCCGCGTCCGGCAGGACGTGCAGCAGCCGGGCCGGCAGGGTGAGGGTGGCCGCCATGGCCCCGGGCCGGGTGAAGCCGGTCTCCTCGTAGCCCGCGGTGCACAGGGTGGTCTCGCCCGCGTGGCAGCGGTCGCACACCTGGCAGTTGCGGAAGCCCTCGCCGACGACCTTGCGGCCCGTCAGCGCCGCGGGTACTCCGGCGCCCACCGCCCGTACGGTCCCGGACCACTCGTGGCCGGGCGTCAGCGGGTAACGGACGTACCCCTCGGGCCGGTTGCCCTGGTACAGCTCCCGGTCGCTGCCGCAGATGCCCACCGCGTGCACGGCGACCAGCGCCTCCCCGGGTCCGGGCGCGCGGGGCGTGTGCTCCTCGATCCGGTGCTCGCCCGGCGCGGCGACGACGACCTGCGCGCTCACTTCACGCCCTTCGGTCCGAGTGCTCACTTCATGCCCTTCGGCCCGCGCACATGCTTCACGCCCTTCGACCTGCGCGTTCACTTCGTGCCCTTCGGCCTGCGCTGCTCCCAGCCCTCGGCCCACAGGTCGAACCGGGCCTGCTGCTGCGGGAACCCGGCCGCCGCGTCGACGTCGAGTTCCACTCCGAGGCCGGGAGCGTCGGACAGCCGGAAGTAGCCGTCGACGACCTCGGGCGCGCCCTTGACCACCTTCTTGATCTCCGCGTCGGCGAAATCGTTGAAGTGCTCCAGGATCTTGAAGTTCGGTGTGGTGAAGCCGACTTGGAGGCTCGCTGCGGTCAGCACCGGGCCGCCCACGTTGTGCGGGGCGACGAGGACGTAGTGGGCCTCGGCGGTCGCCGCGAGCTTGCGGGTCTCCCAGATGCCGCCGAGGTGGCCGACGTCCGGCTGGACGATGTCGGCGGCCTGGCTCTCGAACAGCTCGCGGAACTCGATCCGGTCGTGGATCCGTTCGCCGGTGGCCACCGGCAGGTCCACCTTCTCGGCCACCTTCCGCAGCGCCTTCAGGTTCTCCGGCGGCACCGGTTCCTCCAGCCAGGCGGGCTCGAACGGTGCCAGCTCCCTGGCGAGGCGGACCGCGGTGGCGGGGGAGAAGCGGCCGTGCATCTCCACCATCAGCTCGGCCGCCGGGCCGATGGCGTCGCGCACGGCCTCGATGAGGGCGACGGAGCAGAGGGTCTGCTCGTGGTCGAGTTCGAAGTGGCCGGTGCCGAACGGGTCGATCTTCAGGGCCCGGTAGCCGCGTGCGACGACCTCCCGCGCGGCCTTGTGGTACGCCTCCGGTGTGCGCTCGGTGGTGTACCAGCCGTTGGCGTACGCCTTGACCCGGTCGGTCACCTTCCCGCCGAGCAACTGCCAGACGGGGACGCCGAGCGCCTTGCCCTTGATGTCCCAGCAGGCCGTCTCGACCACCGCGATCCCGGACATGACGATCTCACCGGCCCGGCCGTAGTCGCCGTACTTCATGCGGCGCACGAGGTCCTCGACGGCGAACGGGTCCGAGCCGAGGACGTGGTTGGCCTCCGCCTCGCGCAGATAGCCGATCAGCGCGTCGGTGTGACCGAGCATCCGGGTCTCGCCGACTCCCGTGATCCCTTCGTCGGTGTGCACCTGGACGTAGGTCAGGTTGCGCCACGGCGTCCCGACCACGTGCGTGCTGATTCCGGTGATGCGCACGGCAGTTGCCCCTCGGTTGTTCGAGATTTCGGCACACGTTCGAAATGTTGGCGTGACAGTAGGGACGGGGCGGCAGGGGTGTCAATGGGGCGCACAGGTAACGGTTTCGGCACGTCCTCCGGCGGCGTTCTCGGTGTCCCGTGGGGCATCCGCAGGAACCTCCACGACGGGCGAGCCCGCGGGGACGGCCGGGCTGCTCAGCGCGTCCGGCCCGTCCGGCCGACTCAACCCGGATGAAAGAACGGTGGCTTCGTGACCATCCGGGTGCAGGTCCGTCGACTTTTCTTTCATTCCCCCACAGAATGTTCACAGATTCACCTAGGAACGTGACCTGTGCGGAACCTAGTGTCCGGCGTCATGGACTACTGCCACCCGTGCCGACGGCACCTCAACGGCGCCCTCGCCTGCCCGGGGTGCGGTACATCGGCCGCGGAGCTACGCGCGTACACACGCGAGACGGACGCACCCGCGCGCGCCGGCCACGCCGACGGTGGCGCCCATGACGGCCGTGGGTACGAGGATCAGAGGTACGACGAGCGGGGACACGGGGACCAGGGGCCCGGCGATCAGGGGCCCGGCGATCAAGGGCACGGCGACCAGGGGTACGACGGCCGGGAGTACGGCGGCCGACGTGACCCGGACGGCACCGCCGACGGGGTCCACGAGGTCCATGAGGCCGACGAGGTCCATGAAAGCGATGACGGTGACGGTGACGACGACGGCGCTGGGCGCGGGCGGGCGGCGCGGCGCCGTGGGCCGACGCGCGGCCGGGGCCGCGCGCGGGGTGCGGACGCCGGGGAACCGGCTGGGGCGGACACGAGCCGGCGCGACCGCAAGGCGGCGGCACACCGCAGGCGCCGTCGGCGGATCCTGCTGGTCACCGCCGGCTTCGTGCTGGCGGCGGGCGGCCTGAGCCTCGCCGAGCTCGGCACGGACGCCCCGTTCCACGCTCCGCGGCCCACGTCGGCGGGGGACGAGGCGACGGACGGCAGCCCCTCGTCCGGGACCCCGGACGAGTCGGGCCGGCCCGGGAGCACCGCGCGTCCCGCGGGCGTGGACGCCTCGGCCTCGCCGGACGCCTCGGCGCCCCCGTCGGCGTCGAGGTCCGCGAAGGACGAGGACAAGGGGTCCGAGTCCCCGAGCGGCACGGCGTCGGACGGGTCGTCGAGCGCGGGCACGGATCCGACCTCCTCGGCGCCCGCGCCGCCGACGACGAGCGGCCAGGCGCCGAGCCCGAGCGACGACCCGACCACCTCCGACCCGCCCCCGAGCCCGTCGCCGACCGAGTCCTGCACCCGATTCCTGTGGTGGTGCACCTGACCCAGCCGACTCATTCGGCCCACCGCTGCCCACGGCACCCCTCCCGGACCGAGCGCCCGACGCCCCGCAGGGGCCGCCCCCGAGCGCCACGCGGTCCAGCACCGTCAAGCCCCGTCCACCACCGGGCCCGATCGGAGTCCGTCCCGCGCGGCGAGCCGGTCCCGGGTACATCACCTGCCCCAACCGGGCCACGCGTCAAGGGCGTTGAGTGCGGTGGCCCCGTACCTCCCGCCGCTGCCGAGCGCGCCGCAGCCGGTGTCCCCGGCCCCGCGGGCCCGGTCCCGGCATGCCCCGTGCGGGCGGTCCCGGATCGGCCATCCGGGGCATCGGAGACACCGACACCCCCTTGTTGCTGTTGAGTCCAACAAGGTACATCTCGCCGTACCGATCTCAGGACCCCCAGAGGAGGTACGCGTGCGCCCCACCGCGAGAGCCGTTCCCCCGAGACGCATGCTGACCGGCGCCTGCGTCCTGGCCACGTCGGCCGCCCCGGCCGCCCCGGCCGCCCCGGCGCGGGCGGAACGGTCGTACGCGGCCCGGAACCCGCTGGTCTCCGGGCACTGGCGGCACTGGCGGCCCCGGCGCGACGGCACCGGCGGGCCGGCCGCGGCGGCGGGACCGTCCTCGGTGGTGAGCGGCCCGCGCGCCGTGCCGTTCGGCACCGCACCCCTCTTCCGGGACCACCCGAAGGGGGAATTCGCCCAGCTGACAAGGGCACTGTTCGCCGTGGCAGCGGTGCGCGGCAGCTCAGTCGAGGAGAACGGATGACGCAGCAGACCACCGTCCACGGCACGGTCGCGGACGGCTACGAGGCGGTGCGTGAGGAGTTCGCCGCGGTGGCCGCCGCGGAACGCCCTGACTACGAGGGGCAGCTGTGCGCGTATGCGCACGGACGGCGGGTCGTCGACCTGTGGGCGGGCCCGGACGCCGACGGGGACTCCCTGTACGGCGTGTACTCGTCCACGAAGGGCGCCGCGCACCTGGTGGTGGCGCTGCTCGTGCAGGACGGCACCCTGGAGCTGGACCGCAAGGTCACCTACTACTGGCCGGAGTTCGCCGCCGAGAGCAAGGGCGCGCTGACCCTGCGCGAGCTGCTGGCGCACCGGGCCGGCCTGGTCGGCACGGACACCGGGTTCACGCTGGCGGAGCTGGCCGACGACCGGGTGATCGCCGAACGGCTCGCCGACCAGCGGCCGTTCTGGCGGCCCGGCACGGCCTTCGGGTACCACGCCCTGGTCATCGGCGCGCTGACCGGCGAGGTGGTACGGCGGGCCACCGGCCGGACCGTCCAAGGACTGTACGAGGAACGGGTCCGCGCCCCCCACGGCCTGGACTTCCACCTCGGACTGCCCGCCGCCCTGGAGCCCCGCTTCCGCCCGGCGCAGCCGATGCTGCCCACCCCGGAGCAGCGGGAGCTGCTGGACGCGCTGCTCAGCCCGCCGCACACCTTGCAGGCCGTCGCGTTCAACCGGCACGGCGCGGAGCCCACCGACCTGGCGACCCTCCCGAACCACCGGCTGATCCGGGCGAAGGGCCCGGCGTCGGTCGGCGGGGTCGCCTCGGCACGCGGTCTCGCGGGGCTGTACGCGGCGCTGATCAGTGAGGTCGGCGGGCAGGCACCGCTGCTGAAGCCGGACACGGTCGCGGAGTTCGGGCAGTTCCACTCCGTCGGCTACGACGTGGTGGCCCGGGGCCACAAGGCGTACGGTCTCGGCTTCCAGGCGACCGCCGACACCTGGCACCCGTTCCTGGGCGCCGGGGCGATCGGGCACAGCGGTGCGGGCGGCTGCCAGGCGTTCGCGGACCCGCGCAGCTCGCTCGCCTACGGCTACACCCGGCGCCGGTGCGCCTTCCCGGGCGGGGCGGCGCCGGAGAACGACCGGCTGGCCAGGGCGGTGCACACGGCGGCGCTGGCGCTCTGACCGGCGCACCCGGCGGAGCGCCGGGCCCGACGGGCCTGTCCGGCGGAGCGCTCGGCCCCGACGGGCGTCCGCGACGGCCGGAGGCCGCACCCCACGTCCAAGGGTGCGGCCTCCGGGATACGCAACGACGGCGTCAGGCAAGCGTCACCGAGACATCGCCGCGGGTCGCCTTCGAGTACGGGCAGACCTGGTGCGCCTTCTCGACCAGGCCGCGCGCGGTGTCACCGTCGACGTCCGGAATGTCCGCCGAGATCTCGACGAGGATCCCGAACCCGTCCGCGTTCTTGCCGATGCCGACCTTCGCGGTGACCGTCGAGCCGGTGACGTCGACCCCCTCCTTGCGGGCGACGAGGCCGAGGGCGCCCTGGAAGCAGGCGCTGTAGGCGGCGGCGAACAACTGCTCCGGGTTGGTGCCGGCGCCGCTGCCGCCCATCTCCTCGGGCGGGTTCACGACGACGTCGAGCCTGCCGTCGTCGGTGGCGACCCGGCCGTCGCGACCGTTCTCGGCGGTGGCGACGGCGGTGTACAGGACGTCGGACTGCTGGATGGGCATGGGGGTCGTCCTCCTCCTCGGTCCGCCGGGACTCGCGCCCACGATCGCCGACGGTTTCGGAAAGAAGTTACCGTATTACGGAAACCTGACGGAAGACCCTGGGGCGGCGCCCTGCCGCCGCCCTCGCGTCAGAGCTTGACGATCATCTTCCCGGTGTTGTCGCCCCGCAGGACGCCGAGGAACGCCTCCAGGGTGTTCCCGATGCCCTCGACGACGGTCTCCCGGTACTTCAACCGCCCCGAGGCGACCCAGGGGCCGACCTCCTGGACGAACTGCGGCTGGAGGTCGCCGTGGTCGCCGACCAGGAAGCCCTCGATCCGGCCGCGGGTCTGGATGAGCCGGACCAGGTTCCGCGGGCCGGGCGCCGGCTCGGTGGCGTTGTAGCCGGAGATCATCCCGCAGATCGCGATCCGGCCGTGCAGGTTGAGCGCGCCGATGGCCGCTTCCAGGTGCTCGCCGCCGACGTTGTCGAAGTAGACGTCGATGCCGTCCGGGGCGGCGGCGCGCAGCTGTTCGCGGACCGGGCCGCTCTTGTAGTTGAAGGCCGCGTCGAAGCCGTACTCGTCGACCAGCAGCTTGACCTTCTCGTCGGAGCCCGCCGACCCGATGACCCGCGAGGCGCCCTTGAGCCGGGCGATCTGACCCACCTGGCTGCCCACGGCGCCGGCCGCGCCGGAGACGAACACGGCGTCGCCCTCCTGGAAGGAGGCGGTGCGCAGCAGTCCGGCGTAGGCGGTGAGGCCGGTCATGCCGAGGACGCCGAGGTAGGCGGACAGGGGTGCGGCCGCCGGGTCGACCTTGACGACGGTGGCCGCGTCCACGGCGGCGTACTCACGCCAGCCGAGGTAGTGCAGCACGTGGTCGCCGACCGCGATCCCGTCGGCGTGGGAGGCGACGACCTCGCCGACCGCGCCGCCCAGCATGGCCTTGCCCAGACGGTACGGCTCGGCGTACGACTTGGCGGCGCTCATCCGGCCACGCATGTACGGGTCGACGGAGAGGTATTCGTTCCGTACCAGCACCTGGCCCTCGCCCGGTGTCGGCACCTCCGTCTCGACGAGGGCGAAGTCCTCGGGCTTCGGCCAGCCGACGGGACGGCTGACCAGGTGCCACTCACGATTGATCATGACAGCGCTCCATTTACTTCAGTGATTGAAATAACGATGGGCCTGAATATTTCATCATGTCAAGTAACCGGGTATCCTGGGTCCCATGTCCACCCCATCGAAGGCCCGCCGTCCGGACGCCCTGACCCTGGAGGTCGTCGACCTCGTCGGGGACGTCGTGGCCCGCTTCTACGCGGACTACGACGAGGCGGCGAGCGAGCACGCCCTGACCGGAGCGCAGGCGCGGCTGCTGAGCCTGCTGTCGGTCGAGCCGCTGCCGATGCGGAAGCTGGCGCAGCGGCTGAAGTGCGAGCCGTCGAACGTGACCGGGATCGTGGACCGTCTGGAGGCCCGCGGACTCGCCGAGCGCCGGCCCGATCCGACCGACCGCCGGGTGAAGCTCGCGGCGGCCACCGACGAGGGCCGCCGGGTCGCCCAGGACCTGCGCGACGGTCTGCGCTTCGCCCGTGAACCGCTGGCGTGCCTGTCCGACGACGAGCGGCGGACGCTGCGGGATCTGCTGGGGCGGATCGTGCGGTCGGACACGTTCTGACCGTGCCCTTCGGGCGGGAGCCTTCGGGTTTCGTTCTGTGGGCTGGGCCGGGTTGCCGTTCGGGTGCGGGGTGGGTGGGGGTTGAGCGCGCAGTTCCCCGCGCCCCTTTCGGGGCGCTTGCCCTCGCCGGTGTTGGGTGGGGGAGGGTGGCTTTGGTTTTTTGGGTGCGGGGTGGGTGGTGGCTGAGTGCTCCCCCAAGTTCTCGGCTTCGCTCGAACAGGGGGGACCCCCAGTTCCCCGCGCCTCTTTCGGGGGCGCCTGCTCGGGGTGTGGGTCGGTAGGGTTCGGGCATGCGTGAACTCGGGGTGGGTTTCGGTTATCTCCTCAAGGGCCAGCGGTGGGTGGTCCGGCACGGCAGGCAGTTCGGGTTCGGGCTGCTGCCCGGCCTGATCACCCTCGTCCTCTACGCGGCGGCGCTGGTCGCGCTCGCGGTCTGGGGCGGGGACCTCATCGCCTGGTCGACCCCCTTCGCCGACGACTGGTCGAGCCCGTGGCAGGGCCTGTTCCGCGGCCTCCTCACCGCCGTCCTCTTCGCGCTCGCGCTGCTCCTGGCCGTGCTGACCTTCACCGCGGTCACCCTCCTGATCGGCCAGCCCTTCTACGAGAGCCTTTCCGAGGCGGTGGACCGGGACGTGTCGCCCGACGGCACCGCCCCCGAGTCCGGCCTGCCCCTCTGGCGCGACCTGTGGGTCTCGGCCCGCGACAGCCTCCGCATCCTGGTCCGGGCCGCCGTCTGGGGCGTCCTCCTCTTTGCCCTCGGCTTCCTCCCGTTCGTCGGCCAGACCGTCGTCCCGGTGATCGGCTTCTTCGTCACCGGGTTCTTCCTCGCCGAGGAGCTGACCGCCATCGCCTTCCAGCGCCGCGGCCTCGTGCTGCGCGAACGCCTCGCCCTGCTGCGCTCCCGCAAGTCCCTGGTCTGGGGCTTCGGCACCCCCCTGGGCCTGGCCTTCCTGGTGCCGCTCGTCGCGGTGTTCCTGATGCCGGGCGCGGTCGTCGGCGCGACCCTGCTCGCCCGGGACCTGCGGGGCGAGGAGACCACTCAGGACATGGGGGAGGACACCGAACCCGACCGCGTGCACGAGGTGCACGAGGTGCCCGACACGGCCGGATCCGGGCCGGCCGACGGGACCCGGTCCGACCGGATCACTTCGTGAGCGCCGCGTCCGCCGCCACCGTCACGATCGCGCGCACCTGACGGATGATGTCCAGCCGGTTGCGCGCGAACTCCGGGTCGGTGACCGTGCCGCCCGCCGGGTCGGTGTTCCCGGCGCCGAACTCCAGCACCGGCGTGTGCACATGGCCGCCCGGCAGCGTGTCGTGCAGGCCCAGCCGGTCGCGCAGCAGGGTCACCCGGTAGGCGATCTCGTTGGACAGGTAGTCGCCGCCGCCCCCGGCCCGCGCCGTCGACCCGGGGGTCGGGCCGTCCTGCCGGACGACGGGAGCGGTGCCGCCCGCCGGGATCTCGGTGACCGTCGTGTTGTCGTACACCGGGAAGCGGCCGGTGTCCGCGGCGACGACGGCCGCGTACGGCAGGGTCGTCGTCGTCCACTGCGGCTGGCTCGCCGGGTCGGACACCGGGACGGTGCCGGTCACCGACGCGTTGTCGTTGTCGGGGAAACCGCCCCGCCAGGCGCCGTTGGTGCGCTCCACGTCGAAGCGCCCGACCCGGCCCTGGCTCACCGTCGTGAACAGGTCCACCGTCGGCAGGTACGGCCGCAGGGCCCGCTCCACCGTCCCTTCCGCGAAGTTCTGCCAGCGCACCGGGAACACGGCCGTCTCCACCCACGCGGGCCCCGCCGCCGTCTCGATCACCGTGCCGTCGAGGGCGAGCGCGCCGGCGCCGGACGGGTTGGAGATGCGGATGTCCCGGTCCAGGGTGAAGGGGTCGAAACCGGTCACCAGGATCCGCTTGAGCCCCTTGCCGCCCGGATACCGGAGGTCGGTCTGCCCACGCGAGGTGCGCTCCAACTCACCGAGCAGGGCAGCCCGTTGGGAGTCGGTCAGGGCGAAGGCGGGCTCGTACGTCCGTACTTCCCGGGTCATCCCGAGCCGGGCCCAGTACAGCGGCCGGTCGTCGTCCCGGCTGAGGTCGCCGCCCGCGGGCCCGCGCCCCTGCGCCCGGTCGACGGCCCGCCGCCACAGCGCGGCCCCCTCGCGCACGACGACGGCACGGGCCTGCGCAGAGGAGTGCGCACGGCCCAGCGTGCGGGCGAACTCCGGCGCCACCGTGTCGAAACCGGAGCGCCGCAGGATCTCCTGGGGCACGGCCCGGTCGAGCCGCTGCTCCTCCACCGTCGGCGCGAGGGCGGTGCCGGCGGCGGCGGTCTGTGCCGAGGCGGTCGTGGCGAGCCCGGCGAGCAGGGTCAGTCCGAGGGCACCGATGCGAGCGCGTAGGGAATTCACGGGGTTCGAGCCTTCCGTCGCTGTGGGGCGCTTGGTACGGGACGGCGGAAGTATGACGGTGCGGGAAGGGCCCGCGCCATGGGACAACGCCCCTGAAAGGGACCCGGACGACCGCGGGACCCGGCCACCGCGCACACCGCGGACGCACGGCCCCTGCCCGGCGCCCGGACCGGACGACAAGGCGAAGTCGTGGGTGTGTGTGAAGGGTTCGTACGAGGTTGCCGCCGGGCGGTCGATCACCGGCCGGCGCGTCACCACCACGATTAACGTCTGAGCCGGGACGAGAACCCCATGACCAGCCCCGGTCCGGGACCTGACGCCTGGACCGGGGTGCGTCGGGCGTCAGCCCTGGTCCCGGACCCCGAAGCCGTACACCGTCTCCGACCGGTAGGTCCGGCCCGGCCGCAGCCGTGTGTCCGGGAAGTCCGGGCGGTTCGGGGAGTCCGGGAAGTGCTGGGTCTCCAGCGCGACGCCGTCGCCCGGCGCGAACGGATCACCCAGTTGGTCGGCGGTGTACAACTGCACGCCCGGCTCGGTCGTCGCCACCGTCAGCACCCGTCCGCTCGCCGGGTCGTGCAACTCGCCCACCTCGACCGCGGTGTCCGTGACGCCCTTGTCGAGGACGAGGTTGTGGTCGTAGCCGGCGCCGGTCTTGCGCGCCGTGCGGAAGTCGAACCGGGTGCCCGTCACGTCCGCCAGTTCCCCGGTCGGGATCAGGTCCGCGCCGACCGGGGTGTACCGGGAGGCGGCGAGCCGCAGTTCCTGGCCGCCCGCGTTGCCGCCGCCGCCCAGGTTGAAGTAGCTGTGGTTGGTCAGGTTGACCAGGGTCGGCGCGTCGGTCACCGCCTCGTACCCGATACGCAGCGCACCGGACGCGCCCAGCGCGTACGTCACGGCGACGTCGACCCGCCCCGGGAAGCCCTCCTCGCCGTGCGGGCTGACCCGGGTCAGGCGCACACCGTGCTCGACCGGCTCCGCGTCCCACACGCGCTTGTCGAAGCCGCGCTCCCCGCCGTGCAGCGAGTTGGGGCCGTTGTTCGGCTCCAGCGCGTAGACGGCACCGTCCAGCGGGAAGCGGGCGCCCGCGATGCGGTTGGCGTACCGGCCGATGACGGCGCCGAGGTACGGCTCCGGATGGGTGACATAGCCGTCGAGGCCGGCGAAGCCCAGCACGACGTTGGCCGTCCGCCCGTCCCGGTCCGGAACCTCGACGGACTGCACGATCCCGCCGTACGTCAGGATCCGCACCCGCACTCCCGCGCGCTCCAGCGTCCAGCGGTGGACCCGGGTGCCGTCGGGAAGTGTGCCGAAAAGTTCGCTCATGTGGGAAACACTAGGTCACGGGGTGCGCGAGGTGACGGTTCGGTAGGCGATCGCCGCGAGCCGCTGCTGGCCGTCCGTGCTCGGGTGGAACCAGTCCCAGTGGCTGAGCTGCTCGGTGGTGAAGTCGTAGTCGAAGACGGCGCCCCCGTCGAAACGGCACCGCCGGTCCTTGGCGCACACCTCCGCCAGCACCTTGTTGTAGTCCTCGACCCGCTGCTGCACCGTGTCCCGGCGCACCGTGGCCGCCGTGTCCAGGTCGTCCGCGTCGCCCAGCATCGACGGGCAGATGCCGAGCTTCCACACCTGCTTGCCGAGCGGGTTGGTACGGCCCTGCGACCACAGCCGTTTCAGGTTCGGCACGCTCGCCACGTACACCTGGGTCTTCGGCAGCGCCTTGCGCAGCGTCGCCATCGCCTCCTCGAACCCGGCGCGGAACCGGGTCACCGAGGTCATCGCGGAGGTCGTGGCCCGGCAGGCGTCGTTCGCGCCGATCATCACCGTCACCAGTTCGGGTGCATGGGTCGCCGCCTGCTTCATCTGGTCGGCGAGGTCACGCATCCGGGCGCCGGTCACCGCGTAGTTCCAACTGCTCTCGGCCGCCTCGGTCCGCCCCAGCAGCCGGACCGCGAGGCTGTCCAGGTCGGTGCTGGTGCCCGTCGCCCAGGACACCTCGGGGCAGTCCGACAGCACCGTGCAGGCGTCGAAGCCGCGGGTGATGGAGTCGCCGACGGCGGCGACCGAGGCCGGGCTGCGGTTCCACACCGGGACCGTGCGCGCCTTGGTGCCGCCCGGCGCGGGGGACTTGTCGCCCGACCCGCCGCACCCCGCGGCGCCCAGGACCGCCGTCAGCACGACGGCGAGGAGGGCTCGTGAGTGCCGGCGTCGGTATCGCATGCCCTGTTCCATCCCCTTGTCGCGCGGTCGTGGTCCGTCGTGCCGTCGTGCTCTCCAACCCATAACAACGCGGGAGGGTTCCCGTCGGGCGGCATGCAACGTCTCACACCCGCACAAGCGTCCCCCTGGGTGAATGGCGGCGTTTCCTGGCGGCGGGACGGACGGTACGTCACACTCCGCCCCCCGCCGCACGGTAGCCTCGCCATCAACGCGGCCGTCGCGCCACAGCCGCCAAGCCAGACCGCATATGTCCCGCTCAGCCCGGAGGTCCCGGTGACGACACGTGGAGTCCTGTACGTGCACTCCGCGCCGCGCGCGCTGTGCCCGCACGTCGAGTGGGCCGTCGCCGGGGTGCTCGGCACCCGCGTCAGCCTCGACTGGATCCGGCAGCCCGCGGCGCCCGGCACCTGGCGTTCGGAGTTCTCCTGGCAGGGCGAGCCGGGCACGGCGTCCAAGCTGGCCTCCGCGCTGCGCGGCTGGCACCTGCTGCGTTTCGAGGTCACCGCGGAGCCCTGCCCCACCGCCGAGGGCGAGCGCTACAGCTGCACCCCCGACCTCGGCATCTACCACGCCGTCACCGGCATCCACGGCGACATCCTGATCCCCGAGGACCGGCTGCGCGCGGCGCTGACGCGGTCCCAGCGCGGCGAGACGGATCTCCAGGCGGAGATCGCCAAGCTCCTGGGCAAGCCCTGGGACGACGAACTGGAGCCCTTCCGCTACGCGGGCGAGGGCGCCCCGGTGCGCTGGCTCCACCAGGTGGTCTGACGCCCCTCAGGGTCACGGGAGACCGCACCGGGGACCCGCACCGGGCCCGCGCGTCCCCCCGGCCCGTACCCGCCGCAGGACCGGCGCCATCGGCCCCTCCGACAGACGCCCGCGCGGCCGGACCACCTGAGCCCCCGCCAGGGCCGCCCCGGCGGACGTCCGGTCCCGGTGGACGACTGCCTTCCCCCGGCGGACGACCGGACCGGGCGGAGGTCTGTCTCCCCGCCGCACAAACGCCGCCGCCCCCGCCGGCCGACCACCCCGACGGCCCACCACCCCCAGGACAGCCGACGGCCCGGTCTCCACCACGGAGACCGGGCCGTTCAACTTGTCCTGTCAGCCTGTCCTGTCGCGCTCAGAGCGTCCGGAACGCCAGCACCACGTTGTGGCCGCCGAAGCCGAACGAGTCGTTCAGCACGGCGATGCGGCCCCCGGGCAGTTCCCGGGCCTCGCCGCCGACCACATCCGCGTCGACCTCGGGGTCGGGGTTGTCGAGGTTCAGGGTCGGCGGGGCGATCCGGTGGACCAGGGCGAGCACCGAGGCGACGGTCTCGATGCCGCCGGCGCCGCCGAGCAGGTGCCCGGTCATCGACTTGGTCGCGGAGATCGCCATGTGGTCGACGTCGTCGCCGAACACCTTCCGCAGCGCCTTGGTCTCGGCGACGTCGCCCTGCGGGGTCGACGTGGCGTGCGCGTTGACGTGCGCGATCTCGGCCGGCTTCAGGTCGGTGTTGTCGAGCAGGTTCCGCAGCGCCTGCGCGATGCCGTTGCCGGACGGCTCGGGCTGCGTGATGTGGTGGCTGTCGGCGGAGATGCCCTGGCCGACCGCCTCGACGTAGATCCGGGCGCCGCGGGCCTTCGCGTGCTCCTCGGACTCCAGGACGACCACACCGGCGCCCTCGCCCAGGACGAAGCCGTTCCGGCCGGCGTCGTAGGGACGCGAGGCGCCCTGTGGGTCGTCGTTGTTCTTGGACATCGCCATCATGTTGCCGAACGCGGCGATGGGCAGCGGATGGATGGCCGCCTCCGTGCCACCCGCGACGACGACGTCGGCGCGGCCGGTACGGATCATCTCGATGGCGTAACCGATGGCCTCGGCGCCCGACGCACAGGCCGAGACCGGAGTGTGCACCCCGGCGCGGGCACCCAGCTCGATCCCGACGTTGGCCGCGGGGGAGTTGGGCATCAGCATCGGCACGGTGTGCGGGGAGACCCGGCGTACGCCCTTCTCCCGGAGCACGTCGTACTGGTCGAGGAGGGTCGTCACACCGCCGATTCCGGAGGCGATGACCGCACCCAGCCGGTCGGGGTTCACGGACGCGTCCTCACCGGCCTTCGCGGTGAAACCGGCGTCCTTCCAGGCTTCCTGGGCGGCGATCAGCGCGAACTGCGCGGACCGGTCCAGCTTGCGGGCCTGCGGGCGCGGGATGATCTCGCCCGGTTCGACAGCGATCTGCGCGGCGATACGGACCGGCAGGTCGGCGGCCCAGTCCTGTTCCAGAAGGCTGACACCGGACACTCCGGCGGTCAGGGCCTTCCAGGTAGAGGCTACGTCGCCACCCAGCGGTGTGGTTGCGCCGATACCGGTGACGACCACGGTGCGATTGGTCGAGCTCACGGGAATTCTTTCTCCAACGGATACGGGATTCAGCGGCGCCACCGCCGGGTGGCGGGGCAGTGCAGCCTCGGGTCTGAGGGGGACTCAGCCCTGGTGCTTGAGGATGTAGTCGGTCGCGTCGCCGACGGTCTTGAGGTTCTTGACGTCCTCGTCGGGGATCTTGACGTCGAAGCGCTCCTCGGCGGCGACGACGACCTCGACCATGGACAGCGAGTCGACGTCCAGGTCGTCGGTGAAGGACTTGTCCAGCTGGACGTCCTCAACCGGGATGCCGGCGATCTCGTTCACGATGTCGGCGAGACCGGCGACGATCTCTTCCTGAGTGGCGGCCATGTCAGGCGCTCCTTCTTCGATAATCCAGACGGTTGGTCCCGCCCGCCGCATCGGCGGCGGGGGGTGCTGCTGCCGTGTCGGATCCATGATCCGGCACGGAGTGCCTAGGGGAGGGTAACGACCGTGGCGGCGTAGACGAGACCCGCCCCGAATCCGATGACGAGCGCGGTGTCGCCGCTCTTCGCCTCGCCGGTCGCCAGGAGCCGCTCCATCGCGAGCGGAATCGAGGCGGCCGAAGTGTTGCCGGTGGTGCGGATGTCCCGGGCGACCGTGACGTGCTCCGGCAGTTTGAGGGTCTTCACCATCGAGTCGATGATCCGCACATTGGCCTGGTGCGGGATGAAGACGTCCAGGTCGTCCGCGCTGATCCCGGCCGCGTCCAGCGCCTGCTGCGCGACCTTCGCCATCTCGAACACGGCCCAGCGGAACACCGCCTGGCCTTCCTGGGTGATCGCGGGGAACTTGACGTTGCCCTCGCTGTCGAGGGGGAGTTCGGAGACGTCGCCGAGCCGAAAGCGGTCCCAGGGCACGGTCTGCTTGATCGTCTCGGACTTGTCGCCCTCCGAGCCCCACACGGTCGGGCCGATCGCGGGCTCCTGGGCGGGCCCGACCACGACGGCGCCCGCGCCGTCGCCGAACAGGAAGGCCGTCGCCCGGTCCTCCAGGTCGGTCAGGTCGGAGAGCCGCTCGACGCCGATGACCAGCACGTACTCGGCCGAGCCTTCGACGACCATGCCCTTGGCCAGGGTGAGGCCGTAACCGAAGCCGGCGCAGCCCGCCGAGATGTCGAAGGCGGCGGCCTTGTCGGTGCCGAGCTTGTCGGCGATCTCGGTGGCGACGGCCGGGGTCTGGCTGAAGTGCGAGACGGTCGACACCACGACCGCGCCGACCTGCTCGCTGGAGATGCCCGCGTCCGCGATCGCCTTGCCGGCGGCCTCGATCGACATCGCGGCGACGGTCTCCTCGGGGCCCGCCCAGTGCCGGGTCTCGATGCCGGAGCGCGAACGGATCCACTCGTCGGAGGAGTCGATCCGCTCCAGGATCACCTCGTTGGGCACGACCCGGGTCGGCCGGTAGCCGCCGACACCGAGGATGCGCGCGTACGGGGCGCCCTTGCTGGGCTTGATCTTCGACATGATCGGTACGGCTCCTTAGGCGCGCGCGTGCTCGGAGATCAGCTCCCGGGCCGCGTCGAGATCGTCGGGGGTCTTCAGGGCCAGTGTCCTGACACCGGGCAGGGCGCGCTTGGCCAGGCCGGTCAGCGTGCCGCCCGGGCACACCTCCAGCAGCGCGGTGACGCCCAGTTCCTTGAACGTCTCCATGCACAGGTCCCAGCGGACCGGGTTGGCGACCTGGCCGACCAGCCGGTCCAGTACCTCGGCACCGGAGACGACGGCCCTGCCGTCCTTGTTGGAGACGTAGGCGACCTTCGGGTCGGCGGGCGTGAGATCTGCGGCGGCCTTCGCCAGCGTCTCCACCGCGGGGGCCATGTGGTGGGTGTGGAAGGCACCGGCCACCTTCAGCGGGACGACCTTGCGGACGCCCTCGGGCTTGTCCTCGCCCAGCGCGGCCAGTTGTGCCAGCGTGCCGGCGGCGACGATCTGGCCGGCTCCGTTGATGTTCGCCGGGGTCAGGCCCAGCTTCTCCAGATGTGCGACGGACACCTCGGGGTCGCCCCCGAGCAGCGCCGCCATGCCCGTCTCGGTGACCGTCGCGGCCTCCGCCATCGCCAGGCCGCGGGTGCGCACCAGGCTCAGCGCGGCGTCCTCGCTCAGCACGCCGGCGAACACCGCAGCCGTGATCTCGCCGACGCTGTGCCCGGCGACGGCGCCGGGCGAGCTGTCACCCAGTGCCGTGGCAGACAGGATCCCCGCGGCGACCAGCAGCGGCTGGGCCACCGCGGTGTCGCGGATGGCGTCCGCGTCGGCCTGGGTCCCGTAGCGGAGCAGGTCCAGGCCGATGGCGTCGGACCACGCGGCGACGCGGTCCGCGGCACCGGGGAGGTCGAGCCAGGGAGTCAGGAAGCCGGGCGTCTGGGCGCCCTGGCCGGGAGCGACGAGTACGAGCACTCTCACACTCTCTCTTGGGGACGGCCGGAGCCGCCCGTGAGGACAGGGACGAAGAACACGAGGGGGTTTTGTGGGTCTCTCACAAAAGGCTAGAGCTGGGTATCTCCGACGGCCAGGCGCCCCAGGATCAGCGCGATCCGCAGCGTGAACGCGGATCGTACATCGGATGGTGACCATCCGGTGACGTCAGTCACACGTCGGAGCCGGTAGCGCACGGTGTTCGGGTGAACGAACAGCATCCGGGCGGCCCCCTCCAGACTGCTTGCCTGTTCCAGGTACACACTCAAGGTCTCCAGCAGGGCCGAACCCGCCTCTTCCAGAGGTCTGTAGATCTCCTCCACCAGTTGCTCACGGGCGCCCGGGTCACCGGCGATGGCGCGTTCCGGAAGCAAATCGTCCGCCAGTACCGGCCGCGGCGCGTCCTGCCAGGCGGAACACGCCTTCAGTCCCGCGGCGGCGGCCTGTGCCGACCGGGTCGCGGCCTGCAGATCGGACACCACCGGGCCCGCCACGACGGGTCCCGCGGCGAACGGCCCGATCAGCGACTTGGCGACGGCCAACGGGTTGTCGCTGCCGCCGGCCACGACGACCAGCCGGTCCCCGAGCACCCCGGTGAGCACCTGGAGCTTGGCGTGCCGGGCGGCCCGCCGGATGGCTTCGACAGTCAGCTCGCTGTCCCCGTCGGGCGCGGTCCCGAGGACGACACACACATGGTCGGGCGAGTTCCAGCCGAGCGCGGCGGCGCGGCTGACGGCGCCCTCGTCGGCCTCCCCGCTGAGCACCGCGTTGACCACCAGGGATTCGAGCCGCGCGTCCCAGGCGCCGCGTGCCTCGGCGGCCTGGGCGTACACCTGGGCGGTGGCGAAGGCGATCTCGCGGGCGTAGACGAGCAGTGCCTCGCGCAGCACGTTCTCGTCGCCGGGTGCGGCCACCTCTTCGATGGCCGACTCCATCACCTCGATGGTGGTGCGCACCATCTCGACGGTCTGGCGCAGGGTGATGGCCCGGGTCAGTTCGCGCGGCGCGGTGCCGAAGACGTCGGTCGAGATGGCCTGCGGGGCGTCCGGGTGCCGGAACCACTCGGTGAACGCGGCGATGCCGGCCTGGGCCACGAGCCCGATCCAGGAACGGTTCTCCGGGGGCATGGCCCGGTACCACGGCAGTGTCTCGTCCATGCGCGCGATGGCCTGGGCGGCGAGGGAGCCGGACGACTTCTCCAGCCGCCGCAGGGTCGCGGAGTGCGGGTGGACGCCGGGCGTGGTCTCGGGCTTGTGGGATTCGGGTTCGGGCACGGGACAAGACTGCCTCATTCGGGGGAGCGGGTGGCAGGGGGTGGGGTGTTCGCCCGGAGTAGGGGTATTTGCGGAATTCCTTGGGGAGCTGATTTGGGGTTTTTGGGTGTGTGGTCTGGTGTAGGTGGATGGGGGTGTTTTGTGCCGTCCCCCGTGCCCCTGGCGCGGTTCAGCGGGTGTGGTCGGGTGCGGGTGGGTGGGGGCGGGTGCACGGTTCCCCGCGCCCCTGGGGCCCCTGTCGGGGGTGCTGTCGGGTGCGTTTCGGCAGGGGGTTCGCGGGGCTACCGTGGTGGGTGTGATGGACGTCAGGCGGGCCGGTGAGCGGTATCCGGGAGGGGAGCCGGAGGCCGGGATCGTCTCCCGGCACGCCTTTTCCTTCGGGCCGCACTACGACCCCGACAACCTCCGCTTCGGCGCCGTCATCGCCTGCAACGAGGAACGGCTCGCCCCCGGCGCCGGGTTCGACGAGCATCCGCACAGCCACACCGAGATCGTCACCTGGGTCGTCGAGGGCGAACTGACTCACCGTGACTCGACGGGCCGACAGACCGTGGTGGCCCCGGGTGACGTGCAGCGCCTCAGCTCGGCTGCCGGTGTCCGTCATGTCGAGCGCAACGACGGCCCGGTGCCGCTGACCTTCGTGCAGATGTGGCTGGCCCCGCTGAACCCCGGCGGCACCCCCGGCTACGAGATCGTCCGGGGCATCGCCGACTCCACCCCGTACGCCCTCCCCGAGGCCCGCGCGATGCTGCACGTACGGCGGTTGCGGCCCGGGGAGCGGACGGCCGTACCGGACGCCGCCCGCGTGTACGCGCACGTGGCGCGCGGCGAACTGCGGCTGGCCGGGGAGTTGCTGGGCCCGGGGGACTCGGCGCGGATCACCGACGCCCGGGACCTGGAGGCGGTCGGGGAGACCGCGGCGGAGCTGCTGCTGTGGGAGATGGGGCCGTAGCGAGGTCCCCGCCCGGCCGCCGCGGGCCTCAGCCGCGCAGCTCCGCGAGCACCGCGTCCGTGAACACCGGCCACGCCTCGACGGCCCAGGGGCCGAACGCCCGGTCGGTCAGGGCGACGCCCGCCGCGCCCGCGTCCGGGTCGATCCACAGGAACGTACCGGACTGCCCGAAGTGCCCGAAGGTGCGCGGGGAGGACGAACCGCCCGTCCAGTGCGGCGCCTTGGCGGCCCGGATCTCGAAGCCCAGCCCCCAGTCGTTCGGGTTCTGGTGCCCGTATCCCGGCAGGACGCCCTTGGTGCCCGGGTACTGCACGGTCATCGCCTCCGCGACCGTACGCGGATCGAGCAGCCGGGGCGCCTGCACCTCCGCCGCGAACCGCAGCAGGTCCGCCACCGTCGACACCCCGTCCTTCGCGGGCGAGCCGGCGAGCGACGTGTCCGCCATGCCCAGCGGCTCCAGCACGGCCTGCCGCAGATATTCGGCGAACGGGATGTCGGCGGCCTCGGCGATGTGGTCGCCGAGCTGCTCGAAGCCGGCGTTGGAGTACAGCCGCCGCTCCCCGGGCGGGGCGGTCACCCGGTGCTCGTCGAAGGCCAGCCCTGAGGTGTGGGCGAGCAGATGACGGACGGTCGAGCCGGGCGGCCCCGCCGGTTCGTCGAGTTCGATCGCCCCCTCCTCGTACGCGACGAGCGCCGCGTACGCCGCGAGCGGCTTGGTGACCGAGGCCAGCGGGAAGCGCCGGCCGACCGGACCCCGGGTCCCGAGCACCGTACCGTCGGCCCGTACGACGCCCGCCGCGGCGGCCGGCACGGGCCAGCTGTCGATCAACGCAAGACTCTCCAACGCCATGCGGCCGAGCCTAGGGCGTCACAGTTTCAGTTCCAGCAGAGGGTCCGGCTTGGGACGGAAGCCCAGGGAGTCGTAGAGCGGGCGGGCCTCGGCGGAGGAGGTGAGCTGGACCTGGGCGACGCCGTGCGCGCGGAACCACTCCAGCAGTTCGCCCATGCACGCGCGCGCGTACCCGCGGCGGCGGGTGCCGGGGTCGGTGGCGACGCTGAAGACGAAGCCGACGGTGCCGTGCGGATTGCGGGTCCGGCCGATCCGGTACTCGATCGTGCCGGCCACCAGCGCGGCCAGCGTCCGCCGCTGCTCGGGGTGGTCCACGACGAACGCGGCGAACTCGCCGTCGGCCTCGGCGAGCCGGGTCCGCAGGGTCGGCAGGGACTCCCCGTGCCAGGCCGTGGACCGGTCGGCCCCGAACATCGAGTCGATCATGATCTGGCGCAGGCGCAGCACTTCCTGTGCGTCCTCGGGTGTTGCACGGCGTACGAGACTCATGTACGGAACGCTAGTCACCGCGCGTCCTGTACGTCCCGTCGATTTCTTACCCGGCCCGCTTGCTTCGAGTGTGCTCGAACGTCATAGCGTGGGGAGCATGACGGTGATGCAGACCACGCCAGCGGCCACCGAGCAAGCCCGTACCCGCACCGACATCTGCTCCGCCCCGCCCCAGCGGCACCCGCGCCCCGACGGCAAGGACAGCTACACGATCAGCGAGGTCGTCGCCTTCACCGGTCTGACCGCCCACACCCTGCGCTGGTACGAGCGGATCGGCCTGATGTCCCACATCGACCGTTCGCACACCGGGCAGCGCCGCTACACCAATCGTGACCTGGACTGGCTCGACCTCGTCACCAAGCTGCGGCTGACCGGCATGCCGGTGGCGGACATGGTCCGGTACGCGGAACTGGTGCGCGCGGGCGACCACACCTACCTGGAACGCCACGAACTGCTGGAGGCCACCCGCCGCGACGTGCTCTCCCGCATCGCCGAACTCCAGGACACCCTGGCCGTGCTCGACCACAAGATCAGCTTCTACGCGGAGGCCGGGCGGGACTTCGAGCGGTCGCGGGCCCGCGGCTGACCCCGGCGACTACAGCTCCGCCAGCAGCTCGGCCTTCTTCAGGGAGAACTCCTCGTCCGTCACGAGCCCGGCCAGGTGCAGTTCCCCCAGGTGCCTGATCCGCTCGGCGATGTCGGCGGGATCACGGCGGCGCGACGGGGCCGAGGGCACGGCCGCGGGCACCGCCGCCACCGGGCCGCGCGCCCGCACCGCGGCCAGCACCGCCGCGGCGAAGGGCAGCGACTCGTGGACGGGCCCGTAGCCGTGGCCGAAGACGACCGTCGCAGGATCCTGGTCGGGCCGGGCGGACCCGGCGGCGGCGGGGGAGCGGCGCAGCAGCCGCAGGTGCCCCTCGAACGCCTCGGGCGAGTGCCACTCGACGCCGCCGAGATCGGCGATCCGGAAGCTCTGGTCGCCGGCCTTCCACTTCGCTGAGGACGCGCCCGTCCGGGACCAGCGGAAGTGCACCGACGTCCCGTCGAAGGTCGCCTTCCCGTCGTACGCCTTGAAGTGCCGGGGAGCCTCGGGCGCGTCCACCAGATGGTGTTCGGCCGGGCCGGTCTCGGTGAGCCGCGCGCGCAGGTCACCTGCGTACTCCTCGGCGAGCCGGGCCCGCTCCGCGGGCACCACCAGCCGGTACGGGTCGCTGTGCTCCTTGAGCTGTCCGGCCGCCGCCTCCACGAGCGGGTCGGCGCCGGGCCGGGGCCGGGCGCTCAGCACGAGCGAGCCGCGCCGGCCCGGGGAGAGCGTCACCCCCGCGAGCGCGGACACGGGGACCCGCCGTTCGCCGAGCACCTGGAACAGCTTGGGCGTTCGAATCCCCCGTTCGTAACGGATGAGCACGGAGTCGGAGTCGAACTCCCAGGTGGCATGAAATCCGGCCAGTACGTCACCCATGCGGGTCATCGTATGCGGCACCAGGTCTTTCCGTCGCTACCCGAGCGGACCGCACTTCCTGCACTTCTACGCGCGTTCGACCTTCGACGTGCCGGACAAACCCGCCTGGCACCCGGCGTCACTGCGGGCGCACGTCACCGAGCGGTATGCGCCGACCCCGACGTCCGCGAAGTTGCGCAGGCTGTCCGTGCCCGGTTCGAAATAGCCGCTGTGCCCCTCGGCGTCCCACGCCGACAGCACCCGCGCGCCGAACGCCGCGGAGACCGGATCGGCCCCGTGCCCCAGCCCGCCGACCTCCAGATACGGCACGTCCTGGATCCAGTCGCCGGCGTCCCGCATCGACCACACCCGGGCGCTCGTGCCCAGGTGCGCGGCGTTCGCGACCCGCATGCCCGGGCTGCCCGCCACCGCCAGGTCGGTCACCCGGCGCGGCATGCCGTGCGCGGCCACCCCGCAGACCACGGAGCCGTAGCTGTGGCAGAACAGCGCCACCGGGGCGGCGCCGGGCAGCGCCCGCAGCAGTGCGTTCAGCCGGACGGCGCCGTCCTCGGCGCGCATCGCGGTGGCCGCGTCGACGCCGAGGCCGCCCGGCGCGGTGTAGTCGGCCCAGGCGATCACGGCCGTACGGGTGGCGGGGCTCTGCGCGCGCTCCGCCGCGTACAGGGCCTTGGCCATGCCGACCGGCGCCGAGTACGGGCTGTACGTCTTCTGGAAGGTGAGCACGTCGGTATCGACGCCGGGGACGACGACCGAGATCCGCTGGGCCGTCCGCAGGTTGCCGAACACCTCGGCGATCCGGCCCGAGCCCGCGGGGTCGAAGGCGAGGATGTGCCGGCCCTTGGTCATCAGCGCCTCGTAGCGGTGCATGCGGCGGCCCGCCTGCTGCTGCCCGTCGGGCGTGAGCCTGCTGTCGTGCATGCGTTTCTTCTCGACCTTGCGCGCCTGGTCGAGGGCGATGTGGTTGGCGCGGTAGCGCAGGTCGACCGGGGCGCCGTTCATGTTGCCGACCGCGAGCGGGTACCGGTGCGCCAGGTGGGTGCGCTCCTGCGCGCCGAGCGAGGCGAAGAACCGGGTGAGCACGGCGGGGGCCGCGTTCGGGTCGGGCAGCCGGTGGCCGTGCAGGCTGCCGTGCTCCCAGGCCGAGAGGGAGACCTGTAGGGCGCTTGCCTCCCGGTGGCTGCGCAGGGCGGTCCAGCCGGTGGTCGCGAGCATCACGAACACGACGGCCAGCGCGAGCAGCGCGCGCCAGACGTTGAGTTGCGGGGAGGTGTCGAAGGAAGTCACTGGGAGGACACACTAGGAGAACGAGAGGGTCTCG
Organism: Streptomyces sp. NPDC001270; assembly: GCF_042896695.1. Taxonomy (NCBI): domain Bacteria; kingdom Bacillati; phylum Actinomycetota; class Actinomycetes; order Kitasatosporales; family Streptomycetaceae; genus Streptomyces; species Streptomyces sp. NPDC001270. The sequence continues at coordinate 69,461 of NZ_JBIAXM010000021.1, read as the reverse complement.
CGGTAACCAAGTGACAGGTCTCACCCTTCGGCGGACACGGTGGGGGCCGTTCCGGTGGACACGCCGGTGACCTGGTTCCGGGCGGCGTCACCCGGCGCGGCGTCTTTTGGCGCGGTGTCCGGTCGGGTCCCGTCGCGGCGTCCGGTAGGGCGGTTTCCGTCGGCGGCGTCCCCTGAACGGCGGCAGTCTCAGCCCTGCCGCCAGCTCCCGATCAGTTCCGGTCCCACCTGATCCAGGTACCACCTGGTCAGATCGCGCATTGCCGCGACGCTGAAGTCGTCGCCCATCGACCAGACGCGCCCCGTCAACCGCATGACCGCGCCGAACACGGCCACCAGGAGGCGCGGCCGCGGGTCCGTGTCGACGTCCACGCCCTCACGCTCGGCGAGCAGCCGGGCCAGCGTGTCCTCCGTCTCCACCGAGCGGCGCAGATGGGCGGCGAGCAGCACGGGCGTCGACTCGATCACCCGGAACATGCGCAGATACGTCTCGACCGGGACGACGAAGCCGATGGCCTCGTGCACGGTGTCCCAGCCCTCCAGCATGGCCTGGCGCAGCGCCTCCAGCGGGGGCTCGTGCGGCGGACGTTCCCGTACCGCCTGGATGAAATGGGCCTCGGCCATCGCCTGAACGGCGAAGGCGGCCTCCTCCTTTCCGGGGAAGTAGCGGAAGAAGGTGCGCTGCGACACTTCTACGGCGTCGGCGATCTCGTCGACGGTCGTCTGCTCGTACCCCTGCGCGGTGAAGAGGTCGAGGGCGACGTGCAGCAGCGCGTCCCGGGTACGGCGCTTCTTGCGCTCGCGCAGCGTCTCCACGGATGGCCTCCACCGGTTGAGCGAACTGTTCTTGCAGTTCAAGCTATATGTGATCGGCGTGACAGTTACCGGCGAGTGATTTGGTTTGTCAATTGTCAGAGGCTGTCATTAGCCTCGAAGGTATGACTAGTCAGACCACCATCGACGCGACGGGGTCGGAGGGCAGAGCGGACGGGCTTCCGGCCGACCCGTCCGTCCCGGCTTCGGCCACCGGCCTGCGCGGCCACCCGTGGTTCACGCTCATCACCGTCGCCGTAGGGGTCATGATGGTGGCCCTCGACGGCACCATCGTGGCCATCGCCAACCCCGCCATCCAGAAGGACCTCGGCGCGACCTTCGCCCAGGTCCAGTGGATCACCAACGGTTACTTCCTCGCCCTCGCGGTCTCCCTGATCACCGCGGGCAAGCTCGGCGACCGGTTCGGTCACCGGCAGACCTTCCTGATCGGCGTCGTCGGCTTCGCGGCCGCGTCCGGCGCCATCGGCCTGTCCGACAGCATCGGACTGGTCGTCACCTTCCGCGTCCTCCAGGGCCTGTTCGGCGCGCTGCTGATGCCGGCCGCGCTCGGCCTGCTGCGGGCCACCTTCCCGGCCGAGAAGCTCAACATGGCGATCGGCATCTGGGGCATGGTCATCGGTGCCTCCACCGCGGGCGGCCCGATCCTCGGCGGCGTCCTGGTCGAGCACGTCAACTGGCAGTCGGTGTTCTTCATCAATGTGCCCGTCGGCGTCCTGGCCCTGGTCCTCGGCCTGCTGATCCTCAGGAACCACCGCGCCGACAACGCCCCGCGCTCCTTCGACATCCCCGGCATCGCGCTGCTGTCCGGCGCGATGTTCTGCCTCGTCTGGGCGCTCATCAAGGCCCCGGCGTGGGGCTGGGGCGACGGCAAGACGTGGGGCTTCATCGTCGGCTCGGTCCTCCTCTTCGCCGCCTTCTCCTTCTGGGAGACGAAGGTCAAGGAACCGCTGATCCCGCTCGGCCTGTTCCGGTCCGTGGCGCTGTCGGCCGGTGTGGTGCTGATGGTCCTCATGGCCATCGCCTTCATGGGCGGCCTGTTCTTCGTCACGTTCTACCTGCAGAACGTGCACGGCATGAGCCCGATCGACGCCGGTCTGCACCTGCTTCCGCTCACCGGCATGATGATCGTCGGCTCTCCGCTGGCGGGCGCCATGATCACCAAGCTGGGCCCCCGGGTCCCGCTCGCGGGCGGCATGGCCCTCACGGCCATCGCGATGTACGGCATGTCGACGCTGGACGCGGGTACCGGCAGCGGTGCGATGTCGCTCTGGTTCGCGCTGCTGGGCCTCGGCCTCGCCCCGGTCATGGTCGGCGCCACCGAGGTCATCGTCGGCAACGCCCCGATGGAGCTGTCCGGCGTGGCCGGCGGGCTCCAGCAGGCCGCGATGCAGATCGGCGGCAGCCTCGGTACGGCGGTGCTGGGTGCCGTGATGGCGTCCAAGGTCGACAGCGACCTGGCGGGCAACTGGACGCGCGCGGGGCTGCCGAAGCTCACGTCGGCGCAGCTCGCGCAGGCGTCCGAAGCGGTGCAGGTGGGGGTGGCACCGGTGGCGAAGGGCACGCCCGGGGCCATCGCTTCGAAGATCACCACCGTTGCGCACGACACGTTCATCTCCGGCATGAGCCTGGCGTGTTTCGTGGCCGCGGGCGTCGCGGTCGTCGCCGTCCTGGTGGCGCTCTTGACCAAGCGCGGCGAGAACGCGGAGGCGGGTGCGGGCATGGGCCACATCTGAGCCCGCGCCGCGCCCACCCGTCCGGCACGCCGGATTCCGGGGAGTTCGCCTATCAGGGTGACTCCCCGGAAGATCCCTCGCCCCGACGCGCGCCGCGGGTCACAGTGGGTCAAGTCCTCCGCAGGGCATAGGGGGACGACGGGGGCGGTGGCGCGCTGCTGGAGGGGGGCAGCGCGTTGCCCCCGTGCCGGGGGCTGCACGGTGATCTGTGACGGTTGCTTTCCGGCTGCGGCTGTGTGGGGCTGGTCGCGCAGTTCCCCGCGCCCCTGGTGGGGCCTGCGCGGTGGTCGGTGGCGGTGGTTTTCCGGTTGCGGCTGTGTGGGGCTGGTCGCGCAGTTCCCCGCGCCCCTAAAAGGGGCACGACCGCCCGCAGTGACCCTTCAGCCCCCCCACCCCACCCGCGCCCCCGTCAGGGGCGCGGGGAACTGCGCGCTCAGCCCCCACGCTGCCGAGGCCGCAAGCCGGCCCTTCGTGGCTCGCCACCCCGTCAGGGGCGCGGGGAACTGCGCGGCCAACCCCCACTCGGCCGCGCCCGAAAATCTGACCGTCCGTGGCTCGCCACCCCCCAGGGGCGCGGGGAACTGCGCGACCAGCCCCCACGCCGCCGCGCCCGGGAACCGGCTGTTCCCGACTCGCCACCCCCCCCAGGGGCGCGGCGCGGGGAACGGCGCAAACAACCCCCACCCCCACCCGGCCGAGGCCGAACCACTGCCCAACCGCCGGAGGCCTACGGCGACACCTCCAACAGCCGATACCGATCAACCGCCTGCTTCAGCACCGAACGGTCGACCTTGCCCTCCCGCGCCAACTCCGTCAGCACCGCCACCACGACCGACTGCGCGTCGATGTGGAAGAACCGCCGCGCCGCCCCCCGGGTGTCGGCGAACCCGAAGCCGTCCGCGCCCAGGGACTGGTAGGTCCCGGGCACCCACCGCGCGATCTGGTCCGGCACTGCCCGCATCCAGTCGGACACGGCCACGAACGGCCCCTCGGCCCCGCCCAGCTTCCGGGTGACGTACGGAGTGCGCTGCTCCTCCTCCGGATGCAGCAGGTTGTGCTCCTCGCACGCCACGGCCTCCCGCCGCAGCTCGCTCCAGGAGGTCGCCGACCAGACGTCCGCCCGCACGTTCCATTCCTCGCCGAGCAGCCGCTGCGCCTCAAGCGCCCACGGCACCGCGACACCGGAGGCCATGATCTGCGCCGGGATCGAGCCCGAGGTGCCCTCGCCGAGCCGGTGGATGCCCTTGAGGATGCCCTCGACGTCCACGTTCGCCGGTTCGGCCGGGTGCTGGATGGGCTCGTTGTAGACCGTGAGGTAGTAGAAGACGTCCTCGCCGTGCGGGTGCTCGGCGTCACCGCCGTACATCCGGCGCAGCCCGTCCTGCACGATGTGCGCGATCTCGTACCCGTACGCCGGGTCGTAGGCGACGCACGCCGGGTTGGTCGAGGCGAGCAGCTGGGAGTGACCGTCCGCGTGCTGGAGCCCCTCACCGGTCAGAGTCGTACGCCCGGCGGTCGCACCCAGCACGAAACCGCGCGCCAGCTGGTCGGCCATCTGCCAGAACTGGTCACCGGTGCGCTGGAAACCGAACATCGAGTAGAAGACGTAGACCGGGATCAGCGGCTCGCCATGGGTCGCGTAGGCCGAGCCCGCCGCGATCAGCGACGCCGTGCAGCCCGCCTCCGAGATGCCGTCGTGCAGCATCTGACCGGTCGGCGACTCCTTGTAGGCGAGGAGCAGGTCCCGGTCCACCGACTCGTACTGCTGGCCGAGCGGGTTGTAGATCTTCGCGCTCGGGAAGAAGGAGTCCATGCCGAACGTGCGGTACTCGTCCGGCGCGATCAGCACGAACCGGCGGCCGATCTCCTTGTCCCGCATGAGGTCCTTCAGCAGTCGTACGAACGCCATGGTCGTGGCGATGGACTGCTGACCGGTGCCCTTCTTCACGGTCGCGTACGTCTTGTCGTCCGGCAGCACGAGCGGCCGGGAGCGTACGACGCGGGTCGGGACGTAGCCGCCGAGACCCTTGCGCCGGTCGTGCATGTACTGCATCTCCGCCGAGTCCCGGCCCGGGTGGTAGTACGGCGGCGGGCCGGACTCCAGTTCCTTGTCGGAGATCGGCAGGTGCAGCCGGTCGCGGAAGTGCTTCAGGTCGTCGACCGTGAGCTTCTTCATCTGGTGGGTGGCGTTGCGGCCCTCGAAGTTCGGGCCCAGCGTCCAGCCCTTGATGGTCTTGGCGAGGATCACCGTCGGCTGGCCCTTGTGCGCCTTGGCCGCGGAGAACGCCGCGAAGATCTTCCGGTGGTCGTGACCGCCGCGCCCCAGGTGCAGGATCTGGTCGTCGGTCAGGTGCTCGACCATCGCGCGCAGCCGGTGGTCGTCGCCGAAGAAGTGCCGCCGGATGTAGTCGCCGGACTCGGTGGCGTACGTCTGGAACTGGCCGTCCGGCGTGGTGTTCATCCTGTTGACCAGCACGCCGTCCCGGTCCTGGGCGAGCAGCGGGTCCCAGGTGCGGTCCCAGACCAGCTTGATCACGTTCCAGCCGGCGCCCCGGAAGACCGACTCCAGCTCCTGGATGATCTTGCCGTTGCCGCGCACCGGCCCGTCCAGCCGCTGGAGGTTGCAGTTCACCACGAAGGTCAGGTTGTCCAGGCTCTCGCGGGCCGCGATGGTCAGCTGGCCCAGTGACTCCGGCTCGTCCATCTCGCCGTCGCCGAGGAAGGCCCACACGTGCGACCCGGAGGTGTCCGCGATGCCGCGGGCCTCCAGGTAGCGGTTCATCCGGGCCTGGAAGATCGCGGCGAGCGGGCCGAGCCCCATGGAGACCGTGGGGAACTCCCAGAAGTCCGGCATGGAGCGCGGGTGCGGATAGCTGGACAGCCCGTCGGGGTACTTCGACTTCTCCTGGCGGAAGCCGTCGAGCTGGGCGTCGGTGAGCCGGTCGAGCAGGTACGCGCGCGCGTAAATGCCAGGAGAGGCGTGGCCCTGGAAGAAGACCTGGTCACCGCCGCTGCCGTCGTCCTTGCCGCGGAAGAAGTGGTTGAAGCCCACGTCGTACAGGGAGGCGGAGGAGGCGAAGGTGGCGATGTGGCCGCCGACGCCGATGCCGGGGCGCTGGGCGCGCGAGACCATCACGGCCGCGTTCCAGCGGGTCGCGTTGAGGATCTTGCGCTCGATCTCCTCGTTGCCCGGGAAGAACGGCTCGTCCTTGGTCGCGATGGTGTTGACGTAGTCCGTGCTGCGCATCTCGGGCACGGCCACCCGCTTCTCGCGGGCCCGCTCGATCAGGCGGAGCATCAGGTAGCGGGCCCGCTCACGGCCGCGCTGGTCGACGGCGGCGTCCAGGGAGTCGAGCCACTCCTGGGTTTCCTCGGGGTCGAAGTCAGGAACCTGACTCGGCAGGCCGCCAATGATGATCGGATTGCGATCGGATCCGGAAGCCACGCTGTTCCTTACCTGTCAGAGGGCTGTTTTTTCTGCTTTCGCTACTTTCTCCGTGTGTCTCTGCGTCGTTCCCCATCGTGTACCTCGGGGCGACGTACGTCATCTCTGCCGTGCGGCGATACGGCAACCCCGTAAGGCCCCTCCCGCCTCGCGTTACGGGCTCTCCGGTCGAAACGCGGCGATACGCCCAGGGCGTATCGTTGCTGACAAAGTTGTTCGATAGACGCATACGCGGAGGATTTCGAACGGGGCAAATCGGGCAATAGGGTGTGGTGTGTGGCCGCCAGTCGCGCGATACGGTGCCAGGAGTTGCGACGACACGGTCGGGATCGTCACCGTTTCGACGGTCTGGACGGCCGGGTACTTGCGCGATCCGCCCCGCCCGTGTGGACTACGGCCAATGCTTCGCGCACGCGCGTGGCTGAGTTATTCATCGAAACATGATCAGGAGGCAACCCGTGAGCGCGACCGCGGACCACGCGGAGGAGCGGACGAACCCTGCCGCCCGGCTGGGGTTCCAGCCCGGACAGGTGGTCCAGGAGATCGGCTACGACGAAGACGCCGAACAGGAGCTTCGTGAGGCCATCGAGGACACGATCGGCAGCGAGCTCGTCGACGAGGACTACGACGACGTGGCCGATGCCGTGGTGCTGTGGTTCCGCGACGACGACGGCGACCTGACAGATGTGCTGGTGGACGCCATCACGTACATCGAAGAAGGCGGTTCGATCCTGCTGCTGACCCCGAAGACCGGGCGTGACGGCTACGTGGAGCCGAGCGACATCTCGGAGGCTGCGACGACCGCAGGTCTGTCCGCGTCCAAGAGCGTCAGCGTGGGCAAGGACTGGAGCGGCTCGCGTCTGGTGACGCCGAAGGCCGCGAAGTCGAAGCGGTGACCTTTTCCCAGAGGTGACCTTCCCAGAGGTGACGCCGGCCGCCGCGGTGACCGTCCTCGGGGGACTGATCCCCCGTACACCCGCAGCGGCCTGAACGGCCCGTCCCCGATCGCCGGACGGGCCCGTTCCCGCCGGGCTGGGCCGCATGGCTCAGCCCGGCCGCCCGCATCGGCTCCGGTGATCGCTGCGTAGGGTGGTCTCACCCGAACAGCCCCCACCGAAGGGATGCAGGACGATGGCGATCCAGGTCGGCGACAAGGCGCCCGACTTCGAACTCAAGGACAACCACGGCCGCGGCGTGAAGCTCTCGGACTTCCGCGGCCAGAAGAACGTGGTGCTCCTCTTCTATCCCTTCGCCTTCACCGGTGTCTGCACCGGTGAGCTGTGCGAACTGCGCGACAACCTGCCCACGTTCGTCAACGACGACACGCAGCTGCTCGCCGTCTCCAACGACTCCATCCACACCCTGCGGGTCTTCGCCGAGCAGGAGGGCCTTGAGTACCCCCTGCTGAGCGACTTCTGGCCGCACGGCGAGACCTCGCGCGCGTACGGCGTCTTCGCCGAGGACAAGGGCTGCGCCGTCCGCGGCACCTTCATCATCGACAAGGAAGGCGTCGTGCGGTGGACCGTCGTCAACGACCTGCCGGACGCGCGTGACCTCGACGGCTACGTACAGGCGCTCGGCAGCCTGTGACGCGGTGCCCTGCGACCGACACGCGTTCGTTTCTTCGGTCCCAGGGCCTGCGGGGGGCGGGAACCCATTACTAGGATCGAGTCGTTGATCCGATATCCGACGACTCACGGGGCTCCCCGCCCCCGGACACACATGGAGGACTCGTGGGAGTCAGCCTCAGCAAGGGCGGCAACGTATCACTGACCAAGGAGGCCCCGGGCCTGACCGCGGTCCTCGTCGGTCTGGGCTGGGACGTCCGCACCACCACCGGCACCGATTTCGACCTCGACGCGAGCGCGCTGCTGCTGAACACGGCGGGCAAGGTCGGCAGCGACCAGAACTTCGTGTTCTTCAACAACCTCAAGAGCCCCGACGGCTCCGTCGAGCACACCGGTGACAACCTCACCGGTGAGGGCGAGGGCGACGACGAGGTCATCAAGGTCGACCTCGCGACGGTCCCGGCCGACGTCGACAAGATCGTCTTCCCGGTGTCGATCTACGACGCGGAGACCCGCCAGCAGTCCTTCGGCCAGGTGCGCAACGCCTTCATCCGCGTCGTCAACCAGGCCAACCAGCAGGAGATCGCCCGTTACGACCTCAGTGAGGACGCCTCCACGGAGACCGCCATGGTCTTCGGCGAGCTGTACCGGAACGGCGCGGAGTGGAAGTTCCGCGCCATCGGCCAGGGCTACGCCTCGGGCCTGCGCGGCATCGCACAGGACTTCGGCGTCAACGTCTGAGACGTGACCGCTGTGTCCGGTGCCGCTCCGTCCGGGGCCGGCGCCGGACCCGCAGGACAACCGGAGAAGCTCCACCCAGGGGAGGACCAGCAACATGGGCGTCACGCTCGCCAAGGGAGGCAATGTCTCCCTCTCCAAGGCCGCACCGAACCTCACCAACGTCATGATCGGGCTCGGCTGGGACGCGCGTTCCACCACCGGAGCCGACTTCGACCTGGACGCCAGCGCGCTGCTGTGCCAGGGCGGCCGGGTCCTCGGCGACGAGTGGTTCGTCTTCTACAACAACCTCAAGAGCCCGGACGCCTCGGTGGAGCACACCGGTGACAACCTCACCGGTGAGGGCGAGGGCGACGACGAGAGCATCCTGGTGGACCTGCCGAAGGTCCCGGCCGGCTGCGACAAGATCGTCTTCCCGGTCTCGATCCACATGGCGGACGAGCGCAGCCAGACCTTCGGGCAGGTCTCCAACGCCTTCATCCGGGTCGTCAACCAGGCGGACGGGCAGGAACTCGCCCGTTACGACCTCAGCGAGGACGCCTCCACCGAGACCGCGATGATCTTCGGTGAGTTGTACCGCTACCAGGGGGAATGGAAGTTCCGCGCGGTAGGACAGGGGTACGCGTCGGGGCTCCGGGGTATCGCTCTAGACTTCGGAGTCAACGTTTCGTAAAGCCGAGTACGGCGCGGGGGAAAATCTCCCTCAGACTGCGTCTGGGTGGGGACCCCCAACACACGATGGGGTAGCCAGTGCTTCTCAAAACCTTCGGCTGGTCGTTCGCGGTCACCGCGCTCGGCCTGGTCGCCGCGGTCCTGTACGGGGGGTGGACCGCATTCGGCATCGTGGCGATCCTGTCCATCCTCGAAATCTCGCTGTCGTTCGACAACGCGGTGGTCAACGCCGGGGTCCTGAAGAAGATGAATGCCTTCTGGCAGAAGATCTTCCTCACGGTCGGCGTGCTCATCGCGGTGTTCGGCATGCGGCTGGTCTTCCCGGTCGTGATCGTCGCGATCACCGCGAAGATGGGCCCCATCGAGGCCGTCGACCTCGCGCTCAACAACAAGGACCACTACCAGCAACTGGTGACCGACGCCCACCCGGCGATCGCCGCCTTCGGTGGCATGTTCCTGTTGATGATCTTTCTTGACTTCATCTTCGAGGAGCGGGACGTCCAGTGGCTGCGCTGGATCGAGCGGCCGCTGGCCAAGCTCGGCAAGGTCGACATGCTGTCGGTCTGCATCGCGCTCGCCGTCCTGCTCATCACCTCCTTCACCTTCGCCGCCCACGCCCACCAGCACGGCGGCGCGCACGCCGACAAGGCGCAGACCGTCCTGATCTCCGGCATCGCCGGTCTGATCACGTACATGGTCGTCGGCGGCCTGTCCGGCTTCTTCGAGGACCGGCTGGAGGAAGACGAGGAACGGGAGCAGGAGGAGGAAGAGGAGGCCGCCCGCACCGGCAAGAAGCGTTCGGCGGTCGTCCTGGCCGGCAAGGCCGCGTTCTTCATGTTCCTCTACCTTGAGGTCCTGGACGCGTCCTTCTCCTTCGACGGTGTGATCGGCGCCTTCGCCATCACGAACGACATCGTCCTGATGGCGCTGGGTCTGGGCATCGGCGCGATGTACGTCCGGTCGCTGACCGTCTACCTGGTGCGCCAGGGCACCCTGGACGACTATGTCTATCTGGAACACGGCGCCCACTACGCGATCGGCGCCCTGGCCGTGCTCCTCCTGGTCACCATCCAGTTCCAGATCAACGAGGTCATCACCGGCCTGGTCGGTGTCATCCTGATCGCTGCCTCCTTCTGGTCCTCCGTCCGCCGCAACCGCGCACTGGCCGCGGCCGAAGGCGACACGGACTCGGACGAGAAGGCCGAGGTCGCGTCCGGGGTGTGACACCCCGGGCGGTGAGGAACGCTCTGTGCGGGGCCGTCGACGCGTTCGGCCGCCCCGCACACGTCGGGCATGAGTACTGGGGGCGGGAATGGGCTTCTTCGACGGACTGCTGGGCGGGCGGGCGGCCGAGTTCGACTCGGGCAGCGCCGCCACCAACTCCATCCAGCTCACCAAACGGCACCAGCAGGTGTCCCTGACCAAGCAGGACGCGGCCACCGGGCATCTGCGCGTCAATCTGACCTGGCGGATGCGCGAGGCCGACATGGGCGATGCGCTGCGCACCAGCCTGTTCCGGCACCCCTTCAAGGCGCTCAAGCCCCCGGAGGTCCTCGGACACGGGCAGAGCATGGTCAACGTCGACCTCGACCTGGGCTGCCTGTACGAACTGAGCGACGGCACCAAGGGCGTCGTACAGCCCCTCGGCGGCTACCTGGGGGACGTCAACGCACCGCCGTACGTCAAGCTGAGCGGCGACGACCGGTTCGGTTCGGCGTCCGGCGAGACGATGTACATCAACCTGGACCACCGGGACAACATCAAACGGCTCCTGGTCTTCGTGTACATCTACGACCAGACGCCGGCCTTCGACCGCACCCACGCGATCGTCACGCTCTACCCGAGCAACGGTCCCCGCATCGAGATAGGCCTGGACGAACGCCACCCACAGGCACGCTCCTGCGCCGTGGTGCTGATAGAGAACGTCAAGGGGGAACTACTGGTCCGCCGCGAGGTGCAGTTCGTGTACGGCTTCCAGGGCGAACTGGACCGCCTCTACGGCTGGGGCCTCCAGTGGGGCAGAGGCTACAAAACCCAAACAGGCCGCTGACCACCCCAGAACACCTCGCGCCCCAGCAGGGGCGCGGGGAACGGCGCAACGACCCACGACGCACTCGCACCGACCGGACGACGGATGCCTCTACAGGGGCGCGGGGAACTGCGCGACCAGCCACGACGCACTCGCACCGACCGGACGACGGATGCCCCTATAGGGGCGCGGGGAACTGCGCGACCAGCCACGACGCACTCGCACCGACCGGACGACGGATGCCTCTGCAGGGGCGCGGGGAACGGCGCAACGACCCACGACGCACCCGCACCGACCGGACGACGGATCCCCCTATAGGGGCGCGGGGAACTGCGCGACCAGCCAGGACGCACCCGCGCCCACCCGACAACGCCCCCGGCCCCCCGGCCCCCCGCCCCCAGGCCCGCCGCAGGCTACCGGCTGATGAACTGCGGCCCCTGCGGCGGCAACCGCACATCCGGCCCTGGCCCCGGCCCCGCCGCCACCGGCGGCGGATACCCGTACGCCGGCTGCGACGACTCCGCCTGCGGATACCCGTACGCAGACTGCGCAGACGTCGACTGCGGATACCCGTACGCGGCCTGGGCCGGCACCGCGCCCGCCGGCTGGGCCGGAACCGCGGCCGTGGCCGGAACCCCAGCCCCAGCCGCAGGCGGAACCGCAGGCGCAGCCGGCACCGTCGGCTGCTCCGGAGGCAGCGGCCGGGAGATCTCCGGCGCCCGCGAACCGGAATCCTGGCCCGCGCCCGACTCGTCCACCGAGATGCCGAAGTCCACGGCCAGGCCCTTGAGACCGTTCGAGTAGCCCTCGCCCAGGGCACGGAACTTCCAGCCCTCGCCGCGCCGGTACAACTCGCCGCAGATCAGGGCCGTCTCCGCACCGGTCTCCGGCTTGACGTCGAAGTACGCCAACGCCTCACCGTCGCCGGCCGTCGCGTCGTACAGCAGAATGCGCAGCGACTGTACGCGGTCGAAGGTGACGCCGTCCGCCGAAGCGACCAGGAGAATCCGGCTCACAGCGGGGTCGACACCCGACAGATCTGTCTGGATCGTGTCGGTGAGGCCCTCGGTGACCCGCTTCTTGCCGAGTCGCCACACCTTCCCGGAGGGGTGCCGGGGCTGGTTGTAGAAGACGAAGTCCTCGTCGGAACGCACACGACCGTCGGGGCCGAGGAGCAGCGCCGAGGCGTCGACGTCGGGGATTCCCTGCCCGGACGACCAGCGCAGCACGGCACGTACCGTCGTGGCCTCCAGCGGGACGTTCGACCCTTTCAGCATCGCGTGCGTCATGCGGTCATCCTGCCCTCTCGGACCTGGTCACGACAATGCGGGGGTCGGTCACGACAATGCGGGGGTGGCGGTGCCTGACACGGTCGGGTTACCTGAAGTTCATGCCCGACGGGAACCTCGGGCATGAATCCCTACGTACTATTACCGGCCACCCTTTCAAGGACTCGACAGGATCACCTTGCGCCACGGGGGAGTTTTATGCGTCATTTCGGGCACATCGCCCCTGAGGAGCGGCAGCGCCTCTTTCACCAGGAGCCGTGCGAGTTCACCGCCGACTCCTCGGCCCGGCTGCTCTCCGCGGCTCTGGGCGCCACGCTGTACAGCCCGGCCACCAGGCCGCGGCTCGCCGACGACATCGTCAAGCAGGCCGGACTCGGCGTGGTCTCGATGGTGCTGTGCCTGGAGGACTCGATCGACGACGCGGATGTCGTGGCCGGCGAGGAGAACCTCGTCCGGCAGTTCGCCGACCTGGCGTCCCGGCCGGAGGCGCAGCTGCCACTGCTGTTCATCCGGGTCCGCGTCCCCGACCAGATCCCCGACCTGGCGCGGCGGCTCGGCGCGAGCATCCGCCTGCTGTCCGGCTTCGTCCTGCCGAAGTTCACCGGGGAGCGCGGGCTCCTCTTCCTGGAGGCGCTGGCGAGCGCCGAGACGGCCAGCGGCAGACGGCTGTTCGCGATGCCGGTCCTGGAGTCGCCGGAGCTGCTGTACCGGGAGTCCCGGGTGCAGGCCCTGGAGGGGATCTTCCGCGCGGTCGACAAGTACCGCGACCGGGTGCTCGCCCTGCGCCTCGGCGTGACCGACTTCTGCTCCTCGTACGGGCTGCGCCGGGCGCCCGACATGACGGCGTACGATGTCCAGATCGTGGCCTCCGTGATCGCCGACGTGGTCAACATGCTCGGGCGCGCGGACGGCACCGGCTTCACGGTCACCGGCCCGGTGTGGGAGTACTTCCGGGTCCCGGAGCGCATGTTCAAGCCGATGCTGCGCAGCAGTCCGTTCCTGGAGGGGCAGGCCGTCGAGTTGCGTGAGAGGCTCATCGAGCACGCGATGGACGGGCTGCTGCGGGAGATCTCCCTGGACCAGGCCAACGGTCTGCTCGGCAAGACCTGCATCCACCCCTCCCATGTGCTTCCCGTGCACGCACTGTCCGTGGTCAGTCACGAGGAGTTCAGTGACGCGCAGGACATCCTGCGGCCGGAACGTGGCGGCGGAGGTGTACTCCGGTCGGCCTACACGAACAAGATGAACGAGGTGAAGCCGCACCGCGCCTGGGCCGAGCGCACCCTGCTGCGTGCCGAGGCGTTCGGCGTCGCCAACGAGGACGTCGGCTTCGTGGAGCTGCTCGCCGCCGGCATACCCGGCTGAGCGCCCGCCACAAGGAACCCCATGGACCCCATGAAACCCACCACCCCAATGCCCCCTGGCCCCCCTGGGCCTCCCGGGCCCCCGCACTCCCAGCATCCCCCGCACCCCACGCGCTCCGCGGCGAGCGCCGGGGCGTGGTCCGGCAGCTGGGTCACCGAGCGGCTCGGTGTCGAGCTGACGGGCGACGACGCGCTGCACGGCCTGCTCGGGCTCGCCCTGCGCCGCAATCCCAAGCGGGCGCACCTGCTCGTCTCCAACGTCCTGGGCAAGCACGTACCGCAGTCGCCGGCCGTGGTGTACGGCCACGGGGTCGCCCTCGGCCGCCGGGTGCGGGAACTGCTGGGCGAGGAAGAGTCCGCCGCCGCGGTCGTCGTCGGCTACGCGGAGACCGCCACCGGGCTCGGCCACTCGGTCGCCGACGGCCTGGCGCTCGCCCCGTACCTGCACTCCACCCGCCGCCCGGTGCCGGGGGTGGCCCGGGCCGGCGGTTTCGAGGAGACCCACTCGCACGCCACCACGCACCTGCTGCTGCCGGAGGATCCGACGCTGCTGGTCGGCGACGGCCCGCTGGTGCTCGTCGACGACGAGTTCTCCACCGGCAACACGGTCCTGAACACCCTTCGCGACCTGCACGAACGCTATCCGCGCCGACGTTATGTGGTGGTCGCCCTGGTCGACATGCGCGCCTCGGCCGACCGCGCGCGGCTGGCGGACTTCGCCCGGGAGACGGACACCCGCGTGGACCTGGTCGCCACCGCCTCGGGCGCGCTGCGCCTCCCGGCCGGGGTCCTGGAAAAGGGCCGCGAACTGGTCGCCCGCCACGCCCCGCCCGCGCCGAACCGCTCCGCGCCGGACGGTACTCCTTCGGATGCCGATGCCGATGCCGATGCCGATGCCGATGCCGATGCCGGTGCCGGTGCCGATGCCGATGCCGGTGAAGTCGCCGACCAGGGCACCGCCGAATCCGACGCCGCCCCCGCCCCCGATGCCGCCGCCGGCCCCGTGACGGCTCCCGTCACCGCCGGCCCCGCCCCCGGCTTTACCAGCCGGGTGACCGCCCCCGTCACCGCCGGCCCCGTCGTCGCCAGCCCTGTCGCCGTCCCCGGCGCTCCCGTGCCCGCCGGGCTCACGGTCCCCTTCAGCGTCGCCGCCGTGTCCGAGTGGGTGGGGCGGGGTCAGGCCGGGCGGGTGGAGTTGCGTTGGCCGCACGGGCTGCCCGACGGCGGACGGCACGGATTCACGCCCGTGCACCGCGCCCGTCTGGAGCGGGCCCTGCCCGCCATGGCCGCCCGGGTCGCCGAGGCCCTGCCCACGGGCGCCCGGCGCGTCCTGGTCCTCGGCTTCGAGGAGCTGATGTACGCGCCGCTGCGGCTCGCCCGCGAACTGGAGCAGGTCGTCGGCGCCGAGGTGCGCTACTCCACCACCACCCGCTCGCCCGTCCTCGCGGTCGACGACCCCGGCTACGCGATACGCAGCCGCCTCGTCTTCCCCGCCCACGACGGCCCGGCCGACGGCCCTGGCGAGCGCTACGCCTACAACGTGGCGGGCGGCGGCTTCGACACTGTCGTGGCCGTCGTCGACTCGGTGGCCGACACCCCCGAACTGCACGCCCCCGACGGCCTGTTGGCCCGGCTGGGCGCGCACGCCCCGCACGTCCTGCTCGCCGTCGTCCCGTCGTACGTTCCCGAGCCCCTGTACGTCCCCGCCTCCTGCGAGGAGAAATCCGCCATGCTGTCCGAGCCGCTGCGCGGCCCCGCCTTCTCCTCGTACGCGCCCGACGAGGTCGGCTGGCTGCTCCAGGACCTCTCGGACGTGACGCTGGAGGCGCCGACCGAGGAGCGCGAGGAGGCCATCCAGAGCGGCGGCGCGCACTACGCCGAGTCGCTGCCGGTCGAGTACCAGCCGAGCGAGCAGTACCAGGAGCTGTTCCAGGCGGCCCTCGACGCCACCGCCGGCCGGCTGGCGCGTGCCGTCGGCGTGGTCACCGAGACGGTCCTCGCCGAACTCCCCCACTCTCGGCTTCGCTCGAACGGGGGGACCCCCACCCCCCGCCCGGTCCTGGTCTCCCTGGCCCGCGCGGGCACCCCGGTCGGCGTGCTGATGCGCCGCTGGGCGCGCTTCCGGCACGGGGTCGACCTGCCGCACTACGCCGTGTCGATCGTGCGCGGCCGGGGCATCGACGCCAACGCGCTGCGCTGGCTCGCTGCCCACCACGACCCGCGGGACGTCGTCTTCGTCGACGGCTGGACCGGCAAGGGCGCCATCACCCGTGAACTCGCCTCGGCGATCTGGGAGTTCGAGGAGTCCGACGGCATCACCGGCTTCTCCCCGGAGATCGCGGTACTGGCCGACCCGGGCTCCTGCGTCCGGACCTACGGCACCCGCGAGGACTTCCTCATCCCGTCCGCCTGCCTCAACTCCACGGTGTCCGGCCTGATCTCGCGTACGGTCCTGCGTGCCGACCTGGTCGGGCCGCACGACTTCCACGGCGCGAAGTTCTACCGCGAACTCGCCGGCTCGGATGTCTCGGTGGCCTTCCTGGACGCGGTCTCCGGATGCTTCCCCGAGGTCACGGACGCGGTGGCCACGGCGGTGAAGGAGCTGGCCGCCACCGACCGCACCCCGAGCTGGGCGGGCTGGGCCGCGGTCGAGCGGATCAGCGAGGAGTACGGCATCCACGACGTGAACCTGGTCAAGCCGGGCGTGGGCGAGACCACCCGGGTGCTGCTGCGCCGGGTGCCGTGGAAGATCCTCGCCCGGTCCGGCGCGGGCGCCGACCTGGACCACGTACGGCTGCTGGCCGAGCAGCGCGGCGTACCGGTCGAGGAGGTCGACGGACTCCCGTACACCTGCATGGGGTTGATCCACCCCAAGTACACGCGGGGCGCCACCGGCGCCGACGGCAAGGCGGTGACGGTCTGATGCCGGTGCTCGTGGCCAGCGACCTCGACCGCACCCTGATCTACTCCGCGGCGGCCCTCGCGCTGACCATGCCGGACGCCCGCGCGCCCCGGCTGCTGTGCGTGGAGGTGCACGAGAGCAAGCCGTTGTCCTATCTGACGGAGACCGCGGCCCGGCTGCTCACCGAGCTGGGGGACGCGGCCGTGTTCGTGCCGACCACCACCCGGACCCGCAAGCAGTATCTGCGCATCAACCTGCCGGGCCCGGCGCCGACGTACGCGGTCTGCGCCAATGGCGGGCACCTGCTGGTGGACGGCGTGTCCGACCCCGACTGGCACGCGCGGGTGACGGCGCGGCTCGCCGACGAGTGCGCACCGCTGGACGAGGTGCGGGCATACCTCGCCGAGACCGCGGACCCGGCGTGGGCGCGCAAGCACCGGGTCGCCGACGACCTGTTCGCCTATCTGGTCGTCGAGCGCGAGCTGCTGCCCGAGGACTGGGTGAAGGAACTCGCCGTGTGGGCCGAGAGCCGGGGCTGGACGGTCTCCCTCCAGGGCCGCAAGATCTACGCCGTGCCGAAGCCGCTGACCAAGAGCGCGGCCGTGCGCGAGATCGCCCGCCGTACCGGTGCCGAGCTGACGCTGGCCGCCGGTGACTCGCTGCTCGACGCCGATCTGCTGCTCGCGGCGGACCGCGGCTGGCGGCCCGGACACGGGGAACTGGCCGATTCCGGCTGGACGGCGCCCGCGGTCAGCGCCCTGCCGGACCGCGGGGTACTGGCCGGGGAGCGCATCCTGCGGGAGTTCCTGCGGACGGCTCAGCAGGGCTCGTAGCCCTGCCGGCCCGTTCGGGGGCGTCAGCCGCAGCAACCCCCGCCGCAGCAGCCACCGCCGCCCCCGCCCCCGGCACCGGCCCGGGGCGCGGCGGACGGCGCGGCCGCCGAGCCGCCCACGGCCACGGTCGACAGCAGCTTCACCGTGTCGTCGTGGCCCGCGGGGCAGACGGCGGGGGCGGCCGACTGGGCCATCGGACGGTTCAGTTCGAAGGTGTCGCCGCAGCTCCGGCAGCGGTACTCGTAGCGAGGCATACGCTCAGGTTAACCGGCGCGGCCACCGGCGGCCGAGACCTCCGCCGGTTCTTTGCGCCGCCGTGCCGCATGCGCGGCCGCTGCCTTTGGCCGAGCCCATCACCTACGGCAAGCCCGCCGGCCGCCGGCGCCGCATCCGCCGCGGCGCTACATCCGGGGCGTCGTGCCCGGCCCTCTGCTCCGCTGTTCCAGTTCCGGCGCGTCCGCTCCGTGCGTCGTGCCGGCCCTGCGGGCCTCCAGTTCGGCCTCCTCGGGGTGGCGGGCCCGCCAGTACGGGCTGTCGTGCGGCAGCGTCGAGCCGACCCTGCCGTACATCCCGAACACCATCAGCAGGATGCCGACCACGAAGCTGAACAGCACGTTCTGGATCTTGAAGGCGAGGTAGTTGTAGCCCGTCTCCAGCAGTGCGAGGTGCACGAAGCCGCTGAGCAGGAACAGGAGTCCGAACGCCATGTTCAGCGTGGACGCGAGGTTCCCGCCGATCACCATGCCGACGAACAGCAGCACGCCGACGCAGATCGACAGGACGCTGAGCGCGCCGTTGGTGTTCAGGCCCAGCGTGCTGCCCCCGCCGGTGTCGAAGAAGCCGAAGTGGTTGGCGAGGCCGAGGATGCCGAAGGCCACCAGGAACAGACCCATCAACCCCGCACCGATCCGGTAGACCCGGTTCAGCCGGTGGTGGAGGGGCAACTGTTCGTCGAAGTGGATCCGGCGACGCGCCGGGGGCGGTGAGTGCGTGGCCATGTCCGCCTCCCTGGGCGTGTCGGACGGGCCTACATATCACCCAATATCCGCCCAGCCGGCCCTACCGGCAAACGCCTCGTCTCAGTGGCCGGTCGTGCCGCGTTCCCCGCGGATGCGGGAGACCACACGCGCCACCGTCTGCCGCACCGCCTCGGTCTCGGTCAGGAAGTGCCAGTAGTCGGGGTGGCGCCCCTCCAGAGTGCCGATCGCCCGTTCCAGCCGCGCCACCGAGTCGTCCAGCGGCCTGGCGTCCCGCGGATCCGGGGTCGACCGGCCCGTCATGGCCAGCCGCTGCGCGTCCCGGATCGCGAACCGGGTCCGCTCGATCTCCTGCTGCGGGTCCTTCTGCACGGCGTTCAGCCGGGTCAGCCGGTCACCGGCCGCCGACACCGCCTCGTCCGTGCTGTTCAGCAGCGCCCGTACGGTCGACAGCAGCGACCCGGCGTCCGGCCAGCGCTGCGCGTCCCGGGCGGCCCCCGCCTCCCGCAGCTTCTGCTCGGCCTGCCGTACGTTCTCGGCGGCCTGCGCGGGCACCTGCTGGAGGTCCTGCCAGCAGGCCGCCACGAAACGGCGGCGCAGCTCGCTCAGGATCGGGTCGACCTGTCCGGCCCGGGTGGTCAGGGCCTGTGCGCGGGTCCGCAGACTCACCAGCCGGTGATCGATCTCGGCGGCCTTCTCCGGCAGCCGCTCCGCCTCGGCCCGGATCGCCTCGGCCTCCCGCGCCACCCGCTCGGCCCGCTCAAGCGTCGGCTGCACTCCGTGCTGCCCGGCGCCCTGGTTCAGCTTGGTCAGCTCGGGGGAGAGGGCGGCGAGCCGGGCGGCGAGGTCGTCCGCCGTCAGCCCGGTCCCGCGGACGGCGTCCAGCGCGTTCGAGGCGGCGAGCAGCGCCTGCCGGGCCCGCTCCACGGCGGGTGCGATCCGGGCCAGCTGGGTCTCGGCCTTGCCGAGCAGCGGCCCGAGCCCCTCGCCGAACCGGTCCAGCTCCTGCTTGACGCGGACCAGTTCCTCCTTGGCGCCGGTCAGCTCGCCGCGTGCCCGGGAGGCGGCGGACGCCTCCAGATCGTCCCGGTCGAGGTCGTGGGCGTCGACGGCCTCGATGTAACGGTGGCTCGCCTCGTCGATGCGCCGGCTGATCGCCTCGAAGTCGGTGACGGCGCGCCGGGCGGCGGGGGAGTCGTCCACGGCCGTGATCGTCTCGATGGAGATCCTGAGGTCACGCTGGGCCGTGTCGAGTTCGTAGAACGCGGCCGCCGCGGCGTCCTTCGCGGCCTGCGCCTGGGCCCGCTGGCTGTCCGCCCGCCCGCCGAACCAGCGCCGGGTGCCGCCGCCGGCGTACGCCGCGGGCACCGCGAGGACGGCGAGCAGCGGCAGGCCCACCAGGGTGAGGACGTCCCGGAGGACCAAGGAACCGCGCCTGGGCCGGGCGAACGGCGGGTACGGCTGCGATGGTGTCGTCGCCGGTGTCGCCGTCACATCCCTCTCCCGTGCTGCGCCGCGTCCTCGGTGGTGTCATTCTCCCACCCGTGAAGGACGAACACACGGGCCGGTCAGTTCGCGGTTCGTACCGTGATCTTTCCGTCGTGGGTGCGGGCGGTGACCGAATGGGCGCTGGAGTCGTCGCGCGGCACGGACACGTCGACCGAGCCGTCGTCCGCGCCGGTCGTCACCCGGTACGCGGCGTGGGGCAGGCCGATGGTGACGGAGCCGTCGTCGGTGCGGGTGTCCACCAGGTCGGGCACGGCGCCCAGCCGGAGGTGGACCGAGCCGTCGTGGGAGGTCGCCCGCACCCGGGGCGAGGACACCTCCGCGTGCACGGAGCCGTCGTCCGTACGCAGCTCCAGCGGGCCGGTGGAGTCGGTGACGTGCACGGAGCCGTCGTGCGTACGGATGTCCAGCGCCTCCTTGAAGCCCTGCGCCCGCACGCTGCCGTCGCCGTCCGTCACCTTGACGGCGATCCCGCGCGGCACCTCGACGCGGTGCTTGGCCGAGCAGCTGGCGACGATGCCGGAGCACTTCATCCGCAGCACCAGCCGGTCGTCCTTCATCGACCAGGTCACCCGCGGGTCGCTGCCGATGAGGACCGACCCGTGGAACCAGCGGGTGACCTTCACCGTGCCGGCCTCGGCCGAGTCCGCGGCGACGATCTCCAGCGACGAGTCGTCGGAGTCGACGGTGAGGGTGCGTCCGTGCAGCGCGAAGGAGCGGTGCGCGGGATTCTTGTCGTCCGCGGCGGAGCCGCCGCAGGCGGTGGCGGTGGCGACGAGCACCACGACGCCGCCGACGACGGCGGCCGCGCGGGCGGGAACGATACGGGTCATGACGGGGACTCCCCCTGGGCCGGACGCTGGGAACTCCACGACCGTATGCAGCCCCGCGCACCATCACGATCCAGCCCACTACCGCATCCGAGGTGGGGTTAGCCCCCGGCGCCCCGCCCGGCCACCCGCCCGGCGTCCACGCTGGGCACCTCGCCCGGCCGGATGCGGCCTCGACCGGTCACGCGAAACGGCCCCTCGAAGATCACTCCGAGGGGCCGCAAACCCTAGCCGGCCAGGGTCTTGTCACCGGTGGGCGCGGACGGTTTCGAACCGCCGACATCCTGCTTGTAAGGCAGGCGCTCTACCCCTGAGCTACGCACCCGGGACGGGTCGACAGCCTACATTGCCCGAGGGGCTGTGCCGCAAACCCGTATCCGGCCGGCGCACTGATCGCGGGCCCGCGGGCCCGCGGGCCCGCCGTTCACGCTCCAACGCCGTGCCGGTCCGGCCGGGCTGCCTCTGGCTCTAGCGTGAGCCGGCGGTGGCGGAGTTCTGCGGCTCCGTCGACGCGTCCTCGGCCGTCCGCTCCACCGGGACCCGAGCGGGCCGGTCGTCCGCCGGGTCGCTTGCCCGGTCGTCCTTGCCCTCCCCGTTGCCTGTCTGGTCGTCCTCGCCTTCCCCGTCGCCCGCCCGGTCATCCGCCGGGCCGTCGGCCGGCTCGTCCGCTTTGCCACCCATCCCGCCATCCGTCCCGCCGTCCGCTCGCCCGTCCGCCTTTGCGGCGGCCTGCCTCGCGCGGGCGTGTGGCAGCGTGGTGTTGCGGATGCCCGAGATGTGGTCGTGCGGGGCGAGCCGGTGCGGGTGGCGCAAGGTGGTCCGCGCGCAGATGGCGAGCAGCGTGACACTGGTCATCACCGCGAGCAGTTCGAGGGGGTCGAGTGCGAAGAGGACCTCCGCCGCACCCTGGGCGCCCGCGTCCTGGACGCCGGCGAGCAGGTCGGACGGTATGGGCCCGGCCAGCAGGGTCAGCATGGCCAGGAACAGCCCCGCCAGGAAGGGCAGCACCAACAGCCCGAGCAGGAGCGCTCGCAGGGCCAGCCGCCCCACCACGAGCGGACCGCCGCCATCGGCCACCAGCCGCAGCAGCAACAGCCGTTTGCCGGGTGTCGTGCCGGTCACCAGCGGCAGGAGGACGAACCAGGCCACGAAGACCGCGACGGGTATCCAGAGCGAGGGCGTCGCGCCCTGAAACGTCAGCACGGCGGTGATGAACACCGAGGCGGCGACATACCCGGCCACGTCGACGACGAGCGCCGTCAGCCGGCGTCCGAACGGTACCGGGCGGGCCGCCAGCGCCCGTCCGTCCAGCGTCTCCAGCGTGGGGAGCAGCCGCGCTATCGGACCGGCCAGCAGCCAGCCGACCACTGCCCCCGAGGTGTTGACGATCAGGTCGTCCACGTCGAAGAGGCGGTACGGGCAGTCGTAGAGGCCCCAGACCCCGGTCCACTGCGTCAACTCGAAGGACAGCGCGACGGCGAGGCCGGTCCAGGCGGTGGTGTGCAGCGAGCGCCCGAAGTGATAGCGCAGGAAGATGCCGAGCGGCACGAGCAGCAGCAGGTTGAAGACGGTTCCGGCGACGGCGGGGTTCTGGAGGACCAGCGCATCGAGCCCGATCTTGTGGTCCGCCTCCTTCCAGATGTCGCTGAAGGTGTTTCCGGGCCTCAACTGCGGATGGGCCACCAGCACGAACCGCTCACACATGTCGGCTGTCTTCTTCGGCAGCGGCACGATCGTCAGGCAGTAGGCAGTCAGCAGGTAGTAGAGGAAGCCGTAGAGCGACAGCGTCCTGCCCGGGGACATCACGCCGTGCCGGCGGTAGACGACGACGGCCGTCGGCAGCAGTAACAAGAGCGCCAGCAGCGGGAAAAGAGCAGCTGCCGTCTTGATCGGCAGAATGTAAGCGGTGGCCATGCGGCAGGACTGTACGCGATGCGTATACACGTAATGTATAGATGGAATGTATAGCCGGTGCGTATGTGTGCATATCCCCGAAGGGCGCAGTCCGGGGCCGCGTTGATTCGCCGAACCGCAGGGGCCTTTTCCGTATCTTCTCCGGATCAGTTCTCCAAGCGGCCCGCTGCGGCCCGCTGCGGCCCGCTGCGGCCGGCTGTGATTCGCTGTGCGCCGCTCCGTGCGACGGGAGAGGGTGGTGGGTATGGCCGGCACGAGACCTGTGGTGATCTACCCGCCCGACGAGGACGGCGGGCGGCGGGTGCGGGTGGACGGGGAGATCCTGGGCCGGGCGTTCAGCGTGCAGGACATCGCCCGGTTCATGCAGCAGGCGGGACTTCAGGGCTGGGACGAGATGGATGTGGTCAGGTCCGAGCTGATCGAGTGGCGGGGTGGCGGCCCCGACGCCTGGGCGCACTGACGCGGGCGGAGCGACGGTCCGCCGTCACCACCGGCGCGTCGCCGTCACTACAGACGCATCCCCCGTCACTACAGGCACTCAACTGCGCTTCGCCGCCTGCCCGCGGAGTGCGTCGCTTGCATCGCTGCCCGGCCGCAGCCATGCCGGTACCCGATCTGCCAGGATGGCGCGCGTCGTAGGTGAACAGAGGCGGGGAACATGATCGTTGTACTGCTCGGTGTCCTGGTGTTCGTCGTCGCCGGGTGCGGGTGTGTGGTCTGGGCGCAGCGCGGCGGGCCGCGGTGGGTCCGGGCGGTGGCGGCGCTGACCCTTGGCGCGGGCGAACTGCTGCGGTTTGCCGAGAAGAACCGACGGCGCGGTAGTAGTAGTAGCGGCGGCGGCGGCGACTAAGGCCCTTCTGATGGTCTGATGGACCCTGCCCGCACCCCGGCCGGTGGGCACGGTCAGCCGATGTGCACCCGGATCGTGCCGTCCGCCGCCTGCTCCGGGCGGACCCCGGTCAGGTCGTTCACGACGACGTCCGGCCCGTGCGCCTCGGCGCGCGGCCCCACGCCCACGACCCGCATGCCCGCGGCGCGGCCCGCGGCGATGCCGGCGCCGGAGTCCTCGAAGACCAGGCAGTCGGCGGGCGCGACACCGAGTTCCGCGGCGCCCTTCAGGAAGCCCTCCGGGTCGGGCTTGCTCGCGCCGACCGATTCGGCGGTGATCCTGACCTCCGGCAGGTCCAGTCCCGCCGCGGCCATCCGCGCCGTGGACAGGGCGACGTCGGCCGAGGTCACGAGGGCGTGCGGCAGCCCGTGCAGGGCCCGCAGGAAGGCGCCCGCGCCCGGGATCTCGATGACGCCGTCCACGTCGGCGGTCTCCTCCGCCAGCATGCGGGCGTTGTCGGCGAGGTTCTGCTCGACGGACCGGTCGGGCAGCAGCAGGGCCATCGAGGCGTGCCCCTGCCGCCCGTGCGCGACCTTCATCACCTCGTCGCCGTCCAGTCCGTTCCGCTCGGCCCAGCGGCGCCAGATGCGTTCGACGACGGCGTCGGAGTTGACCAGCGTGCCGTCCATGTCGAGCAGCAGGGCGCGGGCGGTGAGGACGGTGGGCGGCATCGACGGCTCCAGGCGGGACGGAAGATCGGGAGGGGCGGGCCCCGGGACGGACGCGGTTCCGCGGGGTCGCCCCCGGAGGTTCCGGAGGACACCCCTGGACGATCGGACCCCCGGAGGGACAAGGCGGCCCCGCCCGCCGGTCAGGGGAAGCGGACGGGAGCCACTTTGTTTGTCTACGGTACAAAACCGTTCCGGTGTCTCGCCAGCACCCCCCGCGACCGTTCACCGGACGTTCAGTTCGTCCGGTGTCCTGGGACCTGCTTCCTCGGCCCTGCGCCAGCGGACCTGTGTCCTCGGGCCTCCGCCGTCGGACCTGCGTCCTCGGCCCTGCGCCAGCGGACCTGTGTCCTCGGGCCTCCGCCGTCGGACCTGCTTCCTCGGCCCTGCGCCAGCGGCCCTGTGTCCTCGGGCCTCCGCCGTCGGACCTGCTTCCTCGGCCCTGCGCCAGCGGACCTGTGTCCTCGGCCCTGCGTCCTCGGCCCTGCGTCAGCGGACCTGCGTCCTCCGTCCTCGGACCTGCGTCCTCGGGCCTCCGTCCTCGGCCCCGCGGCAGCGGCCCTGCGTCCTCCGCCCCGCGGCAGCGGAACGGCGGCAGCGGACCGCGCCGCCGCGGGATCTGCCGTCAGGCCACCGCCTCCCACAGGCTCCACACACCCAGCGCCAGCATCAGCACGGCCGCGATCCGTGTGATCAGCGTCAGCGGCACCCGCTTCATCAGCGCCTTTCCGCCGACGATGCCGAGCCCGGCCACCGCCCACAGCGCCAGCACCGCGCCGAGGCCGACGGAGAGCGGGTTGTCGTAACGGGCCGCGAGGTTCGCGGTCATGATCTGCGTGAGGTCGCCGAACTCGGCGACCAGGATGAGCATGAAGCCCGTCCCGGCGACCTTCCAGAAGGACTGGTTCTCCGGCTGCCGGATGTCCTCCTCGCCGTCGTCCTTCTTCAGCAGCAGCACCGCCGCGCCGCCGAGGAAGAGGACACCGGTCAGCGCCTGGACGATCTGGTGCGGCAGCAGGGTGAGCACGCTGCCCGCCGCGACGGCGAGCACGACGTGCAGGGTGAAGGCGGCGGCGACGCCCGCGAAGACGTACGAGGCACGGTAGCGGGTGCCGAGGACGAGGCCGGCCAGCGCGGTCTTGTCCGGTAGCTCGGCGAGGAAGATGACGCCGAAGACGAGCGCCGTCACGGTGATGCTGATCAAGATTCCTCAATCGGTCGGGGGCCGCCCCGCCGAGAGTGTTCCTGCTTCGCGATCACGACACCCCGGCATGGCAGTCCACGTGGCGCCCGTGCCGTCGGGCACGGGCGTGCACTGCTTGCCGAAGGTCTCGCTGGCCGGCCCCGTCTCCGAGGTCCGCCTCCGGGCGCCGGCTCAGACGAGCTGAGCAGTGTGTCGACGACCCCGGCGTAGAGCTACTCCCCTTCGCGCCAGCCATCGTACGCGAGGAAAAGTTCGACCGTAAACCTTGTCGTGTCATGTACGCGTCACTAGCTTCTTACCGGGCGCACACCCGAGCGCAACGCCGGCCCGCGAGCATTCCTTCGCTCGCGTACCAACACCCCCACCCCTCAAGGGAGTTCGCATGCCCAGGTTCTACGCGCGTCGACAGATCAGCATACTCGGCGCACTCACCGCTCTCATAGCCTCCGTCGCGCTTTTCAACTCCCCGGCCGCCTCGGCCGCGCTCCCCACCCCGGTCAGCGGCGCCACCGCCCGCAGCTACCTCGCCCAGCTCACCGTGGCCACCGAGAACCGCACCGGCTACAACCGCGACCTCTTCCCCCACTGGATCACCATCAGCGGCGCCTGCAACACCCGCGAGACGGTCCTCAAGCGCGACGGCTCGAACGTCGTCACCGACTCCTCCTGCGCCGCCACCAGCGGCAGCTGGTACTCCCCGTACGACGGCGCCACCTGGACCGCCGCCTCCGACCTCGACATCGACCACCTCGTCCCGCTCGCCGAGGCGTGGGACTCCGGCGCCGGCAAGTGGACCACCGCCCAGCGGCAGGCGTTCGCCAACGACCTGACCCGTCCGCAGCTCATCGCCGTCACCGACAACGTGAACCAGGCGAAGAGCGACCAGGACCCGGCCGAGTGGATGCCGTCCCGCACCGCCTACCGCTGCACGTACGTCCGCGCCTGGGTCCAGGTGAAGTACTACTACAACCTCTCCGTGGACTCCGCCGAGAAGAGCGCGCTCACCAACTACCTCAGCGGCTGCTGATCTCCACCCCGGCGGCTGCCGATCACCGGAACCGCTCCGCACCGGCCTCCGTCGTTCCGTACCGTACGGGACGACGGAGGAGGGTGATCGTGACCGAACTGCGCCTGGGACCACTGCTGAGGTACGCCGACCGCTCGTCGGCGACCGTCTGGGTGGAGGCGAGCCGCCCGTGTACGGCCGAGGTGCGCTGCGCCGGCGGCGCGGGCGGCACGGCCCGCACCTTCCAGGTCGCGGGCCACCACTACGCCTTGGTCCCGGTGACCGGCCTGACCCCGGGCACGGCACCGGAGTACGAGGTGTTCCTGGACGACACCCGCGTGTGGCCGCTGCCCGACTCGCCCTTCCCGCCCTCGGTCATCCGCACGCCCGCCGCCGACGACACCGTGCGCATAGCCTTCGGTTCCTGCCGCTGGGCCGCGCCCCCGGCCGACGGGCACGACCGGGTCGGCCCCGACGCCCTGAACTCGCTCGCCCTCCGGCTGGCCGCCACCCCCGACGCCGAGCGGCCCGACGTCCTGCTGCTCCTCGGCGACCAGGTGTACGCCGACGAGACCTCCGGCGCGATCCGCCGCCGCATCGCCGCCCGCCGCGGCCTGGACGATCCGCCGGGCAGCGAGGTCGCCGACTACGAGGAATACACCTGGCTCTACTACGAGTCCTGGCTCGACCCCGAGGTGCGCTGGCTGCTGTCCACCGTGCCCAGTTGCATGATCTTCGACGACCACGACGTGATCGACGACTGGAACACCTCTGCCGCCTGGCTCGCCGACATGCGGGCCACCGACTGGTGGCGCGAGCGGCTGCTGAGCGGCCTGATGTCGTACTGGGTGCACCAGCACCTCGGCAACCTGTCCCCGGCCGAACTCGCCGCCGACCCGCTGTACGCCGCCGTGCGCGGGACCCCCGACGGCACGGACCTGCTGCGCGCCTTCGCCGCCGAGGCGGACGCCGACCCCGCGTCGGTGCGCTGGAGCTACCGCCGTGACTTCGGCCGGGTCCGGCTGCTGATGGTGGACACCCGGGCCGCCCGGGTGCTCGACGAGAACGGCCGCGCGATGCTCGACCCCGGCGAGGCGGCCTGGCTGCGCGACCAGGCGCTGGCCGACCGGGGTTCCTGCGACCACCTGCTGATCGGCAGTTCGCTGCCCTGGCTGCTGCCGCACCTGGTGCACGACGCCGAGACCTGGGACGCGGCGCTGTGCCGGGGTGAACGCGGACCGCGCTGGGCACGGTTCGGCGAGGACCTGCGCCGCCGGGCCGACCTGGAGCACTGGGCGGCCTTCCCGGACTCCTTCGCCGCCCTGGCCGCGCTGCTCGCCGAGGCCGGTTCCGGACCCGGGGCCCCGGCGACGGCCCTCGTCCTGTCCGGGGACGTCCACCACGCCTACGTCGCCGAGCCGTCCTGGCCCGCCGGCCCGCCCGACGCCCGGGTCCTCCAGCTCACCTGCTCCCCGGTGCACAACTCCATCCCGCTCTCGATCCGGCTCGGCTTCCGCTTCGGCTGGAGCGCGGCGGCCCGTGCCCTGGGCCGCCGGTTCGCCCGGCACGGCCGCTGCCCCAGGCCGCCGGTCGACTGGCGCAGGACGGGCGGCCCGTGGTTCGGCAACCAGCTCATGACGCTGACGCTGGCCGGGCGTTCGGCCCGGCTGCGGCTGGAGCGGGCCCGCCGGGACGGGACGCTGACGACTGTGGCGGAGTCCGCCCTCACCGGGTCATCCGCTCCCTCACCGGGTCATGAGAGCCGGTCGGGGTCGTAGCCCCTCACGTGCTGGGGGCAGGTCCACACCTCGACCCCGGGTCCGCTGCCGGTGTCGATCCACTCGACCAGCACCGCGTCGGCGGTCTCCCGCAGGCAGCGCGCGCAGACCCGGACGGCGGGGACGGGGACTGGGATGGGTGTGGGTGCGGGTGCGCGAACGGGTGCGGGTGTGGATCCCTTGCCCGCGGGGGTTCGGCGGGGCATGCCGGCTGCTGTGCCGTGGTGGGTCATCGGCGGGGCACCCCCCACTCGTCCAGCCGTTCCCTGATCCACGCATGACTGACGTGGAAGGACCGGGCGAGGGACGCGAGGGATTCGCCGTTCCGGTAGCGCGTCGTCACCTCCGTGCGGGCGGCGACGAACTCGGCCCGTGCCGCGCGTACGTCCGCTGCCGGCCGCCGGGGCATGCGCCCGCGGAACACGCGTCGGACGGGGCGGCGGTGCAGGTGCGCCTCGTAGCGCTGCCTGCGCGGAACACCCCATTCGTCGAGCCGGAGCGCCAGCCAGCCGGGTGTCACGCCGTACGCGTCGGCGATCCGGCGCACCGGCTCGCGGGCCCGGTACCGCTCGATGATGGTGTCCTTGTCCGCTCGGGCCGCCGCGCGGGCGGCGGCTCTCTCGGCCGGGGTCGGGCGGCGCACGGGCTACCTCCGGGGGTCTTGGACGAGTACGTAGGGTGGCTGCGGCGGTCCGCCGACGCGGTGGGTCCGCGGCACGGGCGGCGACCGGTCGGGTTCGCCGGGGGCGGGGGACTGGGCGGGCCAGATGGAGAGAGTGAAGGTGCAGTCCGGGTCGGGGAACCTGAGGAACAGCGGGCGCCCGCCCCTGAGGCGGTCATGGGCGGCGCGCTGCTCGTCGGGGTCGGTGGCCCACACGCGCAGTTCGGCCGGGCAGTCGGGCACGGGTACGGCCGCCCTTCGCATGGCCGGCCGCACCCACACCGACCGTGCCGGATCGGGATCCAGCCGGTCCGCGACGCGCAGCGCTTCGCTCCGCAGCCAGCGCAGTGCGGGCCCCGGGGAGACGGTCCGGAAGGTGCCCAGGACGTACTGCACGCACCGGTCCGTGCCGAACACCGGCCCCGCGGCCCGCACTTCGGCCCAGTAGCAGGCGGGTTCCGGCGGCCCGGCGCTCACGTCGGTCCCTCCCGCCCCATCACCCACGGACGCTCGATGACCTCGGTGTAGCCGGTGTGCTCGGGGCGCTCGCGCAGATGCGTGAACGCCCAGGTCTGTGGCTGCGCCGGGTCCTCGCTGGGCGGCGACTGCGCCGCACACTCGCTGCCGTCGTCCCGCAGCGCACGGCACCGGAGGACGTAGATGAGCGGCGGGGCGTCATCGTCCAGGTCGGGCCGCAGCCGCCAGTCGACGAAGACGAACCTGCGGCGGCGGGCGGGGGTGGTCACAGCACCTCACCTCGGCTGCGCGCGTTCGCACGGGCGGTCTCGGCGCGTAGCCGCTGTGCGGGGCTGGCGGGGTGGGCGTCGGCTGGGGCAACGGCCCATTCCCGTCCGCCTGTTACAGGGCGCAGGTACCATAGCCCGCCCAACTCCCCACGAAATTCGCCGACTTGTTCGTCTGCGTCCACCATGAGAGTGCCGGTGGGTGGTACGTGCGGAGGGCGTTGTTGCTGGTGAGGGTCGTTTTTGATGGACACGACCGACTCCTCTCTGTAGTGAATCCACTACCAAGGGGAATCAGCGTGACCTACAGTGAGATTGTCTTCAACTTGCGTTATCTGCACGGAGGGTGGGCCGCGTTCGTTGAACAGGAAAGAATTGGACCCCGAAAGGTCACCCAAGGCCGCATTTGGCCAGCTTTTACGCGTGTTACGAGACGAGCGCGGCTGGACCCAGGACGAACTGGGAGAACGGTCGGGCTACTCCGGAACGCATATTTCGGCCATCGAAACTGGCCGCCGCTCTCCAACTCCGCACTTCGCGCGTAGCGCGGACAAGGCGCTGGGTACGGGCAGTCGGCTGGAACGGCAGTGCAGCGCCGTCCGGCAGACGGCACTGCTGGAGGGCTTCCCGCAGTTCGTCGAGTACGAGGGGCGCGCGGCGGAGATCCGGCTGTACGAGGTCGGTGTCATCCCCGGTCTGCTCCAGACTCCGGAGTACGCGGCCGTGCTCGCGCAGAGCGCCTTGAAGCGGGGGGCCATCACCAGTGAGCAGGCGGAGAAGCGGGTGGCACTCGTCGCGTCGCGGCAAGCTTCGCTCGTCCGGATGCGCTCACCCCTGGTCTTCGTGGTGCTGGACGAAAGCTGCATCCGTCGGCCTGTCGGCGAGCCAGCCGTTATGGAGGCTCAGTTGGAGCGCCTGCTGGAGTTCGCCGATCAGCCGAACACGGTGCTTCAGGTCGCCCCGTTCAGCATGGGTGCCCGCCGTCCGTTCAACCTGCCGCTCTACATCCTGACGCTGCCGGACCGCTCGCTGGTGTCGTACGCCGAGTCCGCCCATCGAGGTCACCTTGAACGGGATAGTGCGTTCGTACTACCAATACTGACGGCTTACCATCAACTACAGGCCGAAGCCTGCTCGCAGGCGGAATCCTTGGCCATGATCAGTCAGTCAGGAAGGGACACCTCGTGACGACCGAAAACCCGCGTTGGTTCACGTCCTCGTACAGCGACAACGGCGGCGCCTGCGTCGAGGTCGCCGCCAACCTCGCCGTTTCCCGCGGCCTGGTCCCCGTCCGCGACTCCAAGATCCAGGACGGTCCGGCCCTGAGCCTCCCCGCCGACGCGTTCTCCTCCTTCGTGGCGGGCGTCAAGGCCGGAGACTTCGGTACCGTCTGACCCACCCGCGACCACGGAAGCCCCGCCGCGCCCGAAGCCGGGCGTCGGCGGGGCTTTTCGGGTTGCTGCGGTTCCCTGGTCCCGCTGTCTCCTCGGCGCGGTCGCGTGTCAAGTCGGCTGCGCTGCGGGCCAGGTTGAACCAGCCCTCTCGCCAGGACGTTGTCCCCCTGTACAAGACTCACGCGGAGTCGGCGGGCCCGAGTTGCGGGTGGCATACGCGGCACTTCCCCGGTATCCGTCGGCGTCAACAAAAAGGAGAGCCAGCGGAAATGGGCTCTGGCGGCCGAAGCTTCCATGATTCCAACGACTCCGGGAGAATATATTACACCCCGGACCAGTTGACTGGGCTAGCCAAACTCGACGAGCTGTGGGGATATAATAAAGGGCATCAATACTGGCCTTACCTTCGCGACAATATGTCTCCCGACATGGCAAGCATGCGCGAAGATTCAAGGCGGGCGATGGAGAATTTCAGGTCGACCGAACAGGAAATCAAGGAGGCATTCAAGGCATGGAGTAAGGATGAGCGGTCGCGGAAGTTGGAGCGGGGTTACCGAGAAGCAGTGAGTCAGCATAAGAAAAGTACTGACACGTGGGTGAGTCTCGGGACACGCTACCAACAAGCAGTGAAGGGCACTCTGAAGTATTGGGATCGGCAGGAAGCTGCACGCGCTGCGGCCGAATACAATCAGTGGCAACCCGCCCAGCTTGCCGCCTACGAGAATTACATGGAGTCCAACACGCAACAGATAGAGCAGTGGCGGAGGGGAGTGATGCGAAGCCTGGCGGCTCAAGATTCCGTTGCCAGCGGGTCGCGATCTCCGTCGCACCAGTCGCATGGCGCCCACGATCGGCCTTATTACGACCGCAATGAATCGCGGCCGAACAGGCAGGGCGGCCCCCGCAGATGAAAGAGCCTTCCTGGGCACGGGGGCTTCGGCACCTGCCTGAGCCGGTACCGCGACCGCGAAAGCCCCGCCGAGCCCGGAGCAGGGCATCGGCGGGGCTTTCGCGGTGCTGCGGCTCCCTGGCCCCGCCCACTCCATGACGCGGTCGCGCGCCAGGACGGCTGCCCCGCCGGCCGGTTGAACCAGCCCCCTCGCCGAGACGTTGTCCCCTGAGCAAGGTCCATACGGAGTGGGTCGGCCCGAGCTGTGGGGCGGCACGCGCGACACAACCCCGGTTTCGCCATCATCCCGAATTCGGATAATTGATGAACCAGAGAATCGGAAGGAGAGCGGTGACCATGCCTCACAGGGTTGAATCTGACGGGATGATGGATGGATTTCCGGCCGGGAACAGCAGGCAATCGAATGCGGACGGGCAAGCGAATGCGAGTGGGCATATAAATGCGCATGGCCTGCCCGGACTCAGTGAGGCCCTAGAGCTTTACTTGGGAAATCAAAGTAACTACGTGGAAACTCGCGGAGACCGCGACGGATTTCCTCGCCGTACCTACTATGCAGTGTCCGCAAATCATACGGAGACGCTGGACAATGGTGAAGAGTACCCTCTGGGCATAAGAATCTCTCACTTCCAGTCTTGGGGCGTGCGAGATGTTCCGCCGGATATCAGGAACCAACTGCACGTAAATGGTCTGGCGTTCGACGGAGATAGTAACCTTCCCTTTGGAGAAACGCTCTCACGTCCAGTAACTGGCCGAGAGCAACGTACGGGGGCGCAAAACGGCGTGCTACCCGTGAACGCCGCCGTGGCCAGGAACGCCGGTCGGGACCGACCGGCTGGACGGTTGCCCCGGCAGAATGGCGTCCCCGGCCGGCCCTACAGTCCGCCCGGCAACGGTGGATTCGCGCGGAACGCATCGAACGGATATTCCGCGAACAGGTGAAGAGAGTGCGGGGCCCGGCGGGGTAGTTGCCTCGGTGTCGACCGCGCCAACGCCGTCGGCGTCATGAATAAGGAGAGCCAGGGAAAATGGATTACGACGACAGTTCCACTGATTTCATCAGTTCCGGGCAGTCAGAAGCTGATAGTCCACGGCGGATGAGAACTCTCCAGCGGCACTACGAGGGTTACCTCCGAGACAATTGGTCTCGTGAATTGGAGCGCCTGTGCGAAGCTGCACATGAGGCGGAAAGAACTTACAAGTCGACCGAACGGCAACTCCGTGGTGCCGAGGTGGCATGGCGTGATGATCCGGAGTGGCGCGGGGAATACGAAAACGCTGTGCATCGGCATAAGGAAGCCCACGGCAGGTGGGTGTTTCATGCGACAGCGTTCCACGAAGCGATGCAAAAGACTCTGGATCTTCGGGACGCGACCCAGCCGGCGGCAAGGGTACACGCCGCGGCCGCACGGCCCCGGCAGCGCCCCGCGCAGCAAGCACCGAATGCGGAGCAAGCAGCGCAGGCTTGGCGCCTAATGGGGGAGGCGCTGGACAGATACCTGGATAATGAAGGGAATTATGATTCTTCGGGGCGTCTCTATGGACCGCTGGAGAGTCATTTCGTTTCGCTTGGCGGTAACACAGTATACAATCTGGGTCGACAAATCCATAACCTGGCGGAAAACGGCATGCGAGGGGTTCCGCAGGCGATCAGGGACCGGTTGCACCGAACTGGTCTGGTACGGGACCCAGGCAGTAATTTCCCCCACCTGGATTCAGTACCCAGACCTATATTTATACCAACCACGTCCGATGCGAACGTCGATGTGGCCAGGCATGCGCGTCAGGATCCGCAATCCGGCCCACATGGTGGGGATGGGCAACCCTCCTCGGGTGAGTTGGGTGCGGGTCAAGGTAATGCGCGACGTGCAGGACCTCAAGGACCGGGATCTCCGGCGTACTCGCCGAATAGCGCCCAGAGTAGATCCTCGCGGAGCGGACCGAGCAGGTGAAGATGAAGTGGTGCGGGGTCCGCGTTTTCTTCTCTTCACGGGCGTCCGTCTGACAGATCTATGTCATCGACTCGGCACCGCACGGACCCGCCCGTGAAACGGTCGCGCACCAACATGGCTGCCCCGCCGGCCGGTTGAACCGATCCCCTCGCCGAGACGTTGTCCCCTGTGCAAGGTTCACCCGGAGTTGGCAGGCCCGAACTGAGAGGCGGCACGCGCGACACATCCCCGTCTTCGCCGTCATCCGGAATTCGGATCATTGATGAACACCAGAGAATCGGAAGGAGAGCGGCGACCGTGCCTCACAGAGTGAAACCTGACGGGACCCCGGAGGGATTTTCCCAGGCCATCTATCAAGATGATGCGAGCGACTCACTGGCTAACTATGTCATGAGACAACTCAGTACGGGAGTAGAAGCTTACTTGAGTAATCCAGGAAACCGTGATGCTGCTGGGCGTCTCTATGACCTGCCCCAGAATCATACAGTAGCGCTGCCTAACGGCATGTCGTACGATCTGAGCCGGCAACTTGCTGTTGCTGAGCGTCTCGGCATACTGGCTTTTCCGCAGCATCTCAGGGACCGGCTGCATGAAACCGGTCTGCTGCTGGACGCGTTCAGTGACCGCGAGCCTGGACAAACAGTCCCACGTCCAGAAATTGTGCGAGGGCGGCCTGCGGGGGTGCCGAATGCCGCGCTGCCCGTGAACGCCTCCGTGGCCAGGAACGCCGGTCAGGGCCGTCCTGAGGCTGGACCGTCGCACCCGCAGAATGGGGTCTCCGGTCAGCCTCCTAGCCGGCGCCACCACAACAATGGATTCCAGCGGAACGGATCGAACGGATCTTCCGCAAGCAGGTGACGGCGTGCGGGGCCCTCGTTCGCGTCCGCACGGGCGTCCGTCTGACGGTTCGATGTGATCGACCCGGCGTTGCCGCGTCTGAACCTAGATGTCGGCGGGGCTTTCCGGTTGTTGCGGCTCACTGCCTCGCTGCTGCTGGGTGACGTGGTCGTGCACCAAGACGACTGCCTCGCCGGCCGGTTGAACCGGCCCCCTCGCCGGGACGTTGTCCCCTATGCAACGTTCACGCGGAGTTGGCAGGCCCGAGGTGATGAGCGGCACGCGCGGCACATCCCGGTCTTCGCCATCATCCGGAATTCGGATCATTGATGAACACCAGAGAACCGGAAGGAGAGCGGCGACTATGCCCCACAGAGTGGAATCTGACGGTACCATGGGTGGATTTTCGGACTGGGGGAGCGGGCAAGATAATGCGAGCGGGCAAGCACATGCGTATGGCATGTCGCGGCTCAGTGAGGCCCTAGAGCTTTACTTGCGAAATCCAAGTAACTACGAGGAGACTCGCAGAGGCCGCGGTGAAGCTCCTCGACGTACCTACTATGAAGTGCATGACACGCATAGGGAGACGCTGGCCAGCGGTGAGCAGTACGGTCTGGGCAGAAGTATCTCTGGCCTACAGTCTTGGGGCATGACAGATGTTCCGCAGGACATCAGGAACCGTCTGCACGTAAGTGGTCTGGCGTTGGACGCAGACAGCAACCTCCCCTTTGGAGAAACGCTCCCACCACGTCCAGTGAATAGTCGAGAACAGCGTGCGGGGGTGCAAAATGGCGTGCTACCCGCAATGCCGCCGTGGCCAGGTACGCCGGTCAGGGCCGCCCTGGGGCTGGACCGTCGCACCGGCAGAACGGCGTCCCCGAGCAACCTTATAGCCACCGCCGCAACAATGGATTCCCGCAGAACGGATCGAACGGATCTCCCCGGAGCAGGTGACGACGTGTGGGGCCCGCGTTGCCTTTCCCACACGGGCGTCCGTCTGGCGTGTCCATGCGATCAACCGGGCACCGCCCGCACTCGTTTATGACGCGGTCGCGCACCAAGACGGCTGCCCCGTCGGCCGGTTGAACCGGTCCCCTCGCCGAGACGTTGTCCCCTGTGCAAGGTTCACATGGAGCCGGCGGCCCCGAGCGGCGGGTGGTACGCGCGGCACTTCCCTGGTCTCCGCCGACGCCAATACATTGGAGAGCCAGCGAAAATGGTTTCTGACGGGAGATTCGATGCATCAGGTCTCTATGCTGATTGGAGGATAGCGGCTGAGAAGAATTTCGCAAGGCTGCTTGAAAGCAGCAGGCAGCGTGCCCGGGATTACAATTCCGAAAATAAATCTCCTGATTTGAGAGGACTCAGCGAAGAAGCATGGCAGACGTATGAGAATTACCTGATGTCGCTGCATGCCTTCGTTTCCGCTGCGGGTGATGTGAGCATAAATCCGCAGAAGGACGGCGGGCTTGAGGCTTTCAACGGGGCGTTTTCTGCGGTGGACAATGCTCTCGGTGAGTGGATGGAGGTCGATAAACGGTTCTATCAAGGGCACGACGCGGCTGCACGGGGCGCAGCCGAGCAATCGGCAGTAGCGGAGACCGTGACCCCACAGTCCGGGATGCCGGCGAAAATGGTTCCTGACGGGAGATTCGATGCATCAGACCTCTACACTGATTGGGGGGAAGCGGCTGAGAAGAACCGCGAAAGGCTGCTGGCAAGTAACGGGCGCCGTGACACGGATTGGCAGATGGCGTATGAAAATTACCGCAGCACTCTGCCCGTCTTCGAATTCGTCGCGAAACGCGTGCGCATGTACCCGCAGGAGAAAAGCAGGCTTGAGGATTTTAATGAGGCGTTTTCTGCGGTGCGCAATGCTCTCGGCAAGTGGATGGAGGTCGATAAACGGTTTTACGGCGCGGCTGCACGGGGTGCCGTCGAGCAGTCGGCAGTAGCGCAGACCGTGGCCCCACAGTCCGAGAGGCAATCCGCGTCGCAAGTACAGAACCGCCCGCCCGCCAACCAGAATTCAAACTCAATAGTGGCGCGAGCGCTGGCGGGCCTGAATATCAATTCTCGCGTATCGCGAACTTCTTCGTCCCAGCCGAATGGCGTCCCTGGCCAGCCTCATCTCCGCAGCAAGGGACCCTCGCAGAGTGGATCGAACGGCCGGAGCAGGTGACGACGTGCTATGGGGCGTCACGCAGGCGAAAGCCCCGTCCGCATCCGCCGATGACGGAAGTGCGGCGGGGCTCTCGGCTGTGGCCGGGTCGGGCAGTGGTGGGCGTCCGACCGCCCGCGCCGTCTGCAACGGGTGCGCGGCGGTACGAATCCCGGAGTGCGGACTGTCCGCGTGCAAAACTGCCTCAGTTCGTGAAGACGGCGTACGACTCGGCGGCGGACGTGTGCCAGCTGCTGACGACCGGCTTGTCCTCGACGAAGGAGCCGACGTTCAGGGACTCCGGGTTCGGGTCGTTCTGGGCGACGCTGACGATGAGGTCCTGGTACTCCACGCCGTCGTTGTTGTTGGTGGTCTTCGGGTTCACGGCGGCGTAGGCGGCGACCCCTCCCTTCAGCGTGATCGGCTGGCCCGCGGACTGCTCGGCGTTCTCGGCCTGCGTACCGTCCGAGCCGAAGGCCACGACCGGCAACTGGGCCGGGATGACGCAGGTGATACCGGGCTTGGCCATGGCCTTGATCAAGAAGTAGCCGCCGGCCTGGGTCTCGGTGGTCGCGCTCCAGGAGATGTCGTTCGTACCGCACTCCTGCCCGTAGCCGGTCTTGTCCCCGGCGGTGTCGACGCCGTCCGTACCGGAACTGTCCGTACCGGAACTGTCCGTACCGGAACTGTCCGACGAGCCGCTTCCCGCGGTCTTGCCGCCGGAGGACGCCGAACCGCCGTTGCCGCTGTTTCCGGCGCTGCCGGGCGCCGAGGTACCGGCCCGGCCCGAGGCCGCGGAGGAGCCCGGGACGGCGGCCACGCTGGACGACGAACCGGTCGGCGCCGACGACGTGTTGCCCCCCTCACACGCGGTCATCAGCAGGCTCGCGCCGAGCGCGACGGTCGCGGCGAGGGTGGTGCGCTGACGATGGTTCATCACGGCGGTTTCCTTCCGGGGCGACGGACGCGGGCAGCCCGGTGCTCGGTGCCGCGTTCTTACGGTCCTCTTGATGACCGCTCCGGCCCGCGAGTTCGTGCCGTCCCGCGTCCATGACGCGGCTGTCACACGCCTATGACATGACGAAAGCCGGGCGGACCGGTGAACCGAACGGTGGTGCCGGCGATTTGTAGTGGTGCTGGGAACACGTGGAGATCGAAGGGATGCGGACCCATATGCCATCGGACGACGACCGGCCTCGAACCAGACGCGAGAGATGGAACCAAAAGCGGCGCGACCTGCGGGCGAAGGATCCGGAGCACCGCGAACGGGAGCAGAAGGAGGCGCGGGAGCGGTATGCGGAGAATCCGGAGTACCGCGAACAGCAGAAGGCGCGGGTGAAGCAGCGACGGGAGACGGATCCGGGGTACCGCGAACGGCAGAGGGCGGGGGGTGCGGAACCGGCGGGCGGATCGGGAGAACCGCGAACGGGAGCAGCAACGGCAGCGGGAGTCGCGGGCAACTCCGCATTACCGCAAGCAGGAGAACGAGAGGCGTGCTGAGGAGAGGACGCGTCGGCTGGAGGTGGCGAAGCGTGTGTATGAGGATTATCGGCGGTGGTTGACGTGGCCCGAGGTGCCGCCGTGGGGGTTGAAGGTGGCGGTGAGTCTCGGTCAGGGTCGGAAGCCGGTCGTGGTGCGGCTGAAGGAGCCGCAGCCGGAGAGCGGCCCGTCGGGTGTGTCTGTGCCGTCGTTCATCGCTGATCTTTCGGTTGACCTGACCAAAGACGAGGTGAAGGAAAAGCGGAGCGTGAGGGGGTGAACGGGGAGGCATACGAGACGGCGCGGCAGGTGCAGGATGATCTGAAGTCTTTGCTCAGCCTTGAGGGGTTCGGGGAGCACACCGTGCCCCAGCCGCCGTACGCGGACGCGGTGATGCAGAGCGGGCTCGACGGCTCCTTCTACGGTGTCGGTGCCGGTGCGGCGTTCGCGGTGCCCGACTCCTGGTCTGGGCCGGTGTCCGGGCCGGTGAATGCGGTTGCGCTCTACGCGGGCGGATACGGCGGATACGTGTATCCCGAGGAGGGGTGGCAGGCCCCGCCTCCTGGGGTGGACGCGTTGTCGCAGGGGTGCAGGGGATGACGATCGCAGCGCCCGCTTCTGCTCAGCCGGGATACCAGGTGGCGTACTCGTCCTGGAACAGCCCTTACGGCCCGTCGGCCGGAGCGCCGGGGCAGTCAGGGACGACGAGCCCGGGGCCCGGCAGACGCCGGTGAACGGCACGAGGCAGCCCCGGGTCCGGTAGCGGCCCGGACTCCTTCGATGCCGTGTCGCTTCACTGCCGTACCGCGACCTCGTCATGCGGAGAACTCCGTCCTCATCGGTACACGAGGGACAACCGGGACCTCTGGGGCCCGCGTTGGCTTCCGTGACGGGCGGCGGCATGATGAGGCGGACCGTCCGCTCGCCGCGGGCGTCCCGCCGCCTTGCGCCCCACCTGTCCGGGAGTCCCACCCTTGTCTGCACCGACCTCCGCACCGGCCGAGGAAACTTCCGCGGTCTCCGTCGCCCTGGTCGGCGCCGGCCCCCGCGGCACCAGTGTCCTGGAACGCCTCTGCGCCTCCGCGTCCGAGCTGCTGCCCGCGGGCGTCCGCCTGACGGTCCATGTGATCGACCCGGCGCCGCCCGGACCGGGCCGCGTCTGGCGCACCGCCCAGCCGTCGGAACTGCTGATGAACACCGTCGCCTGCCAGGTGACGCTGTTCACCGACGAGAGCGTCGACTGCTCGGGACCGATCCGGACCGGCCCCAGCCTGTACGAGTGGGCGGACGGCGAGCTGGGTCCGGACGAGTACCCGACCCGCGCCCACTACGGCCGCTATCTGGAGTGGGTGTTCGCCCAGGTCGTGCGCCACGCGCCGGACGGCGTCCAGGTGCGGACGCACCAGGCGCGCGCCGTACGGCTCGACGACGCCCCCGACGGCCGCCAGACCCTGACCCTGGACGACGGCCGGACCCTGGAAGGACTGTCGGCGGTGGTCCTCGCGCAGGGCCACCTCCCGGAGGCCGAGGACGGGACGCGACGGGAACTCGCCGCCCACGCCGAACGCCACGGCCTGCGTCACATACCGCCCGCCAACCCCGCCGACGTCGACCTCGCCCCGCTCGCCCCCGGCGAACCGGTGCTGCTGCGCGGCCTCGGCCTCAACTTCTTCGACCACCTGGCCCTGCTGACCACCGGCCGGGGCGGCCGTTTCACCCGCACCGCCGACGGCACCCTGCGCTACACCCCCTCCGGCGACGAACCACGCCTGTACGCCGGCTCCCGGCGCGGCATCCCCTACCAGGCGCGCGGCGACAACGCGAAGGGCCCGTACGGCAGACACACCCCGCGCGTGCTGACCCCGGAGGCGATCGCGGGCTTCCGCAAACGCGCGGACTCCGGGGAGGCGCCGGACTTCCTGACGGAGATATGGCCGCTGGTGGCCAAGGAGGTGGAGGCGGTCTACTACGGCGCGCTGACCCGCCGCCCCGACTTCGCCGAGCGGTTCCTCGCCGTGCCGCACGGCGACCCGGCGGAGGCCCTGCTGCTCGACGAGTTCGGGGTGCCGGCCGCCGACCGCTGGTCCTGGGAGCGGATCGCCCGGCCGCACACGGGGCGGGAGTTCGCCGACCGGGAGGAGTGGCGGACCTGGCTGCGGGCGTACCTGCGCGAGGACGCCGCGCAGGCCGCCCTCGGCAACGTCGCCGGACCGCTGAAGGCGGCCCTGGACGTGCTCCGCGACCTGCGCAACGAGATACGGCTCGTGGTCGACCACGGCGGCCTCGCCGGTGCCTCCCGCCGGGACCACCTGGACCGCTGGTACACCCCGCTCAACGCCTTCCTCTCCATCGGCCCGCCCCGCCGGCGCATCGAGGAACTGGCCGCACTGCTCGACGCGGACGTGGTGGACGTGCTCGGGCCGCGGCTGGAGGTGCGCGGTACGGACGGGGCGTGGACCGCGCACTCACCGGACGTGCCGGGTTCGACGGTGCGGGTGACGACGCTCATAGAGGCCCGCCTCCCGGAACCCGATCTGCGCCGCACCGCCGACGAGTTGCTGGCCCGGCTGCTGCGGACCGGCGACTGCCGCCCGCACACCGTCGACGGCTACCAGACCGGAGGTCTGGACGTGACGGGCCGCCCGTACCGCCTGAGGGACCGTCGCGGCACGCCGCACCCGCGGCGGTTCGCCTTCGGGGTGCCCACCGAAGGGGTGCACTGGGTCACCGCGGCGGGCGCCCGGCCCGGGGTGGACTCGGTCACCCTGTCCGACGCGGACGCGGTGGCACGAGCGGTGCTGCGCACGGCGGCGGACTCGGAAGGGAAACCGTGGCCGAGCGCGGAGCCAGGTTCCTCTCCGGTGGGCCCGGCGCGGCGGACATGACCGTCTTGCCCGGTTCCCTGCCGTCCGGTTCGGGAACGTCCGGTTCGCGCGGGGAGGGGTGTCGTCGCGTGCCCATGACCTCTTCGGTACCCCGTGTCCCTGCTGTCACATCCGCCGCGTACGCTGTGTGGCTGTCGTCCGGGGGAGCATCGGGGAGTCGTCGTGCAGGAGAGTCTGGGGTCACTGACCGCCGGTCCATGGATCTATGCCATGGTGGCCCTCTCGGTACTGCTCGATGTCTTCCTGCCGGTGCTGCCCAGCGGCGTACTGGTGATCACGGCCGCCACCACGACGGCGGCCGGCGCGGCGACCGGGCACTTCCTGCACGTCATGCCCGACATGCTCGCCCTGATCCTCTCCGCGGCCACCGCGTCCGTCCTCGGTGACCTGGTGGCGTACCGCCTGGCCTGGCGCGGCGGAGAACGCCTGGACCGTGCCATCGCCCGCTCCCGCCGGCTGACCGCGGCGCAGGAACGTCTCGGCGCGGCCCTCTCCCGTGGCGGCGGCGCCCTGGTGATACTGGCCCGCTTCGCCCCGGCCGGCCGCTCCGTCGTCTCCTTCTGCGC
Organism: Streptomyces sp. NPDC001270; assembly: GCF_042896695.1. Lineage (NCBI taxonomy): Bacteria > Bacillati > Actinomycetota > Actinomycetes > Kitasatosporales > Streptomycetaceae > Streptomyces > Streptomyces sp. NPDC001270. The sequence continues at coordinate 27,698 of NZ_JBIAXM010000021.1, read as the reverse complement.
GGGCGCCGCCCACCGGCGCGCCCGCGACTTCCTGCCCTGGTCGGCCCTGGCGGGCCTGTCCTGGGCCGCGTACAGCGTCGCGCTCGGCTACTTCGGCGCCCAGTGGCTGGGCGCCACCTGGCTGGCCACGGGCGTCTCGCTCGCCGCGCTGTTCGGGGCCGGTGCCGGTGCCGCGTATCTGATGCGCCGGCGGCCCGCGTAGGCAGGCGGTCCGCGTGGACCTGTGCCCATGTAGGACCGGGGGCCTGGGCTGACCGAGGGTCCGCGTGGGACCGGGGGCACCCGCGTCGTTCACCAGGGCGTACTGAGGAAGGGGCGCAGCAGGCGCAGCAGCGCGTCCGGGTGGTGCAGCGGGACGATGTGGCCGGTGTCCTCCAGTACGTGGCCCGTCAAGTCATCGGCGTACGGCCGCAGTTGGCGTTCGAGGGCGCGTCCCACCGGGTGGGCGCCGATCACCGTCGTAGGGACCGTCAGCCGCCCCGCGGCCACGGCGGCGCCGATCTGCCGGGCGGTGACCGGCAGCGCCCGGTAGGGGCCGAAGGCGGCGCGCAGCGCATCGCGGCCGGCGTACGTGCGGACGATCGCGTCGCGGATGTCGGGCCGTACCCCGTGCCCGAGCGTGCCGCGGTCCAGGAACCAGTCGACGTACGCCTCCTCGTGCCCGGCCAGCACCGACTCGGCCAGGCCCGGCTCGGCGTGGAAGCCGAACCACCACGGCGGGCCGCCGGCCAGGAAGTCCTCGGCGCCGGGCAGCCTGCCCAGGAGTGACTCCATGACCACCAGCCGCCGCACGAGGCCGGGTCGCCGCATCGCCAGCAGGAACGCGGGCGGGGTGCCGACGTCGATGCCCACCACCGCCGCGGAGGTCACGCCGAGCGCCGCGAGCAGCGCCTCGGCGTCGTCGGCCAGGGTGCCCGCGTCGTAGCCGTCCGCGGGACGGGCGCTGTCGCCGAAGCCCCTCAGGTCCGGCGCGATCACCCGGTGCCGCGCGGCCAGGTCGTCGATGACGTGGGTCCACAGCCGCCAGGTGTGCGGGAAGCCGTGCAGCAGCAGCACGGCGGGGCCCTCGCCCGCGACGGCCACGTTGAGTTCCACGCCGTTCGCCCGCACCTTGTGCGGTTCCCTACGGCTGCCTGTCCTCTCCGCCGCGATCTCCGCCATGATCCCCTCCATGAATAACTATTGGTGACAAGGGGACGTTAGGTGACTAGCGTGGGCCGTCCAAGACCGTACTTCTGTCTCAGGTGGTGAGCCTCAGGTGACCTCCCAGGTCAGGCGCGGGGACCTGTTCGATCCCGGGTGTCCGACGCGTCGGCTGCTCGACCGGATCGGTACGAAATGGACGTCGATGGCGGTGAAGGTCCTGGCGGAGGCGTCCCCCGGTGAGGTGCGCTTCGGGGAACTCCAGCGCCGGATGCCGGGTGTCTCGCAGAAGATGCTGTCGGTGACCTTGCAGCACCTGACCCGGGACGGTCTGGTCGTACGGCGGGTCGAGCCGTCCGTCCCGCCCCGCGTCCACTACCGGCTCACCGGCCTCGGCCTCTCCCTGGAACGTGCGCTCGCCGTGGTGCGGACGTGGGCCGAGGACCACATGGCGGAGATCGACCGGGCGAACGAGGAGGGCCGGGCGGCCGGGGAGGGGCGGGAGGACCGGGAGGCGGCGGGGGAGGAACGGGAGGGGTGGGGGAGCGGGGTGCGTTGAGCGTGCGGTCGGGTGGGCCGTTGCGCGTCGGGGCGTCGTCGACCAGCTCAGACCCAGGTGGTCGAGCGAGATCGGCAGCAGGAACGTGCCGAGCGCGGCGCCGATCCGGCTGGCCGCCGACGACAGGCCCACGCCCGAGGTACGGACGGGGGCGCTCAGCCCGCTCGACGGGCGGCTGCGCCGCGGACCTCCAGGCCCGCGAGGAGTTCGTCGGTCGCGCGCGCGATCGTGTCGACCGCCTGGTCGAACACCTCCTGGTTGTGCGCGGCGGGCGCGCGGAACCCGGAGACCTTCCGCACGTACTGCAACGCCGCGGCGCGGATCTCCTCCTCCGTGGCCTCTTCGGGCAGTACGGGCGGACGCAGGGTCTTGATACTCCGGCACATGCGCCCAGTCTCCCGCACCCGCCCGCGTCCGCGCCGTCCTGGGCGGGGCCGTTGGCCGGGACCACGGCCCGCGGCCACCGGCACCTCGCGGATCACCGGCGCACCGCCGGACGGCCCGAAGTGACGGAAGCGGCTCGCATCCCAAAATCGAACAGGCGTAGCATTGCCGCGTGGCTACGACCTATGACTTTCCGAGTGACCTGCTCGCCGGTCAGGAGGAGCTGCATCAGGTCCGGGCCGAGCTGTCGGCCCTGCTGAAGCGGCTGCCCTGGTCGGTCGAGCCGCTGGACGGTTTCAGTGACGACCAGAGCTGGCGCAAGGTCGAGCGGGCCGCCTCCCCGGGCTGGACGGACGACGAGCAGGCCGAGGTGGAGAAGCTGCGGCAGCGGGAGCACGAGCTGGCGGTGTTCGTCAGTACGCACCGCTTCTGGGCGGAGATCGCGGCGGCGGAGCGGGTGGACGCGCGGATGGGGCTCAAGCACGCGCACGAGCAGCCGCCCGTGTCCCCGGAGACCGGGTGAGACCGGGCGAGACCCGGTGGGACCTGCCGTGGGGAGCGAGTGAGCCCGGCTCCGGGGGCGGGGCGGGTGGTGCGGGGGCTCAGGGCTGTGAGGTCTCCGATTCCAGGCTCGCCCGGGTGGCCGGGCCGTAGACCCCGGACTCGTCCGAGCGGACGCCACGGGCCCACTGGTAGTTGCGTACGGAGTCTTCCACCTGCTTGTCGAAGCGGCCGTTCGCGTCGCCCCAGTAGAGGTTCAACTGCTTGAGGCGGAGCTGGAGTTCGGTGACCTCGGGTCCGTGGTCGCCGCGCCGCAGGACCGGGCCCGGGGCGGGCGGTGTGGCCACCGCGGTGGCCGTGGCCGTCGTCGTGCGGGTCGCCTCGGGCGGGCGGGACGGGGTGGCCGAGGGGGCCGGGCTCGACGGTGTCGCCGAGGCGCTGGGGGACGCGGTCGGCGAGGTGGTGGGGGACGGCGCGGAGGGGGTGGCACCGGGCGGGGGTGCGGTGGTGGGGGCCGTGGCCGCCTTCGTGGTGGCCGGGTCGGTCGTCGGCTCCGGCACGCCCGCCCGTACGTCCTCGGGTGCCGCCCCGTCCCGGGTCGGCGTGTCGTAGGAGAACAGCCCGCTCGCGAAGCCGGCCACCGCGACGGTGGCGACCGCCGCCGAGACGACCGAGAGGAGGACGGTACGGCGGTAGCGGCGGCGCGGTGCCGTTCCCCCGGCCGTCGAGGCGTCGTCGTATCCCTCGGCCGCCGAGGTGCCGTCGTCCGGCTCGTCCCGCCCCGGCGCGAACAGGTGCAGGTCGGCCGCGCTCGGCTCGGTGGCCGCGGGGGCCAGCGGGGTGGGCAGCGTCGTGTTCGGGGCGGCCTCGGCCCGACGCAGTTCCATGGTGGCGTCGGCACCCCGGGGTGCGGTGGCATCCCCGGCACCGCCGACCTGCCGCGGCTCCGCGGTGGCCTCGCCCTCACCATCCGCGCCAGGCACCGTACCCGTACCCGTATCCGCGCCTGCTTCCGCACCGGCGTCGGCTTCCGCACCGGCGTCGGCTTCCGCACCCGCTCCGGCACCCGCGCCCACTCCGGCATCCGGACCCTTGCTCGGCGCCGCCCCCGTGGCGGCGTCGGCGTTGCCCTCCAGGTCGACGTACGGCCGTATCCGCAAGGGATTGAAGTCCTCCGCCGCCGCGGCTTCGGCGGTGCGGGTGGCGAGCAGGGCGTCGGCGGCCCGCGGGCCGCAGGGACACGCGGGCGTGTTGTCGGCCTTCCGTGGCGTCCCGCACTCCGGGCACGGGCTGCCCTCCGGATCCGTCATGTGTGCGTCCCCTCCCTTCGCTTCCCCGTGCGATCTCCAGAAATTATGCAGACCTCCCACACATCTGCCGCACGGAAGCCCCCTCGCGGCGCCCCTGTGGGCCCCCGCGGGCAGTCCCCAGGCTCCAGCAGGCCGCCGTGGGCACCCTGTAGCCGTCGAAGGTCCCCGGCCGTCCCCTCGTAGCCCGAGAACCCCAGGATCCCCGCGGAGCGTCACATTCAGTAGCCGCCCGTCAGGATTCACAACAGGCCATACCGGGTGAAAACGTTCACGATGGAAGGGTGTCACGAGAGCCCGGGAGGTCCCATGGCGCTGGACACACATGGCTCCACGCAGGACGCCAGGGACGCGGCGGGCGCCGTCCGCAACGTCCTCGTCCCGATCGGCGCCCTGCTCCTCGGACTGATGCTCGCCTCGCTCGACCAGACCATCGTGTCCACCGCACTGCCCACCATCGTCAGTGACCTCGGCGGCCTTGAACACCTGTCCTGGGTGGTCACCGCCTACCTCCTGGCCTCGACCGCCGCGACCCCGCTGTGGGGCAAGCTCGGCGACCAGTACGGCCGCAAGAGACTCTTCCAGCTCGCGATAGTGATCTTCCTGGCCGGCTCCGCGCTGTGCGGCGTGGCCCAGAACATGCCCCAGCTGATCATCTTCCGGGCCCTCCAGGGCCTCGGCGGCGGCGGTCTGATCGTGCTGTCGATGGCGATCGTCGGGGACCTCGTCCCGCCCCGCGACCGCGGCCGTTACCAGGGGCTGTTCGGCGCGGTCTTCGGCACCACCAGCGTGCTCGGACCGCTGCTCGGCGGCCTGTTCACCCAGCACCTGAGCTGGCGCTGGGTCTTCTACGTCAATCTGCCCCTCGGCGTCGTCGCCCTCGCCGTGATCGCCACCTCCCTGCACATCCCGCGCCTGAGGGCCCAGCACGTCATCGACTACCTCGGCACCTTCCTGATCGCCGCGGTCGCCACCTGCCTGGTGCTGGTCGCCTCGCTCGGCGGCACCACCTGGGCCTGGAACTCGCCCCAGATCATCGCCCTCGCCGTGCTCGGTACCGCCCTGACCGGGGTCTTCGTCCGGGTGGAACGCAGAGCCGCCGAACCCGTCCTGCCGCTGAAACTCTTCCGCATCCACACCTTCACGCTCGCCGCCCTCATCAGCTTCATCGTCGGCTTCGCGATGTTCGGCGCGATGACCTACCTGCCCACGTTCCTCCAGGTCGTGCACGGCATCTCGCCGACCCTGTCGGGTGTGCACATGCTGCCGATGGTGGCGGGCCTGCTGCTGTCCTCGACCGTCTCCGGCCAGATCGTCAGCCGCACCGGCCGCTGGAAGGTGTTCCCGATCGCGGGCACCGGGGTCACCACGATCGCGCTGCTCCTGCTGCACCGCCTCGACGAGCACAGCTCCACGGCCGTGATGAGCACGTACTTCTTCGTCCTCGGCCTGGGCCTCGGCCTGGTCATGCAGGTTCTCGTGCTCATCGTGCAGAACGCGGTCTCCTACGAGGATCTCGGCGTCGCCACCTCCGGCGCGACCTTCTTCCGTTCCATCGGCGCCTCGTTCGGCGTCGCCATCTTCGGCACGGTCTTCGCGAGCCGCCTCGCCGTCGAACTGGGCACCGCCTTCCGGGGCGTGCACCTCCCGCCCGGCATCACGGTGCACTCGCTCCAGGCCGACCCGCGTGACATCGGCGGCCTGCCGCCGCCGCTGCGCCCGGCGGCCCTGCACGCCTTCTCGACCTCCATCACGGACGTCTTCCTGTACGCGGCGCCGGTCGCGCTCCTCGGCTTCGCGCTGGCGTGGTTCCTCAAGGAGGACCGGCTGCGCGCCTCGGTGACGGCGCCGGAAGGGACGCAGACGCTCGCCTCCAACCCGGTCCAGCGGTCGTCGTACGACGAGGTGTGCCGCGCGCTGTCGTTGCTCGGCACCCGCGAGGGGCGGCGGGAGACGTATCGGAAGATCACCGAGCGGGCCGGGTACGACCTGCTGCCCGGGGCGAGCTGGCTGCTGCTGCGGATACGGAAGCACGGGTCGGTGGAGCCCGGCGTGCTCGCCGAGAGCGGGCTCGTGACGCTGGGCGTGGTCATGGACGCCGCCCGCCAGATCGAGGAGCGGCGCCTCGCGGTGCGTGACGGACTCGGCCTGTACCTGACCGACCGGGGCCGCCACGTCGCCGAACGGCTGGCCCGGGCCCGTGAGGACTCGCTGGCCGAGCTGCTGGGCGACTGGTGGGGACCGGACCGGCCCACCGACCTGGACCGGCTGGTGAAGGTGCTCACCGACGAGATGTGCGGTTCGCGGCGGGAGCAGCCGTCGAGCGGACCCGCGCCGAAGTTCACCTGAGGCAGCGGCCGATGCCGTGGCCTCGTGCCGAAGTTCACCTGACGCGGCGGCCGAGCCACTTCTGGCAGGGCCACGACGTCGATTTCACCGGTGTCACCTTCGACGGCGCGACCGGTGCGGCGCCCTACGGTCTGCTGCCGGGGAGCGGGACGCCCGTGCCGACCGGGTTGCACGCCGTTTCCGGCCTACGTCTCCCGCGTCGTCCTGCGCCGCTGCCACTCCCGTACGACCTCCTCGACGTCGTACGGCTTCTTGCCGAGCGGCGGACCCGGCGGCGGCTTGAACATCATGTCGCGGATCTTGACGTTGACCTCGGTGATGATCTTCCGCGCGATCCGCTCCGAGGGGGCGGCGAGGGCCGCCGCGAGCGCGTCCTCCGCCTCCTTGCGCAGGGCCAGGGCGGGCGGCAGCAGGGCCAGGCCCTCGCGCACCATCTTGCGCTTGACCCACCACAGTTCGTCGTACGTGGCGTAAACGTCCTGCGGCAACGGCTTGCCGGCACCCGTGAGTCCGTCGAACTCGCCGCGCCCCTGCGCGTCGTGAATCTGTTTGTCGACCCAGGACTCGAACGGGATACCCGGTGGCTTTCGTTCGGTCATGCGTCCATTGTGCCGGACGGCGCACGCATCACGGCCGGGCGATTTATCATTCGCCCGCTGCCACCGGCGCACTTCGGAACGAACATGATCACCTCAGGGGGAACGCACGTGCTCGAACTCACCATGGCCACCGTCTCCGGGACCGAAGCGGGCGCCACGGCCGGGATGGCCCTGGCCGACGCGCCGAGCGAACCGGGCGCGGTGCTGCGCGTGGGGCGCGACCGGGCCGTGTGCCGGCTCGCCACGCCCGACGACTGGCTGTTCGTCTCCCGGGTGCACCTGGAGTTCCTGTGCGGGCCGGACGGCGGCTGGCAGGTGACCTGGCTGCGCGGCTCGCAGCCCGATCCGTCCTCCGTGGTGCGGCTGACGGTCGGGGAGTACGCCCAGAGCATCGAGTACGGCGCGAGCGTGGCGCTGCCGCGGGGCGGCGCCGGCGAGGTCGTCATCCAGGACCGCACCGGCCCGCGCACGGTCAATGTGGGCTTCTACCACGAGGCGTAGCGTCCGGGCGGCCGGCTCCGCACGGCGGTCACGGCAGTACGCGGGCGAGCGCGAAGCCGTCGTAGCCCTTGCTGCCCACCGTCTGGAGCGCCGTGCCGGTGAGCCTCGGGTGGGTGGCGATGAGTTCGATGGCGGCGCGGGTGCCCAGGACGTCCGGCTCGCGGCTCTCCGCGTCGAGCACGCGCCCACCGCGGACGACGTTGTCGAGGACGATCAGGCTGCCGGCCCGGGTGAGGCGCAGCGCCCACTCCACGTAGTGCGGGTTGTTGACCTTGTCGGCGTCGATGAAGACCAGGTCGAAGGGGGCCGGGTTCTCGTCGGCGAGCTTGGGCAGCGACTCCAGCGCCGGACCCACCCGCACCTCGACGACCCGGTCCAGACCGGCGCGGGCGATGTTGCGGGTGGCGACCTCGGCGTGCTTGGCGCTGTACTCCAGGGAGATCAGCCGGCCGTCGGCGGGCAGGGCGCGGCCGAGCCAGATGGTGCTGTAGCCGCCGAGCGTGCCGATCTCCAGGATGTTCCGGGCGTCCTGGATCTGCGCGAGGAGTTGCAGGAACTTGCCCTGGCTCGCGGTGACGCCGATGTGCGGGAGGGCGGCGGCATCGCTCTCGCGCAGGGCCGCCTGCAACGCCTCGTCGTCCGGTGAGAGGTGGCTGGAGAAGTAGAAGTCGACGTCGTCCCAGAGCTGCGACCCGCTCATGCGTGGCATGCCTTTCCGTGTCCGGTACGGCGGTACGGGTGAGTACCCCGCCTCCGGCCTCAGCGGAAGCCGGATGCGGCCAGTCTGCCTCGCGGCACGGGTGATGTGGCGGTGTTTCCCCGCGGGTCAGCCGTGGGTCAGCCGCGGCTCCGCCGCCCGCGCGGCGGAGCCGCGTATCGGGGAGCGGTATAGCTAGCCGTATGGCGGTATGGCGGTATGGCGGTATGGCGGGGAACCGTATATCGGGGATGGCCCGCGCCCCGGGCGCGGGAGGTGCTCAGGTGCGGGCCGCCAGGCCGCGGGGGCCGGGCAGGACGAGGTGGCCGTCGGTGACGGCCATGAAGCGCTCCATGCCGGGGACGAAGACGTTGGTCACGGCCAGGTGGTCGCCGGTGTACCGGTCCCACGCGTAGGAGGAGAACCCGCGGGCCGAGAGCCGGGCCAGGAGGGCGTCGAGGTGGTCCGCCGGGGTCCGCAGGGTGCCGGCGTCCACGGCGGGTACGGCGTCCACGGCGGGTACGGCGCTCGCGGCGGGCACGCAGGGCACGGCATCGTGCGCGCCGTCGGCGGCGAAGGGTACGTGGTGCGCGTCCTTGAGCCGGGCCGAGAAGTCGGCCGTGTAGCAGCGGCGCAGGGCCGGGTGGCGGCTCCCGAAGCGGGGCGCCGCCGGCTGCGGCCCGGCGCCGGACCCGGTCACGCCGGTGTGGATCTGGACCAGTTCGTGCAGCGCCCGTTCGACGGCGTACGTCCGCGACAGGGACGCGCCGCAGCCGCGCACCCGGGCCGCGACGCCCGGTGCGGCCGGCAGGTACGCCCAGTAGGCCGGCACGCCCAGGTCGGTCGTCATCTCCAGCAGCCACACCCGCGCCCCGACGCGCTCCTCGGCGGCCCGGTGCAGCGCGGCCAGCGGTCCGGGCAGGGCGGCCGGGTCCAGCACCCGCAGCGGCGGCGGGGTGCGGGAGAGGAACTGCCGGACCAGCAGCAGCGACATCGCGTCCCGCTCGATGATCTCGTTGAGGGCGTGCACCACGGCCTCGGTCCGGGTGACACCGGCCGCCCAGCCGTTGTTGAGCGCGTAGCGGCCCAGTACGCGGTAGTCGTAGCGGTCGCCCCCGGCGGCGCGGGCCGCGGCCGGCTGGTCGACGTAGCCGGGCATGGAGAGGAAGACGGGTACGTCGGCGCCGCCCGGACCGGTCAGGGACCGGTAGGGCAGACAGGCCAGCGGCCGGTCGGGGCCCTCGGACAGCCGCGCCAGTACGGCCTCCTGCCGTCCGAGGGCGGCGGCCACCCGGTGGGCGCCGCGCAGGACCGTCTGTCCCGGCGGCGGCAGTTCGCCGAGGTGGTGTTCGAGGGCTTCGAAGACGGCGCCGACACGTGCGGTCGGCCCAGGGCCCTTGCCGAAGCCGACGCCGCCGGGGACCGGAACGCCGCCGCGGAACAGATCGCAGCGCCAGGCGCCGGGCTCGGTCCCGTCCACGGGCAGCGGGGTCAGCGACGCGGTCAGGCCCAGGTCGGCCACGGCCCGGCGGGCGTGCCGCGCGGCCTGTTCGACGGGCGTCGCCCGCTCGCCGTGTTGCGGGGCTTCGGCGGCGGTGGGAGCGGAGGCGGCTGACGCGGTCACGGGTGCGGGGCTCTCCCTTTTTGACGCGGGTACGGGCTTCTCGTGGAGCGTGGAGCGTGGGGCGTGTGCGTGTGCGTGCGCGTGGGCGCAGGTTCGTCGCGCGGGGACGGGGACCGGGCCGAGGGCCCACTTCTCACGGGTGCGGGACCGGACCGGGCCGAGGTCATCCCTCGCGTCCGCGGCCCCGGCCCGGCCCGGCTCGTCCCCGCCCGGCTCGTCCCGGCCCGGTCCCGGACCTCGCTACGCGCCCCCGGTCGCCCCGGTCGTCCCGGCCGCGTCCGCCGCCTCGCTCTCCGACTCCAAGACCTCCAGCACGTGTAACTCGCTGTCGGACAGTTCGGGGTTCGTCTGGTGCTTGATGCCCTGCATGTCGAACTGGACGCCGATGCCCATGGCCCTCTCCTTCTTGGTGTGTGCTTTGCTGTGTGTTGGTAATTACTTTGCCTTTTGCAGTCTGCGGTGGGCCACAGACGCCACAACAGTTCTGACCCGGCCATAAAGCGGGCCACGAAAGCCCCGGCCAGGCCATAAAGATGACTCAGAAGCGACTTGCGGAGGGTGGGTGTCGATCAGGTCGGTGGCGTGATCGTGGTGGGTGCGGGCCGGTCGCGGAGGGTGACGACCCTGCTGGTCGCCGGAACCGTGCGCGTCTGCCCCTGCGGTGAGGGCGGGGGTGCGGTCCGTCACCCAGGCCGAAAAGTGATCAGGCGGAATTCGCCCCTTACGTTACATACGAGTCTCGATGTACAGCACAGCCAAATAGCCCGGGGTGACCCGAGCCCGCCGAGTCGCCCCGGGATCCCCGACGCACACCCCCTCGTCGCCACCGATCTCCCGCCCCGTGGACGTAGCGTCCCGCCCCCGCGGACGCAGCCGTGCCCCTCTCGGACTATCGTCTTCCGGACAAAAGGCGGGCGGACGTCAGGTGAAGCAGGGGTTTCCCGCGTCCCCCCAGGGGGCGATGCCGCCTCACGGGGGGGGCTCAGGGAACCCGCGCGGGGCGTGCGGGACGGATGCGGCGGGAGGCCGACGAGGCGTGGCGAACGTGGAGCACGGCGGGCGAGGGGGGGAAGCCTTCGCGCAGGCGCCGGACCAGGCGCGGCTGAAGGTGGCCAGGCTGGGCTTGTGGGCGGTGGCCGCGATCCTCGCGGTACGGCAGTTGACCACCGTCCTCAGCACACCCCGGGGGAAGCGGCTGACGGACCTGGAGACCTGGGTCGGCCCAGGCGGCGTCCTGCACGTCAACGGGTCCCTGTACGACTCGACCCAGTTCACCGGCACCCCCTTCGGCGGGCTGGTCCTCAAGCCGCTCACCCGCGCCGCCCAGCAGGCGCTCGGCTGGGGCTGGACCTTCGGCACCCTGCTGCTGGTCGTCGCCCTCGGCCTGGTCGCCGCCCGTGCCCTGCCCCAGCCCGTCAGCCGCCGCACCTCCCTGCTGGCCACGCCGGTCGCGATCAGCCTGCTCATGCTGTCGCTGCCGGTCCGCAACACCCTCTGGCTCGGCCAGACCAGCATCATTCCGGTGCTGCTCGTCCTCCTCGGCTGCTTCGCCGTGCGCGGGCAGCGCGCCGGCGGCCTGTGCATAGGCATCGGGGCCGCACTCCAGCCGACCGTGCTGCTGTTCGCGCCCCTGCTGTGGTTCACCGGCCGCAGGCGAGCCGCGGTCTGGGCCACCGGCACGTTCGCCGCGGCCACCGTGCTCGCCTGGGCCGCGATGCCGCACGACTCGTACACGTACTGGGTCCACCACATGGCCGGCGTCGGTCTCGGCGGCAAGGCCGACGCCCTCGCCAACCAGTCCCTGCACGGCGCCCTGCTCCGCCTCGACCTGACCGGTCCGCTGGAGATCGCGCTGTTCCTGCTGCTCGGCGCGGTCGTCGCGACCCTCGCCCTGCGCCGCGCCGTGCGCTACGCCCACGACGGCCAACTGCTGCTCGCCGTCGCGATCACCGGCTGCGCGGCCATAGCCGTCTCGCCGACCACCTGGCAGCACCAGTTGCTGTGGGTGCTGCTCGCGGTCGTCGGCCGGGTCGGCAGCCGCGCCTCCGACCGCTACGTCTGGCCGGTGGCCGTGGTCCTGGTGACCACGCTGCCCGCCAAGATGCTGCTGCCGAACACGCCCGCGGTGTACCCGCTGCGGGACAACATCGTGCTGCTCGCGGCGCTGGCCGCCGCCACCGCCGTACCCTTCCTGCCCCGCACCTCGCCCTACTACCGCTCACCGGTCCCGACGTGCTACGCCCCCGCCCCGGCCCGCTTCCGCCGCGTGCCCTTCCTGCCCTTCCTGCGCCGGGTCCTCACCCGCCCCAACCTGCTCCTCGAACTGCTCCTCATACGCGTCACCTACGCCGCCTACCAGCAGGTCCGGCTCGCGGCGGCCGGCAGCGGCGCGGCGGGCCGGGCCACCGCCGAGCACCACGGCCGTCTCATCCTCGACGCCGAACGGTTCCTGCACATCGACATCGAGCTCGCGGTCAACCACGCCGTCGTGAAGATCCACTGGCTGCGGAGCTTCTTCGACTTCTACTACGAGTCCTTCCACTTCGTGGTCCCGCTGAGCGTGCTCGCCGTCCTGTACTGGCGCCGCCCGGTCGACTACCGCTGGGCCCGTACCTCCCTCGGCTTCGCCACCCTGCTTGCCCTGGTCGGCTTCTGGCTGTTCCCGCTGGCCCCGCCCCGCCTGATGCCGAACCTCGGCATCATCGACACCGTGCACGGCGTCCAGGACTTCTCCAAGCCGGACTACGGCACCCTCACCGCCCTCACCAACCAGTACGCGGCGATGCCGTCCCTGCACTTCGGCTGGTCGCTGTGGTGCGGGGTGGTCATCGCGGTCCTCGCGCCGAAGTGGTGGATGAAGGCGCTCGGTCTGCTGCACCCGCTGTTCACGGTGTCGGCGATCGTGGCCACCGGCAACCACTGGGTGCTGGACGCGGTGGGCGGCGCGGCGGTGGTGGCCGCCGGTTTTGGGCTGACCCATGCCCTGACCGGGCCGCGCCCGGCCGCCGCGGGCGCGGACGGCGGCCCGCCCGACCGGACGCCGGACGGACGCGGCCGGGGGAGATTGCACCCGACCGACGTCTGACGGCACGTACCTTCCGCCTCAGCGGCAACATTCGAAGGTTTTCCAATCATCTGTACCTGTGGCCCCGGTTCGCGTGAACTGTCGGTGGCGGACGGAGATCCGCCACCACCATGACCACCCGAACGGGAGGACAGCAGATGAAGCACAAGCTGGGCGTGGCTCTCGGTGCTCTGGCCCTGTGCGCCGTCGGCGCGATCGCGACGGCGCCCACGGCGTCCGCGGCCGAGGCGGGCACGCAGGCCACCTACTTCGTGCTCTACCAGCACGACAACTACGGCGGGAACTACGCCAACTTCTCCGGCTCCGACGTCGAGCTGAACAACAAGTACTGGGGCGGCACCTCCCAGGTCATGAACAACGGTGCCAGCTCGATGCGGAACTTCACCAGCTCCTACGTCGGCCTGTGGGACAAGGGCACGTCGTGCAGCGGTTCCTCGTACACCGCCAAGCCGAACAGTGTCGACAGCGACTTCAGCAACAACAGCTTCGACAACAAGGCGAGCTGCGTCGTCTTCCTGTGACCCACCCCGGGGCGGCGCCGGCCCGGCCGGCGCCGCCCCGGTCCCTTCCCTTCCCTCCCAATCCCTTCCTCCCAATCCCTTCCATTCCGTTCCGAAGCAGTGGAGTGGCCGAATGACCAGGCACCGTGTGGTGGGGACCGTGGCCCTCGTCCTTCTCGCCGTCGGCTGTGGCAGCACCTCCGGACGGCAGGAGGTCCCGGCGACCGTGCTCGCCGCGGCCCCCGAGCCGACCGCGGAGGTACGCGACCTCGTCCTCCCGCTGGACGGCTACCAGCTGTCCGTGAACGAGATCTACCTGATCGAGACCGCCAAGGACGTCCTGACCCGCGACTGCATGAAGCGGCAGGGATACGACTGGGAGGTCATCGACGACCGCGGGCAGTACCCCGATCTGCGCAACCGCCGCCGCTACGGCCTGATCGAGACGGCGGTCGCGACGGAGATGGGCTACCGGACCAACCCCCGGCTGATGGGCTCCACCGACGTCACCGCCCGCAAAGCGGACCGGGAGAACCGCCTCGGCGCGGCGGAGCGGGCCGCCGCGCTGGCTCCCGGCGACGGCTGCTACCCGCAGGCGGGCGACCGGCTCGCACGGGGAAACCAGCCGGACGAGGACCTGGTGGGCCGGCTGAACTCCGGCAGCCTCGACGAGGCGCTGAACAGTCCGGAGGGCGTACGCGTCACGCGTGCCTGGGCGCGCTGCATGGCCGAGCAGGGGTACACGTACAAGGATTTCTACGCCGCCGCCGAGGATCCGCGCTGGGCCCGCTCGAAGACCCCGTCCGCCGCGGAGAAGCAGACCGCGCAGGCCGACGTGGCCTGCAAGCAGCGGGTCGGGCTGGTGAAGGCGCTGAGCGAGGAGGAGCGCGGCATCCAGGAGCGGGACATCCGCGCGCACCAGGCGTACTTCACGGCACTGAAGTCGGCCAAGGACCGCCATCTCGCCGCCGCCCGTGCCGTACTCGACCGGCGCTGACCGGCCCGTCCGCGCGGTCTGTTGCTCCGCGACGGCACGGTCACGGGTGGTCGCGGTTGAGGAACCACACCGTCCACAGCACGACCGCGCACAGCACCGCCAGCCGGAACACCAGCCACCAGCGGCTGCGCACGAAACGCCGGAGCCGGACCAGGGCCGGCTGGACGAACCGCCCGGTGCGCACGCTCACCGTCAGGAACTCCCGTTCCAGCGGGGTCAGATCGGGCGCCGGCCCGTCCGCGGTCAGGAACGCGTCCCGCGCGGCCAGCAGCCGGGCACCCCGGTACAGGGCACCGGGATCCCGGCCCAGTTCCTCCCATTCCCCGGCGGACCGGGTCAACCGCCGCTGGAGTCGCATCCGTTCGCGGTCGCCCTCCACCCAGTCGCGCAGCCGTGGCCAGGCGGTGATCAGCGCTTCGTGCGTGAGGTCCACGCCGGTGCCGTCGACGGTCAGCAGCCGGGCCCGGACGAGGGCTTCGAGCACCTGCTCCGCCTCCTCGGACCCGGCCAGCTCGGCCCGCGCGGCCGGCCGCCGGGTGTCCGGGGTGCCCTCGCCCGGAGTGATCAGCCGCAGCAGCAACCCCCGCGCGAGTGCGGTCCGTCGGGCCGTGAAACCCGCGAACACCTCCTCGGCGGTGTGGGCCACGGCGCCCTGGACGCCGCCGATCGCCTCGTACGCCTCCAGGGTCAGGGTGCGGGACCGCCGCCGTCGCCAGAGTTCCAGCAGGGCGTGCGACATGAGCGGCAACGCCCCCGGCTCCCGGGCCACGTCGGCGACGATCCGGGCGGTCAGCGCCCGTTCCACGACCAGCCGCCCGGCCGCGGCCGGCTTCACCACCGCCTCCCGGACCTGCTCGGGGGAGAGGGGACCGACCAGCAGGGTCGCCGCGTTGAGCGCGTCGACGAGTCCGTGGTGGTCGGTGCACCGGCCGTAGAAGTCGGCGCGGACGGCGATGACCACGCGCAGCCGGGGCCCGTCGGCGGGCCGCGCGTCGGCGGGCGCTCGGGCGGGCAGCAGCCGGCCGATGAACTCCGCGCGTTCCGCCGCGTCCCGGCAGAGCGTGAAGACCTCCTCGAACTGGTCGACCACCAGCACGGTGTCCGCGTCGCCCGGCACCGGCTCCAGCAGCGCGGCATGGGTCCGCAGGGGCGTCGGGCCGGGTGTGCAGATCCGGAGGGCGGCCGGCCGCCCGTCCCGCTCGCCGAGGCCGCGCAGTTCCCGGACGAGCCCCGCGCGCAGCAGCGAGGACTTGCCGCTGCCCGAGGCGCCGACGACCGCGACGAAGCGGTGCTCGCGGACCAGGGCGACGAGGTCCGCCACCAGTTGGTCGCGCCCGAAGAACAGGGCGCCGTCCTCCGTGCCGTACCGGGCGAGGCCCCGGTAGGGGGCCGGTTCGTCGTCCTCCGCCGCGACCGGCCGGGCGGAGAGTGCGTCGGCGAGGGCGTGCCAGCGCCGTTCCCACTCCTCGCGCGGGCCGCCGCAGACCTCGACGTAGGCCAGCGTCACCGGCAGCGACGGCAGCCGTTCGCCGGTGGCGGCACCGGACAGGGTGGGGGCGGAGTACCCGGCGCGGGCGGCCATGGCCCGGTAGGTGGGGCTCCCGGCGATCCGGCGCAACTCGCGCAGCCCATGGGCGAACCGCGGCAGCGGACCGGCGTCCGGATCCAGCGGCTTCTCCGCACGGCCCACGGTGACTCCCCCTGCGCTCCCCGTTCCTGCGATCAGCGGTTCACGGTACGCGACGCGGGATTGATAGGCGGGCCCCATGGCGGCTGACCATCAATTCTCCGGCCCGTTGACTGCTGCCGAGCCACCCGCCGACGGCTCACCGCACCGTACCCGCCCACCGCGTCGTACGCGTCCGTCGCACCGCGCCGCGCCCGCCCGCCGGGGGCCCGCCCCGCCGCACCCGAGGAGCCGGTCATCGCCACCGCAACCCGCCCGCTGCCCATCCACCCGGCCGTGCCGTCCCCGCCGCGGTCCCGCCGGGCCCGCCGCGCGGACCGTCTCGCCGTCCTGGCCCCCGGCGTGCTGAGCCTCGCCCTGGGGCTGTGGGGCATCCGCCGGCAGGACACGCTGTGGCAGGACGAGGCCGTCACCTACGACATGGCCCACCGCGGCCTGCCGGACCTGTGGGCGACGCTCGGCGGTGCCGACGCGGTGCACGGCCTGTACTACCTGCTGATGCACGCGGTGTTCGGGCTCTGGGACGGCGGCCTCGTCGCGCTGCGGCTGCCGTCGGTGCTGGCCATGGCGGGCGCCGCGGTGGGGGTCGCCGCGGTGGGCCGACGGCTGGCCGGGCCGCGCGCCGGACCGGCCGCGGGCGTGGTGTTCGCGCTGCTGCCCGTCGTCCAGCGCTACGCGCAGGAGGGCCGCTCCTACGCCCTGGTCACCGCCCTCGTCGTGGCCGCGACCTGGGTGCTCCTGAAGGCGAGCGACGAGCGCCGCCGCGGCTGGTGGGCCGGGTACGCGGCGCCGGCCGCACTGGCCGGTCTGCTGCACGAGTTCGCCCTGTTGGTGCTCGCCGCGCACGGCGTCGCCCTGCTCGCGGCCCGTGCGCCGCGGCCGGTCCTGCGGGCGTGGGCGACCGCCGCGGGCGGCGCGGCGGCGGTGGTCTCGCCCCTGGTGCTGCTGAGCCTGCGCCAGTCGGGCCAGGTCGCCTGGATCGAGGTGTCCGTGCGCACGGACGTGCTGGGCTTCCTGCTGACCGCGGCCATCGGGACGGCCTGCGCGGCGGTGCTCCGGCACGCCCGCGCCCCCCGGGCGCTCGGCACACTGGCCCTCCCGCTGCTCCTGCTGCCCCCGGCGTCACTGCTGCTGGCCTCGGCGGTCAAACCCCTCTACGTCGACCGGTACGTGCTCTACGCCCAGGCCGGTCTCGCCCTCCTGGTGGCCGCCGCCCTGGACGTGCTGTGGCGGTCCGTCCGCCCACGCGCGGTCCTGGCCTGCGCCGCAGCCGTCGCCGTACTGGTCGCCGTGGGGCCCGTGGGGACACACCTGCGCGGCCCGGCCAGCCGGACCGACGACGTGGCGGCCATCTCCCGCGCGGTGCGGGAGACGACGGCACCCGGCGACGGCGTGCTGTTCCTGCCGGGCAGCCGCCGGGTGTGGACGCTCGGCCGGGAGCCCGCCGCGTACGGTGCGGACGACCTCGCGCTGGCCGCCGCGCCGCACCCGTCGCACACGCTCTACGGCACCGAACTTCCGCCCGCAGGCATCCGGAAGCGGATCCTGGGCGTCTCACGGATCGTCGTGGTGCGGGAACCCGCACGTGAGCGCCGGGAGGCGAACGGGCGGGAGGAGGCCAAGGAGACGGAACTGCGCGACCACTTCACCCGGTGCGAGGGCAGCACCGTCAGCACCGCACGGATCGAGGTGTACGAACGCGGCGACCACTGCTGACCCGGAAAGCGCCCCCCGACCGACCACCACGACACCGACCACCACGACACCGAGCATCACGACACCGAGCACCACCCGACTGCGCAAGGAGAAGACCATCATTCGGCAAGACGACGCCGGGCTCGTCGCCCCGGTCGATCCCCCACCGGCCGACGCCCCGCAGTCCGCGACGCGGCGGACCCGCGGACGCGACCGGGCGGTGGCGATGTCCGTCCCGGCCGCGACCGCGCTGGCCCTCGGCCTGTGGGGGATCGACCGGCAGGACAGCATGTGGCGCGACGAGTCGGTCACGTACCAGGTGGCCCATCGCTCGCTCGGCGACCTGTGGGGCCTGCTGGGCCACATCGACGCCGTGCACGGCCTGTACTACCTCTTCATGCACGCCGTGTTCGCCGTGTGGGACGGCGGTCTCGTCGTCCTGCGGCTGCCCTCGGTGGCGGCGACCGCGCTGGCGGCGGCCGGGGTCGCGGCGATCGGCGGACGGCTGTCCGGCCGGCTCGCGGGCCTGCTCGCCGGGCTCGTCTTCGCGCTGTTGCCGGTGACGCAGCAGTACGCGCAGGAGGGCCGCTCCTACGCCCTGGTCACCGCGGGCGTCACCTGGGCGACGTACTTCTTCCTGCGCGGCATCGAGGGCGGCACGGACGGCACGGTCGACCGCGGCCCCGAAGGCGGGCCAGGAGCCTCCCGGGCCCACTGGTGGGTGGCGTACGCGCTCACGCTCGGCCTCGCGAGCTGGCTGCACGAGTTCGCCGTCCTGGCGCTCGTGGCCCACGCGCTGACGCTGTGGCGGCTGCGCGTGCCCCGGCGGACCTGGCGCCGCTGGGCCCTCGCGGCGGCCTGCGCGGCGCTGAGCCTGCTCCCGCTGGCGGCGGTGAGCGCGGGGCAGGCGGACCAGCAACTGGGCTGGCTGGGACGGCCGAGCCTGAACGCGTGGCTCCAGTTCGCCGCGTTGGCCGTCGCGGGCCTGCTGCTGTGCCGGTTCCTCGCGCGCGGTTCCGGCGCCACCGGCTCCGGCACCCTGGCCGCCCTCGCCCTCCCGCTGCTGATCGCCCCGGCCGGACTGCTCATGGCGGTCTCCCTCGTCAAGTCGTGGTACGTCGACCGGTACGTCCTGTACTGCATGGCCGGTCTCGCGCTGCCCGCCGGTGCCGCCCTGGCCCGCGCCGTCCGGCGCCGCCACCGGCTGGCCCCGGTGGCACGCGCGCTGACCGCCGGTGCGGTGGCCGCCCTCGCCGTCGCGGTGCTGCTGCCGTGGTCGCTGCTGGTCCGTTCCCCGGAGAGCCGCAAGGACGACGTGGTCGCCGTCGCCCATGCCGTCGAGCGGACCGCGCACGACGGCGACGGCGTCCTGTTCATGCCCGCCCGGCGCCGCGAGTGGCTGCTGTCGTACCCGTCCGTCCTCGACCGCCTGGACGACCTGGCGCTCGCCGGGTCCCCGGCCGCCTCGCGCACCCTGCAAGGCACCGAACTGCCCGCCGAGACCATCCGGCGGCGCATCCTGTCGGCGGACCGCGTCATCGCGCTGGCCGATCCCGCCGGGCAGCCGCTCGACCCCTTCCCGCAGGAGGAGGTCAAACGGCAGACCCTGCGGTCGTCTTTCGAGGTGTGCGAGCGGATTCGCGTGCGCGGCGCGCAGGTTCTGGTCTACGCCCGCCCCGGGCACTGTGTTCGCTGATGCGCACGGAGTCTTTTGAACAGGCTCGAATGTCCCGTATCTGGCGATTCTTTTTGACGGGTGAAAAGCGCTTCCGTCCCGTTTTCTCCTCACTCGACATGTGCGGGTGTCCGAAACGATATGGAGGAAATCCCGCCGTCGTGTGAGGATCCGAACGGACGGTGACGGGGGCCTTCCGAGACCGCCGCACACGTCTCTTCCGCTGGTCGCCGACCCGACCGGCGGTGTGTGGCAGTCAACAATGGGGGATTGTGTGATTTCCGCTTATCTGACCTCTGACGCTCTGATGTCCACCACGTTCGTGGTCTCCCCGCTGGAGCAGCTCGGCTCCCTGCTCGGTTTCGGCCTCACCGCCGTCGGCGGGCTCAAGCTGGAACGAGCCGTACGGGAGACCTCCCTGCGCCACGACGGGGGTCTGCTCATGGCGTTGCGGCGGGCGAAACAGAGCTATGTGCCGGGTTTCCTGTTCGCGGGCGCGGCGGACCACGGCTCGCTCGACGAGGAACTGCACGCGGTGGCCACGGCGCCGAGCCGGGTCGTCGCACGCCAGATGGGGAGGTTCCTGGAGTCCGTACGGGCCGTCCGGGGGCCGGAGCCGGCCGAACTGCGGAAGATCACCACCGCCCTGGAGGCCGGGGAGCGGGCGTTCGCCCAGCGGATCGCCCGGGAACTGGGCCGGTTCTGGTCGGCGAGCGTGTCGGCCCGCTGGAACTCCGTACGCCAGGCGGCCGAGGGCGACATCCGGCACCGCGCCGCCGCCATCGCCGAACACGGGCTGGCCGCCACCCTCAACTCCCTGCACCCGGCCCTCACCTACGACTCCGGCACCCTCCGCATCCAGGACCCGCGCACGCTCCAGGTCCGCGAAACCAGCCGGATCACCCTGTGTCCCGCACCACTGGCGACGACATGGCTCCTGCGCACCGACCCGTGGGGCGAGGACGGAACACACCTCACCTACCCGGTGAGTTCCGGCCGGAGCGGCATCCGGCCGGCGGCGGATCCCACGGCGTCGGACTCGCTGGGCCAGGTCATCGGGCAGGCCCGCTTCCTCCTGCTGTCGGACCTGGACAGACCCCGGATCACCATCGAACTCGCCGAGCGGCACCACATGACCGCCTCGACCGTCTCGTACCACCTGACCCGGCTGCACCGGGTCGGCCTGCTGAACCGGATACGCGAGGGCAACCGCGTGTACTACCAGCGCACGTCCGAGGGCGACCGGCTCGTCGCCCGCCAGGGCCGCGCCCGCGCCGCCCAGCGCCCGGACCGCCGGCTGCGGCCCGTTACGGGCGCCAAGTGGGCCGCGGGCACGATCGAGATCGCCCCGCACGTGTCCATGTGCTGAATCACGGGGCCGACGGGCCCGTACCGCACTCGAACCACACGGTCTTCCCGCCGCCGGGCCGCGGCTCGACGCCCCACTTGTCGGCCACCGCGTCCACCAGGACGAGCCCGCGCCCACCCTCCCGGTCCATCGCCGACCCGAACGAGACGAGCGGCAACTCGGGCGACCCGTCGGTCACCTCCACCCGTACGACCGCCCGCCGCCGCTGCACCAGCAGGACGCAGCGGCGGTCGGGTACGTGCCGGACGACGTTGGTGACCAGCTCGCTCACGCCCAGCTCCACAGCGTCCGACAGCTCGGCCCGCCCCCAGTCGTGCAGCAGCGAACGGACGATGTTGCGGATGTGCCGTACGGAGTGCTCTCCGACCGTGAGGCTCATGCGGTAATGGGGAATATTGAAGTTCACGCAACGAGGCTGACCTGCCGCGACTACGCTCGGCTATGGAACAGACACAACGGGTCCCGCTGTGGACCGAGTTGCGCGAGAGGGGATCACACGTGACCCACATCAACGTCCTCGACCCGGGCGCCTCGCCGCTCGACTACTACGGCTTCGAACTGCGCCGTCACCGAGAGTCCGCGGGACTGACACAGCGGCAGCTCGGCGACATCCTCAACTACACGGGGTCGCTGGTCGGCCAGATCGAAACCGCGCGGAAGTTGCCGACGCAGGAGTTCAGCGAACGGGCGGACGCGGCCCTGGAGACGGGCGGCCTGCTGTCACGACTGGTCGAGCTCGTGATGCGGTCGCAACTTCCGGCTTGGTTTCGGCAGGTGGCGGAGCTGGAGGCGCGGGCGACCGAGGTTTGCACCTTCCAAATGGGCATGGTCCACGGACTGTTGCAGACGCCCGAATACGTACGTGCGGTACTTGGCGCGCTGGACGACACTGACCTCGACGACCGCACCGCCGTACGGCTGGCCCGTCAGCGCATCTTCGAGAAGACGGAACCACCGATCTTCTGGATGGTGCTCAGCGAGGCAGCCCTGCACCAGGAGATCGGCAACTCGGAGATCATGCGTGGCCAACTGGCCCACTTGATCTCGTTCGAGAGCAATCCGCGGATCAATGTCCAGGTGCTGCCGTATTCGGCCGGTGCGCATGCGGGACTGACCGGCTCGTTCAACCTCTACCGTTTCACGAGCGACCCGGCCATCGTTTACACAGAGGGTTACGGAAGCGGGCATCCAACCGCGAACCCGGAAACCATCACGGATTGCTCGCTCCGTTACGATCATCTTCAGGCCGCCGCTCTATCCCTCAAGGACTCGGCGGATTTGATCCGGCGCGTGATGGAGGACCGCTATGGAGAGCAAGTGGCGTAAGTCCAGCTACAGCAGTGACCAGGGCGGTGATTGCGTCGAGTGCGCCACCCTCGGCGCTCTGGCCTGGCGGAAGTCGACGTATAGCAGCGACCAGGGCGGCGAATGCTTGGAGATCGCCGATCTCCAGGCCACCGTAGCCGTCCGCGACTCCAAGAACCCCGCGGGCCCGCACCTGGCGTTCGAGCCCGCGGTGTTCACGGAGTTCCTGGGGTGGGCTACAGCCGCTGAATGATCGTCCCGGTGGCCAGTCCACCGCCCGCGCACATCGTGATCAGCGCGAACTCCTTGTCGGTGCGCTCCAGTTCGTGGAGCGCCGTGGTGATGAGGCGGGCCCCGGTCGCTCCGACCGGGTGCCCGAGCGCGATCGCACCGCCGTTCACGTTGACCTTCGCCAGGTCCTGGTCGAAGACCCGGGCCCAGCTCAGCACCACCGACGCGAACGCCTCGTTGATCTCGACAAGGTCGATGTCCCTCAGGGACATCCCGGCCTTGCCGAGCACGGCGTTGGTCGCGTCGATCGGGCCGTCCAGGTGGTAGTGCGGGTCCGCGCCCACCAGCGCCTGCGCGACGATCCGGGCCCGCGGGCGCAGCTTCAGCGCCCGCGCCATCCGCTTGGACGCCCACATGAGGGCCGCCGCGCCGTCCGAGATCTGTGACGCGTTGCCCGCCGTGTGGATGGCCTTCGGCATGACCGGTTTCAGCCCGGCCAGCGCCTCCATGGACGTGTCGCGCAGCCCCTCGTCCTTGTCGACGAGCCGCCACATGCCCTGCCCGGCGTGCTGCTCCTCCTCGGTGGTGGGCACCTGCACGGCGAACGTCTCCCGCTTGAAGCGCTCCTCGGCCCAGGCGTTCGCGGCCCGCTCCTGCGAGCGCAGCCCCAGCCGGTCGACGTCCTCGCGGGTCAGACCGCGGTTGCGGGCGATGCGTTCGGCCGCCTCGAACTGATTGGGCAGGTCCACGTTCCACTCGTCGGGGAACGGCTTGCCCGGACCGTGCTTCGAACCGGAGCCGAGCGGCACCCGCGACATGGCCTCGACGCCGCAGCTGATCCCGACGTCGATGACGCCGCCCGCGACCATGTTCGCCACCATGTGCGCGGCCTGCTGCGAGGAACCGCACTGGCAGTCCACGGTGGTCGCCGCCGTCTCGTACGGCAGGCCCGCGGTCAGCCAGGCCGTACGCGCGGGGTTCATGGACTGCTCGCCGGCGTGGGTCACCGTGCCGCCGACGATCTGCTCCACGCAGTCGGCGGGGATGCCGGTGCGGCCCAGGAGTTCTCGGTAGGTCTCGCCCAGGAGATAGGCGGGATGGAGGTTGGCGAGCGCGCCGCCGCGCCTGCCGATGGGGGTCCGTACGGCCTCGACGATCACGGGTTCCGCGGCCATGGGGGAAACGTCCTCTCCTCGGTCACCCGCGCGGCGCGGAGGCGTCCCGGCCCGGCCCCGCCACGCATAACTAGAACGCGTATCAGTTCTGTGTGCAGTTTGCTGACAGACCGTCCGTGACCGCAAGGGGGTTGCGGGCAATTTGGGTCCTCATGGGCCTTGCTAGTTCTAGAACCTGTTACTACCTTCGCGGCAACCGGGTTATCCTGATGGTTCGTCAGAATGGTGGGAGTGAGCCGCTCATGCCCTGTCCCGCGCTGCCCGACGGGTTCGACCTCACCGACCCCGATCTGCTGCACAGCCGCGTGCCCCTGCCGGAGTTCGCCGAGCTGCGCCGGGCCGAGCCGGTGCGCTGGATCCCGCAGCCGCACGGCCTGGCCGGATTCGCCGACGACGGCTACTGGGCGGTGACCCGCCACGAGGACGTCAAGTACGTCTCCACCCACCCGGAGATCTTCTCCTCCACCCTCAACACCGCGATCATCCGCTTCGGCGAGCACATCGAACGGGACGCCATCGACGTCCAGCGGCTGATCCTGCTCAACATGGACCCACCCGAGCACACCAGGGTCCGGCAGATCGTGCAGCGCGGTTTCACGCCACGTGCCATCCGCGCGCTGGAGGACCGGCTGCGGGCCAGGGCGCACGCGATAGTCCAGGGTGCGCTGGCCCGCTCCGGGCCCTTCGACTTCGTCACCGAGGTCGCCTGCGAACTGCCCCTCCAGGCCATCGCGGAACTGATCGGTGTACCGCAGGAGGACCGCACCAAGATCTTCGACTGGTCCAACAAGATGATCGCGTACGACGACCCGGAGTACGCGATCACCGAGGAGATCGGCGCGGAGTCGGCCACCGAGATCATCGCGTACGCGATGAACATGGCCGCCGACCGCAAGCAGTGCCCGGCCAAGGACATCGTCACCACGCTGGTCGCCGCGGAGGGCGAGGGCAACCTCAGCATGGACGAGTTCGGCTTCTTCGTCCTCATGCTGGCGGTCGCGGGCAACGAGACCACCCGCAACGCCATCACCCACGGCATGCACGCCTTCCTCACCCACCCCGACCAGTGGGACCTCTACAAACGCGAGCGCCCGGCGACGACGGCGGAGGAGATCGTCCGCTGGGCCACCCCCGTCAACTCCTTCCAGCGGACCGCCACCCAGGACACCGAACTGGGCGGGCGGCGGATCAGGAAGGGCGACCGCGTCGGCCTGTTCTACGCCTCCGCCAACCACGACCCCGACGTCTTCGCCGACCCGGACTCCTTCGACATCACCCGCGACCCGAACCCGCACCTCGGCTTCGGCGGCGGCGGGCCGCACTTCTGCCTCGGCAAGTCCCTGGCGGTGCTGGAGATCGACCTGATCTTCCAGGCGATCGCGGACGCCATGCCCGACCTGCGCCTCGTCGGCGACCCGCGCCGGCTGCGCTCGGCCTGGATCAACGGGGTCAAGGAGCTTCAGGTCAGCGCGGGTTGACCGGCCCTGTCCCGGTCGGTCACCCGCACCGCGCCCGGAGACAGCCGCTCCGATCAGCACGGCCTACGTGGCCGCTTCCCGCGGCAAAAGACGGCGCTCGCGCTGAACGCCACTCGCGTAGTCGTGCGCGGCGCGGGCGCGGACCTGCTGGTGGGACTTGTTGTGTGCTTCTTTCCGGTCCGGAGGGTCTTCGTTCTTGTGTCGGTGGTGGGGCACGACGGGCGCGGTGCCGGGACGGCCGCTGTCGGTGGTCGTGAGTGTTCTGCCGGCGGCGGCTTTGGCGCTGGATTCCTCCCGCGCCTTGCAGTCGTTGCGGTTTCCGGTGAGGGGCTGGCCCAGTACGGCGACCAGGCGGGTGTCGGCGTCGATGACGGCCTGGTGGTTGGTGGAGTACCGGCGGTTCTTGGACTGTTCCGCCACCGTGTGGTCCCGGGCCGGGACCAGGGTGCCGTCCGCGATGAGTCCGGTGTCCTGCCGAACGGGGAGGGATGAGCCCGCTGAACGGGGCTGTCCAGGACGGTTCCGATGCCGTGATCACACTACCCACATCAAGATCATCTCACCCGTGACCAGCAGTTACGGTCGCGGGGAAAAAAAGACGGGATGAACTTACGGCGGATCAGTCCCGTTGTAGCACCGGAAAGCCTGGGAGGCCGGGACTCCCGACCGCAGACGACCGGAGGTCACACGATGCCGAAGCTGACAAACCCCAAAGAGGTAACAGAAATTTTGAAAGAGTTCTTGCGTTCCGATCAGAGTCTGCGGAAATTCGCGAAAAGTAAAAATATAAAACCGAATACATTCTACAGCTGGGCCAAAGGCGCAACGGTTCCGGGTGGTCGTGCGGGTTTGGAACCCGAGGATCGGGAGAAGTTGGACGACCGTTTGCAGGAAAAGCGGAATAAGACGGATCCTCAAGAGGTAACAGAAATTTTGAAAGAGTTCTTGCATTCCGGTCAGAGTCTGCCAGAATTCGCAAAAAGTAAAAAGGCGAGTCGGGCTACCTTCTACAACTGGGCCAAAGGCGTAACGGTTCCGGGTGGTCGTGCGGGTTTGGAACCCGAGGATCGGGAGAAGTTGGACGACCGTTTGCAGGAAAAGCGGAATAAGGCGGATCCTCAAGAGGTGACAGAAATTTTGAAAGAGTTCTTGCATTCTGATCTGAGTCTGCCAGAATTCGCAAAAAGCAAAAAGGTGAGTCGGCTTACCGTCCGCAACTGGGCCGGAGGCATAGCGGTTCCGGGTGGTCGTGCGGGTTTGGAACCCGAGGATCGGGAGAAGTTGGACGACCGTTTGCGGGAAAATGTGAGGGATGAGGATGATTTCCAAGAGGTAACAGAAATTTTGAAAGAGTTCTTGAATTCCGATCAAACTATGCAGGAATTCGTAACAGAAAAAGATTTAAATCGGTCTACCTTCTACAACTGGGCCAAAGGCGTAAGGGTTCCGGGTGGTCGTGCGGGTTTGGAACCCGAGGAGCAGGTGAAGCTGGACGATCGTTTGCGGGAAAAATCCAGGAGGGGGCCCCGGCTGGAGCTGGGGGTGGCGGGCACTGGCGTGGGTGCTGCGGTGGAAGATATGCCACAGGCGGCCGCCGGGTCGCCTGCTGCGGCGGTTCCGCCGCAGCAGGCGTCGGAGTCTTACACTCAGCCGTCCCTCGCGCAGTACGCAACTGCTGGCCTCCTCGCGATGGAGGGCCCGGCCGGAGCCCTCGGTTCCACTACTTTGGCAGCTGCCGCCGCGGACCGTCCTCGTCCTGCCCTGCCTGGCGGCCTTTCCTCCTTCGGTGCGAACAACAGAACGCTTCCCCCTCCCTTCCCGAGCAGTGCCGTGTCGTCGGACTACCTCCACGGTCCCGGCACCCCCGCCCCTGCCCCCGTGTCCGGCAACAGCAAGGGGCCACTTCCCCAGCTGCCGGACAATCCCCCACGACCGGATTCCTTCTTCGGGCACGGCGGCTCGCAGGGGCAGGCGAGAGGCGGACGCTGAAGAGCCCGTCGGCGGCAGCCCGCAGGAGGTGCGGCCGACGGACGCCGTATCCGTCACGAGACCCCCAGCAACCCCGACCCCCGCGAACTGTGCGGGCACTGGCATCCCGCCGGTGGCCTCCCGCAAGCGCGCCCCGGACATCAAGACTCTGGGCAAGCTCTGTCATGAGCTGCCGTGACGGCTGCCGATGGCTGCGGCGGCCCGTGTCCTGGGACACGGCGGTGTTCGGGCCGTGGTGCGGGCATCCTCGGTGAGTGAGACCACGGTCCGCAAGGGCGTAATTCGAGTTGAAGGCCGGTGAGGAACTACTTCTGAGACGCGTGTGGCGGCCGGGCGCGACAAGGTATTCCTGCCAGGTGCCGGCCACCTACGGCCCGGGTACGGCCGGGACCGAAACGATCACCACACGCTCGTGGCGACCACGCAACACGTGCAGATCGCCGGCGTGAATCGGAGTCGCCTTCACACGGATCAACGCCTGACCGGCTTCTGCCGTGGGAATAGGCTGCGACTGCAGCCGTAGGGATCGGCTCACCGGCCTCTTCGGCTACGAGGGTGCGCATGGATCGCGGCATGAGTGACCTTCCGCCTCTCAGCACCCGACGAACCCGGCAGACGTTCTGGGCGGGAACGACGACCTCTCCGGCGGGCCTCAACGCCGTGTGTAGAGCTCGCCTCGCCTGATCGATCGCCAGATGCCACCCTGCACTTCTCTCCCAGTGGTGCAGGAGCGAGAAAGCCTGCTCGACGACCTGACAGAGCTTGCCCAGAGTCTTGGTGTCCGGGGCGCGCTTGCGGGAGATCACCGGCAGGATGCCGGTGCCGGCGCAGCGGGGGTCGGGGTTGGG
>NZ_JBIAXM010000020.1:0-167600 GCF_042896695.1 Streptomyces sp. NPDC001270 | reverse complement strand
GCTGTTGAGTTCTCAAGGAACGGACGCTTCCTTCGTACTCACCCTCTCGGGCTTTCCTCCGGGCGCTTCCCTTCGGTGTTTCCGACTCTATCAGATCCTTTCGGATCCGATTCCCGGTCGGCGGGGCCTTTCGACGTTCACTACTTTAGCCGACTCCCTCGGTAGTTCATAATCGAGCTTTGCGAGTTCCAGAATTCGGGCATGAAGACATGCTGAATTGTCCCTCGCTGAGGGGTGTCGCAGTAGTGGGTTGACCGCTTCCGGCTGCTGGCGAATGCCGTACCCGGTTCAAGCGGCTCGGGCTACATTACGCACCCTCCAGGGACGCGTCAACTTGAGCGGCGCCTGGGGACATGGGCCCGATAAGGGCTCACCGTCGGGTCGTTGGCGATCCAGAAGCGCCACGGGTGGACGCCGCCGTCACCGGAGACCCCGGTGCGCGGGCCGTTGCGTACCTGGTCGGAGGGGACGGGAGTACCGGTCACCACTCGCAGCGGTGTCTCGCCGGAGGCGCAGGCGTCCGTGCCGTCCAGGGCACGGTCCACGCCCAGTGCCGTGGCCAGACGGGCCGGCCCTTTGGCCAGTTCTTTGTCATTTCGGGCTGACAGTCGACGTTTACGTGCCAGCTCGACGCCTTCGACGACCTCGCCGGCACGGAGCAGCACGGCACTCGCCTTCCCCACGGGGCCGCAGACGAGGTTCATGCAGTGCCACATGCCGTAGGTGAAGTAGACGTACACGTGACCGGGCGCGCCGAACATCACGTCGTTGCGGGGGGTGCGGCCGCGATAGGCGTGCGAGCCCGGGTCGTTCGGGCCGTCGTACGCCTCGACCTCCGTCAGGCGCACCGCGATCGGGCCGTCCGGAGTCGTCCGTACCAGGACGCGCCCGACAAGGTCCGGAGCCACCTCCAGCACGGGGCGGTCGAAGAAGCTCCTGGGGAGCGGCGTACGGTCCGGGGGCACGATCATGGGCTACGAGCCTAGTCCAGTCGGGTGCGCCCCAAAGGGTGGTCAAAGGATGCCCCGGTTGCCAAGGTGTGGCGCGGAACCGGCTGTGCCCGGATCGCGTTTGTAGGGATCAAGGGTCCGTTCGTAAAGGGAGAGTCATGGCGTTCAGGAAGCTGCTCGCGAGTCTGGGGGCCGGCGGGGCTTCGGTCGAGACGGTGCTCACCGAGGAAAACGTCGTGCCGGGCGGCGTCGTCCAGGGTGAGGTGCGGATTCAGGGCGGATCCGTGAACCAGGACATTCAGGGGCTGTGCGTCGGCCTGCAGGCGCAGGTCGAGGTGGAGAGCGGTGACCAGGAGTACAAGCAGAACATCGAGTTCGCCAAGGTGCGGCTCGGCGGCGCGTTCGAGCTGCAGGCCGGGGCCGTGCACGCGGTGCCGTTCGGTCTTGAGATCCCGTGGGAGACGCCGATCACGATGATCGACGGGCAGGCGCTGCGCGGGATGCACATCGGGGTGACGACCGAGCTGGAGATCGCCCGCGCGGTGGACTCGGGCGACCTCGACCCGGTCAATGTGCACCCGATGCCGGCGCAGAAGGCGATCCTGGACGCGTTCATCCAGCTGGGATTCCGTTTCAAGAACGCGGACATGGAGCGCGGTCACATCCGCGGCACGCGGCAGCAGCTGCCGTTCTACCAGGAGATCGAGTTCCACCCGCCGTCCCAGTACCACGGGCTGAACCAGGTCGAGCTGAGCTTCGTGGCCGACGGGCACGGCATGGACGTCATCCTCGAAATGGACAAGAAGGGCGGACTGTTCACCGAGGGCAGCGACACCTTCCGGTCCTTCCAGGTGGGGCTGCACGACTTCCACGGGACCGATTGGGCGGCGTATCTCAATCAGTGGCTGGCCGAGGTCGGGAGCAGGCGGAACTGGTTCTAGGCTCGGGTTCCTCAGCAGGAACGGATCAGGAGGTACCGAGGTGTCCGAGCTCAACCGGCGGCCGCTCCCCCATGACTTCCACCCGCCCGTGCCGTCGTTCACGGTGACGAGTGAGGACGTCCAGGAGGGTGTGACGCTCAAGGACGCTCAGGTCTACGCGGCCGGCAACACCTCACCGCAGCTGCGGTGGGAGGGCTTCCCGCCCGAGACCAAGAGCTTCGCCGTGACGTGCTACGACCCGGACGCGCCGACGGGCAGCGGGTTCTGGCACTGGACGGTGTTCGACATCCCGGTCTCGGTGACCGAGCTGCCCGCCGGTGCGGGCAGCGGCGACTTCGCGGGTCTGCCCGAGGGTGCGGTGCAGGTGCGCAACGACTACGGGACGAAGGACTTCGGGGGCGCCGCGCCGCCGCCCGGGGACGGCCCGCACCGGTACGTCTTCACGGTGTACGCGGTGGACCAGGAGAAGCTCGGTCCGGACTCCGACGTCTCCCCCGCCGTCGTCGGCTTCAATCTGCGGTTCCACACCACGGCGCGCGCCCAGCTCGTGGGCGAGTACGAGAATCCCGCGGAGGGCTGATCCGGCTCGCCGCCGAACAAGCCGAGCGTTCACGGAACGTTTGCCCGCTCCCGGTCCTGGAAGTGATCGGGGGCGGGCATTTTTATTGCGTTGTCCATCTCGGCGTGCCCGTCCAGAGTTGATCCACGCCCGCCGGGGGGTGGGCGGTGCGCACGGGAGGTGGGCTGGATGCGGGACACGCTGGTGCTCAACGCGAGCTTCGAGCCGCTGTCGACGGTGACGCTGAACCGAGCCGTCGTGCTGGTGCTCCAGGACAAGGCCGTGGTCGAGCAGGCCCATCCCGAACTGCGCATGCGGGGCGCCGATGTGGACGTACCTGCGCCTCGGGTGATCAGACTGTGCAGGTATGTACGGGTGCCCTTCCGGAGACAGGCGCCGTGGTCGAGGCGCGGTGTGCTGGTGCGGGACCGGCACCGCTGCGCCTACTGCGGGCGGCGGGCGACGACCGTGGACCACGTGGTGCCGCGGTCGCGGGGCGGGCAGGACACCTGGCTGAACACGGTGGCGTCGTGCGCCGAGGACAATCACCGTAAGGCCGACCGGACTCCCGAGCAGGCGGGGATGGCGCTGCTGCGGGAGCCGTTCGAGCCGACGCCGGCCGATGCGATGCTGCTGGCGCTGGGGGCCGAGGAGTTCGAGGCGCTTCCGGAGTGGCTGGCGCGGGACGCGGCCTAGCGGGCGTCCGCCGGGCTCGGGCCGTCTCGCCGCCCATCTGTTTCGCTGTCCGGCCGTCTGCCGGTCGTGTGGGGCCGAACGCAAGGTTCCCCGCGCCCTTCGAGGGGTGCGGGGAACCTTGCGTTGTCGTGGCTGCGGGCGTCAGTCGATCTGGGGCTTCTCCCGGCGCTCCGTCTTCCCGCCGTTGCCCGACGAGCCGCCGCCTCCCGGACCGCCCGCCAGCGGGCCGAAGTTGCCGACGGCGCCGGACAGGCCCTTGAGGGCGTCGCCGATCTCGCTGGGGACGATCCAGAGCTTGTTCGCGTCGCCCTCGGCGATCTTCGGGAGCATCTGGAGGTACTGGTAGGACAGGAGCTTCTGGTCCGGGTCGCCGGCGTGGATCGCCTCGAACACGGTGCGGACGGCCTGGGCCTCACCTTCGGCACGCAGGGCAGCGGCCTTGGCCTCGCCTTCCGCACGCAGGATCTGGGACTGTTTCTCACCCTCGGCGGTGAGGATGGCGGCCTGGCGGGTGCCTTCCGCGGTGAGGATCGCCGCGCGCTTGTCACGGTCGGCGCGCATCTGCTTCTCCATCGAGTCCTGGATGGAGGTCGGCGGCTCGATGGCCTTCAGTTCGACGCGGTTGACGCGGATGCCCCACTTGCCGGTGGCCTCGTCGAGGACGCCGCGCAGGGCCGCGTTGATCTCCTCGCGGGAGGTCAGGGTGCGTTCCAGGTCCATGCCACCGATGATGTTGCGCAGCGTGGTGACGGTGAGCTGTTCGATGGCCTGGATGTAGCTGGCGACCTCGTAGGTGGCGGCCCGTGCGTCGGTCACCTGGTAGTAGATGACGGTGTCGATGTTCACGACCAGGTTGTCCTGGGTGATCACCGGCTGCGGCGGGAACGGGACGACCTGTTCACGCAGGTCGATGCGGTTGCGAATGGTGTCGATGAACGGGACGACGATGTTGAGGCCCGCGTTCAGCGTTCGTGTGTAGCGGCCGAAGCGCTCGACGATGGCCGCGCTGGCCTGTGGGATGACTTGGATCGTCTTGATCAGGGCGATGAAGACCAACACCACCAGAATGATCAAGACGATGATGACCGGTTCCATCGTCGCTTCCTGTACCCTTCTCCGCCTCGGCGCTTTCGGAAGATCTTATGTTGTTGAAGATCTTGCTGGTCGAGTCTGGCAGACTGCCGGACAACTCGTGGCCTGTTCCATGCAGTTGGGTGCCGCAAGGTCAGATGACGATCGCCGTGGCCCCCTCGATCTCCACGACGTCCACTTCCTGCCCCACTTCGTACGCCTGGCCGGCGTCGAGCGCGCGCGCCGACCAGATCTCTCCGGCGAGCTTGATCCGTCCGCCGGCGCCGTCGACGCGTTCCAGTACGACGGCCTGCTTGCCCTTCAAGGCGTCCACGCCGGTGCGGAGTTCGGGGCGCTGCCGGCTGTGCCGGGCCGCGATGGGCCGTACGACGGCGATGAGGGCGACCGAGACGATGAGGAAGGCGAGCACCTGGATCACGACGTCGAAGCCGAGGCCGGCGAGCACCGCCGCGGCGATGGCGCCCACCGCGAGCATGCCGAACTCCGGCATCGCGGTGATCACGAGCGGGATACCGAGCGCCGCCGCCCCGATCAGCCACCAGACCCATGCGTCGATGTTGTCCACGTGGTCATGGTAGAGCCGCGCTCCTGCCACGGACAGGGTGCAAAGGGGGTCAGGACAGCGGCAGGCCCTGGGCGGTCCAGCGCTCGCCGACCTGCTCGACGACGAGCGGGAGGCCGAAGCAGCGGGAAAGGTTGCGGGAGGTCAGTTCCAGCTCCAGCGGTCCGGCGGCCAGGACCTTGCCCTGGCGGATCATGAGGACGTGGGTGAAGCCGGGGGCGATCTCCTCGACGTGGTGGGTGACCATGATCATGGAGGGGGCGATGGGGTCGCGGGCGAGCCGGCCGAGGCGGCGGACCAGGTCCTCGCGCCCGCCGAGGTCGAGTCCCGCGGCGGGCTCGTCGAGGAGGAGGAGTTCGGGGTCGGTCATCAGGGCGCGGGCGATCAGGGTGCGCTTGCGCTCGCCCTCGGAGAGCGTGCCGAACTTCCGGTCGAGGTAGTCGCTCATGCCGAGGCGGTCCAGGAAGGCGCGGGCGCGCTGCTCGTCGACCTCCTCGTAGTCCTCCTGCCAGTGGGCCGTCATGCCGTAGGCGGCGGTCAGCACGGTCTGCAGGACGGTCTGGCGCTTGGGGAGCTTCTCGGTCATGGCGACGCCGGCCACACCGACGCGCGGGCGCAGTTCGAAGACGTCCGTGCCGGGCTTGCCGAGGGTCTCGCCGAGGATGCTCGCGGTGCCGCTGCTGGGGAAGAGGTAGCTGGAGGCGACGTTCAGCAGGGTGGTCTTGCCGGCGCCGTTGGGGCCGAGGATGACCCAGCGCTCGCCCTCCTTGACCGACCAGGAGACCTGGTCCAGCAGGGCCCGGCCCTCACGGACCACCGATACGTCCTGAAGTTCCAGAACATCGCTCATGAGCGCGTAGTCTCCCCTTGCATCGTGGCCGGTCTCGGCGCTGTCGCGGTCACCAGTGGCTCGGTCCGCCGCGCCGGTGGGCGCAGCCCCTACGAAAATCTACGCCACCGGTGCCGCGGTCCATTCCATCGGTCCTGTCCTTAGGGTGGGGGCATGCTCTCGGAACCACGTTCAGGACGCCTTACCGCTTGGGGAAATGCCCTTTTGGCCGGACTTGTCGCGCCGGATGACGCTGTGGACGCCATCGTGGGCAAGGACGCGGTGCACCGGCTGGAGGGGCTGCCGGGCGAGCCGGCGCCGGTCGGCCTCACGCTCGGGCTGGGGCGGCTGCGGACGCTGGGGGCGACGGGCCTGCGGGTGGCCCTGCCACAGCCCGGGCATCCACTGGGGCTGAGCGGGCCGCCCGAGTTCAACGCGCGGGCGCTGGAGGCCGAGGAGGCGGTGGTGTGTCAGGGCGCCGCGTTCGGGCTGGTGCCCGAGGTGTACGAGGCGGGGCCGGACGGCGATGTCCATGTCGAGGTGATCTGGCGCTGTCTGCCGGTGCGGGAGGCACCGCCCGCCGACGTGCCGTCGCTGGGCGAGGCGGAGCGGGAGCTCGCGGAGGCGCTGCGGGAGGCGACGGACGTGCTGTCCCGGCTGGACGTCGCCGGTTCGGGCCCGGTGGCCGAGGCGGCGATCGACGCCTACCGGGCGCGTGCCGAGCGGGGGCATGAGGTGCTGGCGCCGGGGTACCCGCCGCGGGCGGTACGGGTGCTGGAACTGGCGGAGCGGGTGGCTCTGCTGGTGTCGCTGGCCTGTGAGAATGGACACGGCGGGGCGGTCAGCGCGTCGGAGATGACGGCACGGGGCGACGCGCTGCGTCCGGTGGCGCGGACGGCCCGGCGCGCGCAGGTCGCGGCGTACAACTCCGTTGTGGAGGAGCGGGAGCGAGGGGTGCGGTAGCGCGGGGAGCGCCGGGCGGGGAGAACCATGGGCGAGGGGTGCGGCCCACGGTGACCGGTGGTCGCACCCGGCCGCTGCGGGCCGCATCCGCGGGGCTCCTGCCCGGTGCGGCGGGCGTTCTGCCTGGTGGGCCGGTCCGACTGATCAACTGGTTCGGCTGGTCCGCCTGATCGGCTGTTTCGCCCCGGCCGCTCCGCCCGTCCGTTTCGTTCGGCGGTACGTCCGGCTGGCTGGGCCAGCCGGACGGTCCGCGGACGGCGGTCGGCTGCGGCCGGGCGGCCGTCCGTTGTGTGCGGTCCGGTCGACGGGCCCCGCTCGCGGCCGTCGTCGGCCGGCGGGGCCCTGGTCGGTCCGCTCGGTTCAGTCCGTTCAGTCGTTCTCGGCCTCGTTGCCGAACGCCGGGTTCAGCAGACCGACCACGTTGACGCTGTCACCGACCGCGTTCACCGGGACGTGCACGGGGATCTCGGCCACGTTGCCCGAGGCGACACCCGGGGAGTGCGCGGCAACGCCCGAGGCGTCCGAGTCGGCGAAGGCCGCGACCGCCGAAGCGCCCGTGGCGATACCGGCGACGGCCATGGCTACGGCGGCCTTCTTGGCGATGTTCATAGAAAACTTTCCTCCTGCGTGTGCGTATCCGACCCGGCGTGGGTCGCGTTCTGATCAACGCCGGAGGGGTCCGGGCGGTACGGAACGGCACGATCGACAGCCTGATCGGACCATTGGAACGAAAAGCGGACCGGCCTCCCGGGGGTTCCCGGAAGGCCGGAGACCGCTGTCGCCGTACGGCGGAGCGTCAGTGGTTGAGGCCGAGGTTGCCGAAGGCGGGGTTCAGCACACCGATGACGTTCACACTGTTGCCGACCGCGTTCACCGGGATGTGCACGGGGGCCTGGATGACGTTCCCGGAGACGACGCCCGGGGAGTGCTCGGCCTTGCCGCCGGCCGCCGAGCCGTCGGTGGCGGAGGCCATCCCGGCGCCGGCGGCCACCAGGCCACCCGCCACCATCGTCACGGCCGCTGCCTTCTTCAGGTTCTTCACTTCTAAAGCCCTCCTTGGCGATCGCCGCGGCAAGTCGCCGCGGCATGCAAGGAGAACGCCGGAGCCGCGTCGAGGGTGCGCCATCCGGGTGACATTCCCACGACGGTATGAATCTCAGCCCGGAAGGGAACCTTCCGGGTTACCGGGGGCCATGGGGCGTGGCAGGCGTTTCAGCCGGTCACGCCGTGTCGAACGGCCCATAGGGCGGCCTGGGTGCGGTCCGCGAGGTCCAGTTTCATCAGGATGTTCGAGACGTGTGTCTTGACGGTCTTCTCGGACAGGACCAGGGCGCGTGCGATCTCCCGGTTGGAGCGGCCGTCGGCTATCAGGCCCAGCACCTCGCGTTCCCGGTCGGTGAGCGAACCGCCGCGGCCCTGGCCGGAGTTGGCCTCCTCCTGGGAGAGCAGCGCGCCGGCCACCTCCGGCTGGAGCAGGACGTGTCCGGCGTGCACGGAGCGGATGGCGCCGGCGAGGGCGTCGGGGTCCACGTCCTTGTAGACGTATCCGGCGGCGCCGGCGCGCAGGGCCGGGACCACCGTGCGCTGCTCGGTGAAGCTGGTGACGATCAGCACGCGCGCGGGGTTGCCCAGTTCCCGGAGCCTGCGCAGCGCGTCGATGCCGTCCAGGCCCGGCATCTTGACGTCCATCAGGACGACGTCGGGGCGCAGTTCCTCGGCGCGGGCGACCCCTTCGGCGCCGTCGGCGGCCTCGCCCACGACCTCGATGTCGTCCTGCACTTCGAGGAAGGTGCGCAGGCCGCGGCGGACGACCTGGTGGTCGTCCACGAGCAGCACTCTGATTGCGTCAGCCACCGGGGACCTCCAGCTCGATCGTGGTGCCCTTGCCGGGCGCCGATTCCACCGTCAGCGTGCCGCCGACGCCGCTCGCCCGGTCGCGCATGGAGACCAGGCCCAGGTGACGCCCCGCGCGGTGCACGGATCCGGGGTCGAAGCCGCCGCCGTCGTCGGTGACGCGCAGCACGGCTCCGCAGCCGCGCCGGTCCACGGTCACGGCGACGTGCGCGCCTCCGGAGTGCCGCAGGGCGTTGTGCAGGGCCTCCTGGGCGACCCGCAGCAGGGCCTCCTCCTGCGCGGCGGGCAGGGCGCGGAAGCCGGTGCTCGCGAACGTCACGCGCGCGGTGTGGGCCCGGTCGAGGACCTGGATCTGGGTGCGCAGGGTGGCGACCAGGCCGTCCTCGTCGAGGGCCGCGGGGCGCAGCTCGACGACGGCGGCGCGCAACTCGTCGACCGCCTCCGCGGCGAGCGCGGCCACCTGTTGCAGTTCGCCCTTGGCGCGCGGCGGGTCGCGGTCGACGAGCGCGGCCGCCGCCTGGGCGGTCAGGCGCAGCGAGAAGAGCTTCTGGCTGACCGCGTCGTGCAGTTCGTGGGCGAGCCGGGAGCGTTCCTCGGCGATGGTCAGTTCGCGGCTGCGTTCGTAGAGGCGGGCGTTGGTGAGGGCGATCGCGGCGTGCTGGGCGAGGATGGCGAGCAGTTCCTCGTCCGCCTGGGTGAAACCGCGGTCCCGGTCGTACCCACCGCTGTGCGGCTGCCCTTTCTGGGGGCGCCGCTTGTTGGCGAGGAACAGCGCGCCGAGGACCTCGTCCCCGTCGCGGATCGGCAGGCCGAGGAAGTCGGACAGCTCGGGGTGGGCGGCCGGCCAGCCCTCGAAGCGCGGGTCCTTGCGGACGTCCGCGAGGCGCACCGGGGTGGCCTCGTGCAGCATCGCGGCCAGGATGCCGTGCTGGCGCGGGAGCGGGCCGATGGCTTTCCACTGGGCGTCGGTGACGCCGTCGACCACGAACTGGGCGAAGCCGCCGTGATCGTCGGGGACGCCGAGGGCGGCGTACTTCGCGTCGAGCAGTTCGCGGGCGGAGGCGACGATCGTCTTGAGGACGTCGCGCACCTCAAGATGCCTGCTCATGGCCAGCAGCGCGGAGCTGACGGCGGCGAGGCCGGACCGGGGGCCTTGACTCATGTCCTCACGGTACCGGCGGGGTGCGACAGCGTGGATCGGACCTGTGACGGCCGGGCCTACGCCGCTGGGCCTAGGCCCGCCGGGGTAGGTCGGGGGCCCGGCCGGGTGACGTAGGCCGAAGGGACCCTTTGGGCTGCGGCCCGCGTCCGAGGCGCCGGGGAGGGTGCCGTTCCTACGGTGGGAGCCGCTCGCCGGGCGGCGGCGGGCGGGACCGAGGGGACGGGTTGTCATGCCGGTAGCGATCATCACGGGCGCGTCGAAGGGGCTGGGGCGGGCGCTCGCCGGGGCGCTGGCCGCCCGCGGCTGGGATCTGGTGCTGGACGCGCGGGGTGAGGCGGACCTCGCACGGGCGGCGCGGGAGGCCGCCGCGCACGGCACGCGCGTGCAGGCCCGTCCCGGGGATGTCACGGATGCCGGGCACCGGGCCGAGCTGGTGGCTGTCGCGCGTGCCCTGGGCGGGGTCGATCTGCTGGTGAGCAATGCGAGCGCGCTGGGTGCCGAGCCGCTGGTGCGGCTGGCCGAGCTGCCCCTGGCGGGGCTGCGCCGGGCGTTGGAGGTGAACGCGGTCGCGGCGCTCGGGCTGGTCCAGGAGGCGCTGCCGCTGTTGCGGGAGTCGGCGGCGGGCGCGGTGATCGTGGTCAGTTCGGACGCGGCGGCCGAGGCGTATCCGACGTGGGGCGGCTACGGGGCCTCGAAGGCCGCGCTGGACCAGCTCGCGGCGGTACTGGGCGAGGAGGAGCCGGGGCTGCGGGTGTGGGCGGTGGATCCCGGGGACATGGCGACGGACCTGTACGCGGCGGCCGTACCGGACGACGACGGTCCGCTCCGACGTGGGGCGGCTACGGGGCCTCGAAGGCCGCGCTGGACCAGCTCGCGGCGGTACTGGGCGAGGAGGAGCCGGGGCTGCGGGTGTGGGCGGTGGATCCCGGGGACATGGCGACGGACCTGTACGCGGCGGCCGTACCGGACGACGACGGTCCGCGGCCCGCGCCGGACCAGGTGGCGCCGGCCTTCCTGCGGCTGCTGGAGCGGCGGCCGGCGAGCGGCCGGTACGGCGCGCCGGCCCTGCTGGGGGCGTGATGGGGTCCGCGCTGCGGATTCCGGACGAGCTGTCCGCACGGGTGCCGGCCGAGCAGCGCGGCCCGGGGCTGGGGCGGGACGCGGTGCGGCTCCTGGTGTCGCACGGCCGCGAGGTGGCCCATCATGCGTTCGCCGAGCTGCCGCGGCTGCTGCGGGCCGGGGACCTGCTGGTCGTGAACACGTCGCCGACGCTGGCCGCGGCGGTGGACGGGCGGATCGGGCACGCGCGCGTGGTGGTGCATTTCTCGACACGCGGGGACGACGGCCGGTGGGCGGTCGAGCTGCGGGATCCGGACGGCAGGGGCACTACGCGCGCGTGGGATCCGAGCGGGGCGCGAAGTACTCATCGGCTGGGTGGTGGGGGCGGACGGGCGGGCACGCCCGCGGGGGCGGAGGTGCGGCTGCCCGGTGGCGTCCGGCTGGTGCTGGAGGAGCCGCTGAGCGAGCGCGGGCTGCGGCTGTGGTGGGCGCGGGTGTCCGGGGCGGAGGTCACCGGGCTGCTGCGCGAGTACGGGCGGCCCATCCGTTACTCCTATACGGACCGGGACCAGCCGCTGTCGGCGTACCAGACGGTGTTCGCGTTGCCCACGCCGGACGGGACGGGCAGTGCGGAGATGCCGAGTGCGGCGCGGCCCTTCACGGCGGGCGTGGTGGCGGAGCTGGTGAGCCGGGGCGTGCTGTTCGCGCCGGTCACGCTGCACACCGGGGTGGCCTCGGCGGAGGCGCACGAGCCGCCGTACCCGGAGCGGTTCGCGGTGCCCGAGACGTCGGCGCGGCTGGTCAACGCGGTGCGGGCGGGGCGCGGGACCTTGCCTTCGCAAGGCGGTGGCGGACGGCCTGACAGTGGCGGCGGACGACCGGACGGTCACGGCGGTGGACGGCAGGACGGTCGTGGCGGCCGGGTGATCGCGGTCGGTACGACGGCGGTGCGGGCCCTGGAGTCGGCGACGGGGCTGGACGGGCTGGTGCGGGCGGCCGAGGGGTGGACGGATCTGGTGGTGACGCCCGAGCGCGGCGTGCGGGTCGTCGAGGGGCTGCTGACCGGGCTGCACGAGCCGGAGGCCTCGCACCTGCTGATACTGGAGGCGGTCGCGGGGCGGGCGGCGGTCGACCGTGGCTACGAGGCGGCGCTGAACCGCCTCTACCTGTGGCATGAGTTCGGGGACGTGCACCTCATCCTCCCGGAGGAGAACCCTCACACAGAGCATTGCTCCAGCAACTATTGGTGAGAGTAGCACCGGTTCCATGTGACGCCGCACATAGGACGCACATCACTTACGAAGGCATATAGTAGACAAATAGGACTACCCCGACAGGGAAAGATGGTCCATTCTGTCCCGATTTGCCCCTAGCCGATCCACTATCGCGAATCGTACGTCACATCTTTGCCATAGGTTTTTGCGACCGCTAAGAATGGCTGCCGTCGCTCAGCACCGCGGGTTCTTCGCCCGCGGTGTGCATGTGGAGAAGAACCGATTCCTCCGCAGAACGAGTGAGCGACCTCCCGCGCTATTCGAAGAGGTCCATCTGCCATGCCGAAGAACATCGTCATTCGCGGTCACGATCTTGCGCTGACCAAACAGCACAGGATCGCGATCGCCGGCGTCAGCGCCATCGGCGTCGCCGCCGTAGCCTTCACCGCGGTTTCTCCCAGTACGCAGACGGTCACCACCGCAACCCCCGCTTCCGCCGCCCAGGTGGCGTACAGCGACAAGCCGATCCAGGACGTCAAGGGCAGCGTCACCGACCAGCTCGCCGGCCGGAACGCCAAGCTGGACTCCGCCGCCGCGCGCCAGAAGGCCGACGCCGCCGCGCGCCAGAAGGCCGATGCCGCGGCGAAGAAGGCCGCCGCCGAGCAGCACACCGCCCAGCAGGCCGCGAGCCGTTCCGTCCAGCGCGTCCACGCCCAGCAGGCCTCCGTGCGGACCTACCGCAACAACCTCGACGGCTGGATCCGGCAGTCCCTCGACATCATGCGGGCCAAGGGCATCCCGGGCAGCTACTCCGGGCTGCACCGCAACATCATGCGGGAGTCCTCCGGCAACCCGAACGCCATCAACAACTGGGACATCAACGCCATCAACGGCGTCCCGTCGAAGGGGCTGCTCCAGGTCATCCCGCCGACCTTCAGCGCCTACCACGTCAAGGGCACGTCCTGGAACATCTACAACCCGGTCGCCAACATCACCGCCGCCGCCAACTACGCGGCCCACCGGTACGGTTCGATCGACAACGTCAACAGCGCGTACTGAGGTAGGCGCGGGCCTCATTCGTGAAACGCCGGAGGGCGGCACCCGGAGACCGGGTGCCGCCCTCGGCCCGTTTCCGGGCCCACAGGCGCCTACTTGCGCATGACCTCCGGCTCGTGCCGCCGCAGAAAGCGGGACACGAAGAAGCCGCAGATCACGCCGAGGGCGATCAGCGCGGCCATGTCCATGCCCCAGGCACTGACGGTGTGGTCCCACAACGGATCGGTCTCCCCCGCCGTCGTGGGCGGGCTGATCCGGTTGAGGTCCAGCGTGGTCCCCGCCGCGGCGACGGCCCACCGCGACGGCATCAGATACGAGAACTCGTTGACACCGACCGAGCCGTGCAGGATGAACAGGCAGCCCGTGAACACGACTTGGACGATCGCGAACATCACCAGCAGCGGCATGGTCTTCTCGGACGTCTTCACCAACGCGGAGATGATCAGGCCGAACATCATCGAGCTGAAGCCCAGCGCCATGATCGGGAGCGACAGTTCGATCATGGTGGCACTGCCGAGCAGCAGCCCCTGCCCGGGGATCACCCGGTTCACGAAGCCGATCACACCGATCATCAGGCCCTGGAGCAGGGTGATCGTCCCCAGTACGAACACCTTGGACATCAGGTACGCCGAGCGTGACAGGCCGGTCGCACGTTCCCGCTCGTAGATGACCCGTTCCTTGATCAGCTCACGGACGGAGTTCGCCGCGCCCGAGAAACAGGCGCCCACCGCGAGGATCAACAGGACCGTCGTGGCGGTGCTGTTGGGGATCAGCTCACCGGTCGGCGTGGGCGGGAACGGCAGCAGCCCCTTGCCCACGTCGATGAGCATACTCACCGCGCCGAGGACGGCCGGCAGGATCACCATCAGCGCCAGGAAGCCCCGGTCGGAGGCGATCACGGAGACGTAGCGGCGCACCAGCGTGTCGAACTGTGACAGCCAGTCCTTGGGCTTCGACGCCTTCGTCCCCCGCACCGGCGGCACCTGTGCGTCCTGCGGCGCGACCGCGTCGATGTCCGCGGCGTAGATCTGGTAGTGCTCCGAACCCTTCCAGCGTCCGGCCCAGTCGTAGTCACGGTAGTTCTCGAAGGCGGAGAAGACGTCGGCCCAGGTGTCGTAACCGAAGAAGTTCAGGGCCTCCTCGGGCGGACCGAAGTAGGCCACGGCCCCGCCCGGGGCCATCACCAGGAGCTTGTCGCACAGGGCCAGCTCGGCCACGGAGTGGGTGACGACGAGGATCGTCCGGCCGTCGTCGGCGAGACCGCGCAGCAACTGCATCACATCGCGGTCCATGCCCGGGTCCAGACCGGAGGTCGGCTCGTCCAGGAAGATCAACGACGGC
Source organism: Streptomyces sp. NPDC001270 (assembly GCF_042896695.1). Lineage (NCBI taxonomy): Bacteria > Bacillati > Actinomycetota > Actinomycetes > Kitasatosporales > Streptomycetaceae > Streptomyces > Streptomyces sp. NPDC001270. The sequence goes on along the minus strand of NZ_JBIAXM010000020.1, from coordinate 153,322 downwards.
TTGGTGAGCAGTTCCAGGGCCACCGACACGCGCTTGCGCTGGCCGCCGGAGAGAGCGGTGACCTTCTTGTCCTTGTGGACGTCCAGCTTCAGCTCGCGCAGCACCTCGTCGATCCGGGCCTCGCGCTCGGCCGCCGTGGTGTCGGCCGGAAAGCGCAGCTTGGCCGCGTACTTGAGGGCTTTGGCGACGCTCAGCTCCTTGTGCAGGATGTCGTCCTGCGGAACCAGACCGATGCGCTGGCGCAACTCGGCGAACTGCTTGTAGAGGTTGCGGTTGTCGTAGAGGACTTCGCCCTGGTTGGCGGGCCGGTAGCCGGTGAGCGCCTTGAGCAGGGTCGACTTTCCCGAGCCCGAGGGCCCGATGACCGCGACCAGGGACTTCTCCGGGACGCCGAAGGAGACGTCCTTGAGGATCTGCTTGCCCTTGTCGACCGTGACGGTCAGACGGCGCGCCGAGAAGGAGACCTCACCGGTGTCGACGAACTCTTCCAGGCGGTCGCCGACGACCCGGAAGGTGGAGTGGCCGACGCCGACGATGTCGTTCGGGCCGAGCAGCGCCGAACTGCCCTTGGCGATCGGCTGGCCGTTGAGGTACGTGCCGTTGTGCGAACCGAGGTCGCGGATCTCCGTGCGCCCGTCGGGCGCCGCGTGGAACTCGGCGTGTCTGCGGGAGACCTGGAGGTCGGCGACGACCAGGTCGTTCTCCAGTGCACGGCCGATGCGCATCACGCGGCCGAGCGCCAGCTGGTGGATCGTGGTGGGGCGCTCGCCGTAGACCGGCGGCTCCCCCGCGCCGGCGCCGGGGCTCTCGCCCTGCTGCCGCGGGATCGACGGCGGCCGGTCGGCCTGCTGCCGCTCCGGCGGGGGCGCCTGCCGCGCCCAGTCGGCCCCCACGCCCTGTGCCGCGTACGACTGTTGGCCGGGCTGGGTGACCACGGCCGTGGCACCGGACAGGCTCAGCAGCGGCCCGTCGGCGGCGCTGCCGAGGTGCACGGCCGAGCCCGGACCGATCTCCGTCCGCTGGATCCGCCGGCCCTCCACGAAGGTGCCGTTGGTACTGCCGTGGTCATTGATGACCCAACTGTGTCCGGTGAAACCGACCGTTGCATGCCGCCAGGACACTCTGGCGTCGTCGAACACGATGTCCACCTGCGGATCGCGTCCGAGGGTGTAGCTCTTGGACGGGTCGAGCGTCCAGGTCCGTCCGTTTGTTTCCAGTACGAGTTCCGGCACTCCATGCCCCACTGAGTTGTCCCCCGCATGTCCCCACTTCACAGGGAGTCTAGGGTTGTCGAACAGCGTGGGGAACTATTTCAGGTTCGGCCCCCTGACCGAAAGACGGGCCTTGTCACGAGCTCGTAGCAGTGCATCGATCTTTCGTTGACGGGTGTCGACGCCGCCCTGGACAGTGGTGTTCCCATACGAGGGGCATGCGCGACCGCCGGCCGCGCAGCGGATCGGGAGTCTGCCATGAGCGCTGTCACGGAAGTCAGGACCGGGCCACCAGGCACAAAGGTGCCGTGGGGAAATGTCCTGCTGTCCGCGACAGTCGCCGTGAGCTGGGCATTGATCGGGATGGCGGGCACGGCCGCGCTCGGCCTGCATCTGCTGGGGGCGGACTCGGCCGGCTCGCTCGGCCCGATGACTGCGGCGGTTGTGGCACTGGGGGCCGGTGGTTCGGTCTCCCCGTCCGGAGATCTGTCTGCTTTCGGGCTGACAGGCGCTCAGGCGCACACGGCCGTCGAGATCACGCCACTCGGCGTGGGCCTGGTGGGCGCCCTCCTGTTGTCGTGGGTCTTCCTGCGGTCGCTGCGGTCGGCCGGAGCCGTGATCGCGCCGTCCGAACTCCTCGCGCGCGCGGGCGCGGTGGTCGTGGTGTTCGTGGCACTGCTGGGCGCGCTCGCCTGGGCCGGGCACGACGTCGTCACGATCGACGGCGGTTCGCTCGGACTCGACAAACTGCCCGGCACCGGCGGGAGCGACGGGGGCATCGGCATCCCCGGTCTCGGGGATCTCGGCGGGCTCGGGGACATCGGCGGGCTCGGGGACATCGGCGGACTGCTGCCGGACCGGATAGGCGATCTGGTCGGCGCGAAGGCGGCGGTCGGTTTCACGGTGGACACGGCGCCCACCCTGCTCGGCGGGCTCGGCTGGGTCGTGGGCGTCCTGCTGATCGCGCTGCTCGTCACGCGCCGCGCCCCGCTGCCGCGTGGCTTCGAGGCCGTGCACCGGGTGGTCAGGCCGGCTGCCTCGGCCCTCGCCGGTGTACTGGTCATGGCCGTCGTCGCGGGTCTCGCGGCGGCGGTGTTCGCGGCGATCGGCGACGATCACCCCGAGCGCATCGCGGGCGCGGCGCTGCTCGGCACGCCCAACGGGGTGTGGCTGGGCGTCCCGGTCGGGCTGTTCGTACCCTTCGACGGCAAGGCGACGGGCGTCCTGACCTCGCTGCTGCCCGATCCGCTGGACCGGCTTCTCGGCGGGAGTCCCGACCAGCCCGTGACACTGTCGCGACTGGCCGACCTCGACGGCCGGGTGTGGCTGCTCGGGGTGGCGGCGGTCCTCATGATGCTGCTGGCCGGGGTACTCACGGCGGTGCGTACGCCGGTGGGGACGCGGGGCGGCACCGGGACCGCGGGAGGCGTTCGGGCGATGAGCGGCGCACGGGGTGCGGGCGGTACGGGGGCTGCGGGCAGCGCTGCGACCGCGGGCGGCACGGGCGGTACCAAGGGCGCGGGCCGCGCGGTTCCCCCGGGTGCGGCGGGTTCCGGCCCACCCGGTCCGGGGGCGCTCGGATTCGCCGGACGCTGCGCGCTGCGGCTGGGGGTGACGACCGCGCTGGCGCTGCCCCTGCTCGCCTGGCTGGCGGACATCTCCGTGGGCGGCTCGCTGTCGGTGTTGGGCTTCGACGCGTTCGGTGCCGGGATCGAGCTGCACGGACGGCTCGGCACGGCCCTGCTCCTGGGCGCCGTCTGGGGTGCGGGAGCGGGGGCGGCGGGTGCGCTGCTGGCGTGGGCGGTCGGTGCCGCCGGCCGGCGGGCGGCACCATTGGCCCTGGCTGCGGCACCGGCCGGCGGCTCGGGCGACGGCTCGCGCGGCGGCTCGGAAGACGGGTGGCCGGTGTACGGGCCGCCCGGCGAGGGCACCGGGCCCTACACGCCTCGGGCTCCCCACCGGCCGCCCAACCCCGATACCAACCCCTATCTCCAGGTGCCGGACGAACTGCGGGACCCCGGGGTCACCGGGGCACGCCGGGCCGGCGGACCGGCCGGAACGGCGCAGGACGGCACCCGGCCCGTGAACGACGCCCTGCCCTCCAGCGGAGCGCGGCCTGCGGACGGAACCCGGCCGCAGGACGGGCCACGGCCGCCCGACGACGTGTACGGCGCCGCCACCATGGTCGGGCCGGTCGACCCGCCACCGCGCCCGGGCAGTCCGCCCGGTCAGCGTCCCGGACCGCGCGCGGGGAACCGGCCGGCTGGGGCACCCGACGGCGGTCCGCCGCCCCCGCCGCCTCCGCCACCGGCGCCCCCGAGGAGGCCGGGCGGGCGTGGCTGACCCGTGCCGACCCCAGGACCGGCACGGTGGATGAAGGCGACGGCGCACGGCTGGGGCCGGTTCCCGCGCGGCGCGGTGGCCGACGGTGCCGTGCTTGCTACGGGCAGTCGTCCGCGTGGGCCGTGCCCGCGCGGACGGGGTGCCCAGGGCGGGCACCGGGCGACGGCACGGACGGCTTCCATGGCGGCGGCACGCAGTGACGTGGACCTCATGGCAGAGCGGATCCGCGCGCGGTGACGTCGGTGTCCCGGCAGGGCGGACAGCCGCCCGATGCTGTCGGCGCGACGTCAAAGCGCGGGTGCCGACGGCCCCGGCAGGGTGTCGGCTGATGATGTCGTCGGGGCGTCCGAGCATTCCGAGCAGGGGCGCCACCGACAGCAGCGGGGTGCCGCCACCGGAGAAGGCCGAGACGAGTGGGCGGGGACCGGGCGGGTCGGGACCGGGTGAGGCCAGGAGCCCGACGGCGGGCGCCCGGCGAAGACGGGTCGGACCGCACAGCGGTGTCACCGCGACGGTGTCGGTGTCGGTGTCGGTGGCTAAGGCGACGGCGACGGCGACGGTGCTGGTCAGCCGCGTGGACCGACCCTCAAGAGGATCAGGTGTGACCCGCCCGCAAAGCTTCCGACACCGACCCGACACCAACTGTTCCGTGTCCGCCAGCCGGACCTCAGGGGCAGCAGGCACGGAGTGCCGGATACGGTGGATGGACCATGAGCGCTTCGCGAACTCCCGAGGTCCCCACCCTCCTCGTCAAGATCTTCGGCAAGGACCGGCCCGGTATCACGGCCGGCCTGTTCGACACCCTTGCCGCCTTCTGCGTCGACGTGGTCGACATCGAGCAGGTCGTCACTCGTGGCCGGCTCGTGCTCTGTGTGCTCGTGACCGAGCCGGACGCCGGGCTGGAGGGCGCCCTGCGGGCCACCGTGCACAGCTGGGCCGACTCGATGAAGATGCAGGCGGAGATACTCTCCGGGCACGGCGACAACCGGCCGCGCGGCCTCGGCCGCTCCCTGGTGACCGTGCTGGGCCATCCGCTCACCGCCGAGTCGACGGCCGCCGTCGCCGCCCGGATCGCGAAGACCGGCGGCAACATCGACCGGATCTTCCGGCTCGCCAAGTACCCGGTGACCGCGGTCGAGTTCGCGGTGTCCGGTGTGGAGACCGAGCCGCTGCGCACCGCCCTGGTCTCGGACGCGGCGGTGCTCGGCGTCGACATCGCGGTCGTCGCCGCGGGCCTGCACCGGCGGGCCCAGCGGCTGGTCGTGATGGACGTCGACTCGACCCTCATCCAGGACGAGGTGATCGAACTCTTCGCCGCGCACGCCGGTTGCGAGGACCAGGTCGCCGAGGTGACGGCCGCCGCCATGCGCGGGGAACTGGACTTCGAGCAGTCGCTGCACGCGCGGGTCGCGCTGCTGGCGGGACTGGACGCCTCGGTGGTGCCCAAGGTGCGCGGCGAGGTGCGGCTGACGCCGGGCGCGCGGACCCTGATCCGCACACTGAAGCGGCTCGGCTACCAAGTCGGCGTGGTGTCGGGCGGATTCACCCAGGTCACCGACGACCTCAAGGAACGGCTGGGGCTGGACTTCGCCCATGCCAACACCCTGGAGATCGTCGACGGGAAACTGACCGGCCGGGTCATAGGTGACGTCGTCGACCGGGCGGGCAAGGCACGGCTGCTGCGCCGGTTCGCCGCCGAGGCCGGTGTCCCGCTCGCCCAGACGGTGGCGATCGGCGACGGCGCCAATGATCTGGACATGCTGAACGCGGCCGGTCTGGGCGTCGCCTTCAACGCCAAGCCGGTCGTCCGCGAGGCCGCGCACACCGCGGTGAACGTTCCCTTCCTGGACACGGTCCTGTATCTGCTGGGCATCACCCGCGAAGAGGTCGAGGCGGCGGACGCCCACGACGAGACCGACGCGGCGGACCCGCACGACGAGAGCTGACCCCCCGGACCGCCCCCCGCCCCACCACCACCCGGCGGCCATGTCCGGCGACGCGGTGGCCCCGGCGGGCCCGCCCGGGTACGGCGCGGCGCCGTCCGGACCGGCCGGGTCCGACACCGTGGCGGCGCCGGACCCTGACTGCGCCGGACCCCCGACCGTGCCGGACCCCGGCGGGCCCCGACGAGGCCGACGGAGGTCACGCGGTCACTCGGAGGGCGCCCAGTAGTCCGCCAGCGCCGCCTTCCCCGGCTCCAGGCCCTTCCACGAGCAGTCGAAGGACAGTACGGCGAAGGCCGCGGCGGGGAAGCCACGGCGCTCCATCCGCTCATGGGCGGCGCCGTCGGCGGTACCGGACAGGATCTCGGCCAGGCCGTGCACACCCGGGTTGTGGCCGATCAGGATCAGGGTCCGGATGTCGTCCGGGACCTCGTTGAGCACGGCGATGATCTCGCCGGGCGACGCCTCGTAGAGCCGCTCCTCGTAGACGGTTTTCGGCCGGTGCGGGAGTTCCTGCACGGCGAGCTTCCAGGTCTCGCGGGTGCGGACCGCGGTGGAGCACAGGGCAAGATCGAAGGAGAGGCCGTTGTCGGCCAGTCTGCGTCCGGCGACTGCGGCGTCCATGCGGCCCCGCTCGGCGAGCGGCCGCTCATGGTCGGTCACCTGTGGCCAGTCGGCTTTCGCATGCCGGAAGAGAACGATCTTACGGGGTTCTGCGACGCTCATGAGATCCAGCTTCGCATGAAACAAACCATGCGGCGCAGGGAGTTGACCGGGGGCATCCGGGCCTGCGGGCGCCCGGCCTAGCGGGCCACCAGCTGCCGCACGCGTTCGATGAGGTGGGTGACGCCCAGGTCACCGGTGGCCGCCTGGGCGTCCGAGGGGTTCAGGACCAGCACCAGCAGGAAGACGAAACCGAGCGTGGGCAGGGCCAGCGCCCACCAGGGCAGCCGGATGCCGACGCCGCCCGTGGTCGCCGGGCGGGGCCGGGTGCGCGTACGGGCCGACATGATCGCCTCCGCTGGTCTCCGAGTGGTCGGTGACCGCCTGGTGCGGTCACATCTCGAAGGTAGGCAATCCGCGGGCACCGACCCATCCGGTGATCCACCTACTTCACCCTGACACTCACCCCCTAGGGGATGGGGGGCTGGCCCCACCCCCGGGCGGCCGGGATGTGATCAGGGGGACAGGAGGGTCGCGACGATGGCGATGAGCGCGAAAATGGCGAAGAACGAGCCGAAGACGATCAGCATCTTCTTCTGGCCGTTCTGAGGGTTCGGGTCGAGCACGGGCATGCCGCCCAGTCTCGCATCCTCCGGGCGCGTCCGGGCCGCCGGGGCACCCGGAGACCGCTCCGGGCGGGTCGCGGCGGGCGGGCGGCCCCCACGCGCGTCGAGAGGGCGCCACATCCGGATCACGGGCGTGCCGCGCCCGGATCGAGAGCGAGCCGCACCAGGACGCCGTCCGGACGGGCCGGGGGACGAAGACGCAGGACGGCCCCTCGCCCGGGGCCGCCCCCCGTCCCGTCCGTCGACTCCGTCCGCTCCGCGTCCTGACCGCCGGCTCCGTCCACCGGCTCCGTCCCGCTCTCCGGGACGCGCCCGTGGATGCGTCAGCCGGCCGCCTCTTCCTCGACGGTCCGGTCGCGGCCCGCCAGTACGCCCACCGCGATCTGCGGGATCATGAGACCGGCCATGAGGGCGATGGGCAGGCCCCAGCCGCCGCTGCTCTGGTAGAGCACCCCGACCAGCAGCGGCCCGGGGATCGATATCAGGTAGCCGGTGCTCTGTGCGAACGCGGAGAGCTGCGCGACGCCCGCGCCGGTCCTGGCCCGCATGCCGACCATGGTGAGGGCCAGCGGGAAGGAACAGTTGGAGATGCCGAGCAGCAGGGCCCAGGCCCAGGCGCCGCCGGCCGGGGCCAGGTACAGGCCCGCGTAGCCGGCCAGGCCGCAGATGCCGAGCGCGAGCACGATCGGCCCCTGGCCGGGCAGCCGGGCGGCCAGCCGCGGAATCACGAAGGCCAGCGGTACGCCCATGAACATGGTGACGGCGAGGAGCAGACCCGCGGTGCTCGCGGAGACACCCGCGTCGCGGAAGATCTGCGCCATCCAGCCCATGATGATGTAGGCGGCGGTGGCCTGGAGCCCGAAGAAGACGGCGAGTGCCCAGGCCGTGCGGCTCCGGGTGATCCGCAGCTCAGGCGCCTGGTGCCGCCCGGCCACCGCGGGCTCGGGCGCCTGATGCCGCGCATCCGCCGCCGGCCCCGCTGCTCGGGGCCGTTCGTCCGCCGCGGGCCCCGAGGCCCGCCCGGGGGCGGCCTGCCGGTCCCGGACCAGCGGCAACCACGGCAGGATCGCCGCGGCGGCGAGCACCGCCCACACGCCGAGCCCGGCCCGCCAACTGCCGCCGAGCGCCCCGGTCATGGGCACGGTGACCGCCGCGGCCAGCGCGGTGCCGAGGGCGAGGGCCATCGAGTACAGGCCGGTCATGGAGCCCACCCGGTCCGGGAACCAGCGCTTGACGATGACCGGCATGAGGACGTTGCTGACCGCGATGCCCATCAGCGCCAGGGCACTCGCGGCGAGGAACCCGGCGGTGCCCCCGGCGAACGGCCGGACGGCCAGGCCCGCGGTGATGGCGGCCATGCCGGCGCACACCACCGCGCCCGGGCCGAAGCGGCGGGCGAGCCGGGGGGCCATGACGCCGAAGACGGCGAAGCAGAACGGCGGTACGGAGGTGAGCAGCCCGGCCACGCTGCCGCTCATGCCGAGGCTGTCGCGGACCTCCTCCAGGAGCGCGCCGAGGCTGGTGATGGCCGGACGGAGGTTGAGCGCGGCGAGGACGATGCCGACGACGACCAGGCGCATCGCCCACGCGCGTGTGCCGTCCGCCGGGGGTGCGGAGGTGGCGGCACCCGCCCCGGGGCGGGTGCCGCCCGGGGCGGGCGGCGCGTCCGTCTGCCGCTTCGTCGTGTCGGTCGGCCGGGTTTCCTTGCTCGCCATGAATCTCATCATAGAATGATGGGATGATTGGCTGTCCATTCCCGGGGCCCCGCCGCCCGGGCCCGGCGTGCGAAGGTGTGCCATGCCCCTGAGCCATCCCCGTCGCTCGGCGCTGTCCGAGCAGGTCATCGCCGAGCTGCGGAACCAGATCGCCTCCGGCGAGTGGCCGGTCGGCTCCCGCATCCCGACGGAACCGGAGCTGGTCGAGCAGCTCGGTGTCGCCCGCAACACGGTCCGTGAGGCCGTCCGCGCGCTCGCCCACAACGGCCTGCTGGACATCCGCCAGGGTTCCGGCACCTTCGTCGTGGCGACCAGCGAGCTGGCCGGCGTGATGCACCGGCGCTTCGCCGACGCCGATCCGCGGCACATCGCCGAGCTGCGTGCCACGTTGGAGTCGTCCGCGGCGAGGCTGGCCGCCGAGCGGCGCACCGAGAAGGATCTGAAGCAGTTGGAGGCCATCCTCGTGCGGCGCGAGGAGGTCTGGGAGTCGGGTGACGCGGAGGCGTTCGTGACCGCGGACGCCACCTTTCACCTGGCCGTGGTGGCGGCCTCGCACAACGACGTCATGACCGCCATGTACGCCGACCTGGGCGAGGTGCTGCGGGACTGGCTGCGCGCGGACGTGGGCACCGGTCTGACGCCCGAGACGTACATGGACCACGCCCGGCTGGTCGACGCGATCCGCGCGGGCGACGCGGAGACGGCCGGGGCGGAGGCCGCGAGCTACCCGTTCCTGTGCCGTCCGGGCCGGCTCGGCCTGCCCTCTCCCGGCTGAAGGACGGGGAACACCACCGCGGGAACCGGCTGACGGCCGACCGTACGGCGCTGCGCCCGATCAGGGTGATCGGCCAGGGCGTCGTCCGCACGCGCGCGTGCGGGCACGACGCCTCCGTCCGGGCCCGGACCGGCGGGCTGAGTGGGCCGAACGGATGGTTCCCGACCGGCGGGGGCCCGCATGCGGTCCCGAACGGGCCGAGGCCCGTACCCCTGCGGGTACGGGCCTCGGTCCACGGCCGGACGGACGGGCAGGCGGCCGGTGGCCGGTCCGCGGTCAGGCGCCGACGGCGTGCAGACCGCCGTCGACATGGATGATCTCGCCGGTGGTCTTCGGGAACCAGTCGCTCAGCAGGGCGACGATGCCCTTGCCGGCCGGCTCGGGGTCGGCCAGGTTCCACTCCAGCGGGGAGCGGTTGTCCCAGATGGAGGCCAGGCCGTCGAAGCCCGGAATGGACTTGGCGGCCATGGAGGCGAGCGGGCCCGCGGAGATCAGGTTGCAGCGGATGTTCTGCTTGCCCAGGTCACGCGCCATGTAGCGGCTGGTGGCCTCCAGAGCGGCCTTGGCCGGGCCCATCCAGTCGTACTGCGGCCAGGCGAACTGGGCGTCGAAGGTGAGGCCCACGACCGAGCCGCCGTTCTGCATCAGCGGCAGGCAGGCCATGGTGAGCGACTTCAGGGAGAACGCCGAGACGTGCATGGCCGTGGCGACCGACTCGAACGGGGTGTTCAGGAAGTTGCCGCCCATGGCGTCCTGCGGCGCGAAGCCGATGGAGTGCACGACACCGTCGAGGCCGCCCAGCTCCTCCCCGACGACGTCGGCCAGCCGGGCCAGGTGCTCGTCGTTGGTCACGTCCAGCTCGATGACCTTGGTGGGCTTGGGCAGCTTCTTGGCGATGCGCTCGGTCAGCGTCGGCCGCGGGAAGGCGGTCAGGATGATCTCCGCGCCCTGCTCCTGGGCCAGCTTGGCCGCGTGGAAGGCGATGGAGGACTCCAGCAGCACACCGGTGATCAGGACGCGCTTGCCGTCGAGGATTCCGCTCATGGTGATCAGTGACCCATTCCCAGTCCGCCGTCAACGGGGATGACGGCTCCAGTGATGTACGAGGCGTCGTCCGAGGCGAGGAACCGCACCGTCGCGGCGATCTCCTCCGGCTGCGCGTAGCGGGCGAGCGGCACCTGCGCGACGATGTCCGCGCGCTGCTCGTCGGTGAGCGCCCTGGTCATGTCGGTGTCCACGAAACCGGGCGTGACGACGTTGAAGGTGATGTTGCGCGAGCCCAGCTCCCGGGCGAGGGAGCGGGCGAAGCCGACGAGCGCGGCCTTGGAGGCGGCGTAGTTCGCCTGCCCCGCGGAGCCGAGCAGCCCGACGACGGAGGAGATCAGCACGACGCGTCCCTTCCGGGCGCGCAGCATGGCACGGTTGGCACGCTTGACCACCCGGAAGGTACCGGTGAGGTTGGTGTCGATGACCGAGGTGAAGTCCTCCTCGGACATGCGCATCAGGAGCTGGTCCCGGGTGATGCCGGCGTTGGCGATCAGCACCTCGACGGGACCGTGCTCGGCCTCGATCTCCTTGTACGCCTGCTCCACCTGCTCGGGGTCGGTGATGTCGCACTTGACGGCGAGGAAGCCGGACGGCGGCTCACCCGAGCGGTAAGTGATCGCGACCTTGTCGCCTGCGTCGGCGAAAGCGCGGGCGATGGCGAGGCCGATGCCCCGGTTGCCTCCGGTGACGAGAACCGAGCGGCTCAACGGATCACCCTTTCATTTGCGGTCTGACACATCCGCCCGAACACCTGGATGACAGGCGGCTACGTCGAAAACCTATCGGGCCGGGCACGCCGAGGAGCGATCGGGCGCCCACAGTGGCTCGCGCGGGTCGCTGTCGGATCCCTACAGAAAGCCCGGCACGACGGGCCGGAACCCGTGGCCCGCGGTACCGGTGACGCGGACCGAAACATGTGGTCCGCGGACCCCGTCGCGCGACATGATCGGACCCGACAGGCCACGACAGCAGGGAGACCTCCGTGCCTCATTCCATCGACGAAGCCTTCACGGCGCTTCCGCTACGGGCCCTGGCCGACGCCGCGCTGGCACGCGCGCGTGCGCTGGGGGCCGAGCACGCGGACTTCCGGTTCGAGCGGGTGCGCAGCGCGTCCTGGCGGCTGCGGGACGCCAAGCCCGCGGGAACGTCCGACACCACCGACCTCGGCTACGCGGTGCGGGTCGTGCACGGCGGCACCTGGGGCTTCGCGTCGGGGGTCGACCTGACCCCGGACGCCGTCGCCAAGGTCGCCGCGCGGGCCGTCGCGATGGCGAAGCTCTCCGCCCAGGTGATCAGGGCCGCCGGGTCGGACGAGGTCGTCGAGCTGGCCGACGAGCCGGTGCACGCCGAGCGGACCTGGGTCTCGTCGTACGAGATCGACCCGTTCTCGGTGCCCGACGAGGAGAAGTCGGCGCTGCTGGCCGACTGGAGCGCGCGGCTGCTGGCGGCGGACGGTGTCAGCCATGTGGACGCCTCGCTGCTCACCGTGCACGAGAACAAGTTCTACGCCGACACGGCGGGGACCGTCACCACCCAGCAGCGGGTGCGGCTGCATCCGCAGCTGACTGCGGTGTCGGTCGACGAGGCCAGCGGCGAGTTCGACTCGATGCGCACCCTCGCGCCGCCGGTCGGCCGCGGCTGGGAGTACCTCACCGGGACCGGCTGGGACTGGGAGGGCGAGCTGGAGCGGATGCCCGGACTGCTCGCCGAGAAGATGCGCGCGCCGAGCGTCGAGGCGGGCCCGTACGACCTGGTCGTCGACCCGTCCAACCTGTGGCTGACCATCCACGAGTCCATCGGCCACGCCACCGAGCTGGACCGGGCGCTCGGCTACGAGGCCGCCTACGCGGGCACCTCCTTCGCCACCTTCGACCAGTTGGGCAAGCTGAAGTACGGCTCCGAGCTGATGAACGTCACCGGTGACCGCACCGCCGAGCACGGCCTGGCCACCGTCGGGTACGACGACGAGGGCGTCGCGGCCCAGTCCTGGGACCTGGTCAAGGACGGCACGCTGGTCGGCTACCAGCTGGACCGGCGCATCGCGAAGCTGACCGGCTTCGAACGCTCCAACGGGTGCGCGTTCGCCGACTCCCCCGGGCATGTGCCCGTGCAGCGGATGGCCAATGTGTCGCTCCAGCCGGACCCGGCGGGGCTGTCCACGGAGGACCTGATCGGGGGCGTCGACCGCGGCATCTACGTCGTCGGCGACCGGTCCTGGTCGATCGACATGCAGCGCTACAACTTCCAGTTCACCGGACAGCGCTTCTTCAGGATCGAGAACGGGCGGATCACCGGTCAGCTGCGGGACGTCGCCTACCAGGCCACGACCACCGACTTCTGGGGTTCCATGGCGGCCGTCGGCGGCCCGCAGACCTATGTGCTGGGCGGCGCCTTCAACTGCGGCAAGGCGCAGCCGGGCCAGGTGGCAGCCGTGTCGCACGGGTGCCCCGCCGCCCTGTTCAAGGGTGTCAACATCCTCAACACGACGCAGGAGGCCGGCCGATGAGCGCCCGTACCAACAAGCCGCACGAGGTCGTCGAGCAGGCTCTTGCGCTGTCCCGGGCCGACGGGTGCGTGGTGATCGCCGACGAGCACTCGACCGCCAATCTGCGCTGGGCGGGCAACGCGCTGACCACCAACGGCGTCACCCGGGGCCGCACGCTGACCGTCGTCGCGACCGTCGACGGCAAGGAGGGCACGGCCTCCGGGGTGGTCTCCCGGTCGGCCGTGACCGCCGAGGAACTGGAGCCGCTGGTCCGGGCCGCGGAGGCCGCCGCGCTCGGCGCCGGGCCGGCCGAGGACGCCCAGCCGCTGGTCACGGGCGTGCCGGAGGCCCCGGACTTCACCGACGCGCCCGTCGAGACCTCGTCGGCGGTGTTCGCGGACTTCGCCCCGGCGCTCGGCGAGGCGTTCGCACGCGCGCGTGCGGGCGGCCGGGAACTGTACGGCTTCGCCAACCACGAGCTGGTCTCCACGTATCTGGGCACGTCCACGGGGCTGCGGCTGCGGCACGACCAGCCGACCGGCACCCTGGAGCTGAACGCCAAGTCGCCGGACCGTACGCGCTCGGCGTGGGCGGGCCGCTCCACGCGGGACTTCAAGGACGTCGATCCGGGCGCGCTCGACGCCGAGCTGGCCGTGCGCCTCGGCTGGGCCGAGCGGCGGGTGGAGCTGCCCGCGGGCCGGTACGAGACGCTGCTGCCGCCGACCGCGGTGGCGGACCTGCTGATCTACCAGCTGTGGTCGGCGTCGGGCCGGGACGCGGCCGAGGGCCGGACGGTCTTCTCCAAGCCGGGCGGCGGCACCCGCCTCGGCGAAAAACTCACCGAGTTGCCGCTGACCCTGCGCAGCGACCCGGACGAGCCCGGCCTGGAGAGCGCCCCGTTCGTCGTCGCGCACTCCTCCGGCGGTGATCAGTCGGTGTTCGACAACGGGCTGCCGGTGCGGGCCACGGAGTGGATCGGCGACGGCGAGGTGAAGCACCTGACGACCACCCGGCACAGCGCGGCCCTGACCGGGCTGCCGGTGGCCCCGGCGATCGGGAACCTGATCCTGGACGGCGGCGACGAGCGCTCGCTGGAGGAGATGGTCGCGGCCACCGGGCGGGGGCTGCTGCTGACCTGCCTCTGGTACATCCGCGAGGTCGATCCGGCGACGCTGCTGCTGACCGGGCTGACCCGGGACGGGGTGTACCTCGTGGAGAACGGGGAGGTGACCGGGCAGGTCAACAACTTCCGGTTCAACGAGTCGCCGGTGGACCTGCTGGGGCGGGCCACGGAGGCGGGGCGTACCGAGAAGACGCTGCCGCGCGAGTGGAGCGACTGGTTCACCCGGGCCGCGATGCCCGCGCTGCGCATCCCCGATTTCAATATGAGCTCGGTCAGCCAGGGCGTATAACCTCGTAGGCGTTCCCGGTCGGCCGTCGGCCGGCCGGCCGAGATCATCCGAGGAGACACGAGAACCGTGACGGACATCGTCGACGAGCTGAAGTGGCGCGGGCTGTTCGCCCTGTCCACCGACGAGGATGCTTTGCGCAAGGCGCTCGCGGACGGTCCCGTCACGTTCTATTGCGGTTTCGACCCGACCGCGCCGTCGCTGCACGTGGGGCATCTGGTGCAGGTGCTGACCGTGCGCCGGCTCCAGCAGGCCGGGCACCGGCCGCTGGCCCTGGTGGGCGGCGCGACGGGGCTGATCGGCGACCCGCGTCCGACCGCGGAGCGCACGCTGAACGACCCGGAGACGGTGGCCGGCTGGGTGCACCGGCTGCGCGGCCAGATCGAGCCGTTCCTCTCCTTCGAGGGGGAGAACGCGGCGGTCATGGTCAACAACCTGGACTGGACCGAGGGTCTGTCCGCGATCGAGTTCCTGCGGGACATCGGCAAGCACTTCCGGGTCAACAAGATGCTGACGAAGGACTCCGTGGCCCGGCGCCTGGAGTCCGACCAGGGCATCAGCTACACGGAGTTCAGCTACCAGATCCTCCAGGGCATGGACTTCCTCCAGCTCTACCGGAGGTACGGCTGCACGCTCCAGCAGGGCGGCAGCGACCAGTGGGGCAACCTCACGGCCGGTCTCGACCTGATCCACAAGCTGGAGCCGCACGCGGACGTGCACGCGCTGGCGACGCCGCTGATGACCAAGGCGGACGGCACGAAGTTCGGCAAGACCGAGGGCGGCGCCGTCTGGCTCGACCCGGAGATGACGTCGCCGTACGCGTTCTACCAGTTCTGGCTGAATGTGGACGACCGGGACATCTCCACCTACCTGCGGATCCTGTCCTTCAAGTCCCGTACGGAGCTGGAGGAGTTGGAGCGGCAGACCGAGGAGCGTCCGCAGGCCCGGGCGGCGCAGCGCGCGCTGGCCGAGGAGCTGACGACGCTGGTGCACGGCGCCGACCAGACGGCCGCGGTGATCGCGGCGTCCAAGGCGCTGTTCGGTCAGGGCGAGCTGGCCGGGCTGGACGAGCGGACGCTGACGGCCGCGCTGTCCGAGGTGCCGCTCGTCCGGGTCGCCGAGCTGGGCCAGGTGACCGACCTGTTCGCGGAGGTCGGTCTGGTGCCGAGCAAGTCGGCCGCGCGCCGCACGGTCAAGGAGGGCGGCGCCTACGTGAACAACGTCAAGGTCACCGCCGAGGACGCCGTCCCCGCCGCGGCGGACCTGCTGCACGGCCGCTGGCTGGTGCTGCGCCGGGGCAAGAGGAACCTGGCGGCGGTCGAGGTCACGTCCGGCTGAGGATCCGGCCGGGACGAAGTCGGAGGGCGGCTCCTCACCGGGGTCCGCCCTCCGTCCTGTCCGCGGGCGCCGTCCCGTCGGCCGGCGCTCTCAGGCCCTTCGCTGCTGCTTCCTCCGCCCCCACACCGCCATGTACGCCATGTCCCCGAGGAAGACGATGATGATCGCGGCAATGAGCTGGAAGAGGTGCCGGGTCCAGTCGACACCGGGGGTCGAGGCGACGCCGGCGGCGCGCGCGACCGCGTTGCCCACGATGGCGCCGAGGATGCCGAAGATGGTGGTCAGCCAGAGGGGACTGTGCTGCTTGCCCGGGATGACCGCCTTGGCGATGATGCCGAGCACGAAACCCACGATGATCGCCCACAACCAGCCCATGGTCGCCTCCTCGTCCGGCCCGACGTGAGCACTACGCCCAGTTTCGGGCGGCCCGCCGTACGGCGCATGTCGGGTACGGCCATGCGGTAAGGGCGCGGGTGCGGCACGCCTGGGCGCCACGTGCGCCACGTGCTCCCTGTCCGCCCGGACGGACGCCGCCCCCGCTCTCGTGGGCGGAACAGGCGCGGCGTAACGTGGAGGCTGTCCTGGCCCGGTGTGCCCATCGGGTGCGGGCCTGGTACGGGCCGGGGAGATCCCGAGGTGGGCGGACGGTGAGCAGTGATGCGGAAGCAGCGCGGTGACGGCAACGTCCAGGTGTTCCGGATCACCGGAGCCCGGACCGGCCTGGCCGAGGACGTGCGCGGCCGGCAGCGCCGGTATGTCATCTCCATGTCCGTCCGGACCGTCGCGGTGATCCTGGCCGCCTCGCTCTGGAACGTCGAACGGCACGTCGCGATCGTGGCGTTGGTGCTCGGAGCGATCCTCCCCTACGTCGCGGTGGTGATCGCCAACGCGGGCCGGGAGCGGCCGCCGTCGCTCCCGTCGACCTTCGTGACCACGCCCCTGCGGCCGACGCTCACGCCGCCGCGGGCGGCGCCGCCCGCGGCGGACGGCCCGGCGGAGTCCGGTCCGGAGCACGCCGGGGCCGATCCGGCGAGCGGCGTGGGTGGTGAGCGGCCCGGCCCCGTGTGAGCTGGGCGGATGCACGGTTCGGCGGTACGAGGACCGGTCGTACAAAAGGCGACGCCGAGCAGCCACGGGGGGAGCTGCCCGGCGTCGGTCTGTCGCTCCGACGGGGGATGCGGAGCGCGTAGGAAGTATGTCACGGGTGGGCGGCGGCCCGGACCCGGAACGACATTTTGATCTGAGCTTTTCTTGAGCCGACTGTGAACCGGGGGCCCCGCCGCCGTCCCGGCCGCCCCGCCCGCACCGCCACACCACCGAGCGGCGTCTACCACACTCCCACCGAAAGCTCAAGAAAAGCTCAGATCAATCATGCAGTTCCCGTGCCGGGCGGCGGGGCACCCGTGCCAGACTGCCAACGCGCTCCGCACCCCGCAGGAGCGGCGGACCGGCACCGGTCAGCTCCCCCAGCCACGCGCCAGGAGGCCCCTCATGCTCGCGATCTGGCAGAATGTCAGGTTTGCCACGGCATTCGTGGTGTTCGTGCCTCTGGCCTTCGTCTGCCTGACGCTGCTCGTCATCGGGCTGGCGGTGCTGGTCCTGCCGCGGTCACGGCATCCCAGTGCGTTCCGCGCCATGGGGATTCTCCGGCAGGTGGTCGAGGTGCTGGTGTCCGGGCGGCAGCCGACGCTGCGTTCCTGACGTGCGGATTCGGTTAGGGTCAGGACGTGAACGCGAATGTCCCCGGCACCGAACCGACTTCTCCGCGCTGTTCCGCCAAGGGCTGTCCCGCCGACGCCGTGTGGGTGCTCGCGTGGAACAACCCCAAGATCCACACGCCGGAGCGGCGGAAGACGTGGCTCGCCTGTGAGGAACACCGGGAGCACCTGTCCCAGTTCCTCGGCGTACGGGGGTTCCTGAAGGACGTGGTGCGGCTGGAGGCGTGGCAGGAGCAGCCGGGGGGCTGAGGCCGGGGCTCGTGCGCCGGTCGTCGCCGACCGCGCCCACGCGGCGGAGCCGAATGCCGGTACGGCTCCACGCCCGTCCGACGCACGCGCCCGTGCAGGCCGTACTCAGCCTCCGATCGCGGACATCGGCCTGTCCGGCTGGATGAATTCCGGGTCGTCCAGTCCCGCTCCCGCCTTCTTGCCCCACATCGCGAGCCGCCAGATGCGGGCGATCTCCTCGTCGGGCGCACCGGAGCGCAGCGCGCCGCGCAGGTCGGTCTCCTCCCGGGCGAACAGGCAGGTGCGTATCTGCCCGTCCGCGGTCAGCCGGGTACGGTCGCAGGCCGCGCAGAACGGGCGGGTGACGGAGGCGATGACACCGACCCGCTGCGGACCGCCGTCGACCAGCCAGCGTTCGGCCGGGGCCGAGCCGCGCTCCTCGGCGCCCTCCGGGGTCAGCTCGAAGCGGGTGCGCAGGGCGGCCAGGATGTCCGCGGCCGTGACCATGCCCTCGCGTTTCCAGCCGTGCTGGGCGTCCAGGGGCATCTGCTCGATGAAACGCAGTTCGTAGCCGTGGTCCAGCGCCCAGGCGAGGAGGTCCGGGGCCTCGTCCTCGTTCAGGCCCGGCATCAGGACCGTGTTGACCTTGACCGGGGTGAGACCCGCGGCCCGCGCGGTGTCGAGGCCGTCCAGGACGTCCTGGTGGCGGTCACGGCGGGTGAGGGCCTTGAAGACGTCCGGGCGGAGCGTGTCGAGGGAGACGTTGACCCGGTCCAGGCCGGCCGTCTTCAGGGCCGCCGCCGTGCGCCGCAGGCCGATGCCGTTGGTGGTGAGGGAGGTCCGGGGGCGTGGTTCGAGGGCCGCGACGCGCTCGACGATGCCGGGCAGGCCGGGGCGCAGCAGGGGCTCACCGCCGGTGAAGCGGACCTCGTCGACACCGAGGGAGGTGACGGCGACGCCGATCAGGCGGACGATCTCGTCGTCGGTGAGCAGATCGGGCTTGGCCAGCCACTGCAGACCCTCCTCGGGCATGCAGTAGGTGCAGCGGAGATTGCACCGGTCGGTCAGCGAGACCCGCAGGTCGGTGGCGACTCGGCCGTAGGTGTCGATGAGCACGTGGGCCCCCTCCCTCGTCCCGGACAGTCTTCTTCCGTCACCTGCGAGCCTACGTGACACCGCTGACATCGGCCGGAGGCAGATTCCACGAAGACACCGCGGGAAACACGGGGCCGCGTCGTGGATCCCCACGACGCGGCCGTCCGTACGGGTGGGTCAGTGCGCTCCGGTGCCGGTCAGGGACCGTACCTCCAGCTCGGCGTACTTCCCGGCGTCCGGTGCCTCCTTCGACAGGAGGGTGCCGACTGCGCCCAGCAGGAAGCCGACCGGAATGGAGATGATGCCCGGGTTCTCCAGCGGGAACCAGTCGAAGTCGGCACCCGGGAACATCGAGGTCTCCTTGCCGGAGACCACCGGCGAGAACAGCACCAGGCCGACCGCGGTGACGAGGCCGCCGTAGATCGACCACAGCGCGCCTGCGGTGGTGAACCGCTTCCAGAACAGGCTGTAGAGGATCGTCGGCAGGTTGGCGGAGGCGGCGACCGCGAAGGCCAGGGCCACCAGACCGGCGACGTTCAGGTCGCGGGCGAGGGCGCCCAGGACGATGGAGACGGCTCCGATGCCGACCGTGGCCCAGCGTGCCGCGCCCAGCTCCTGCTTCTCGGTGGCCTGCCCCCTCTTGATGACGTTGGCGTAGATGTCGTGGGCGAAGGAGGAGGACGAGGCCAGGGTCAGACCCGCGACGACCGCGAGGATGGTGGCGAAGGCGACCGCGGAGATCGTGGCGAGCAGGATCGCGCCCCAGCTGGAGTCCACTCCGCCGAGGTGGAGGGCGAGCAGGGGCGCGGCCGTGTTGCCCGCCTTGTTGGAGGCGATGATCTCGTCCGGTTTGATCAGCGCGGCGGCGCCGAAGCCTAGGGCGAGGGTCATCAGGTAGAAGACGCCGATCAGGCCGATCGCCCAGATCACCGACTTACGGGCGGCCTTCGCGGTGGGCACCGTGTAGAAGCGGATCAGGATGTGCGGCAGGCCCGCGGTGCCCAGCACCAGGGCGATGCCGAGCGAGATGAAGTCCAGCTTGGTGGTGCCCGTCGCGCCGTACTTGAGGCCGGGCTCCAGGAAGGCGGAGCCCTTGCCGCTGTTGCTCGCGGCCGAGCCCAGCAGATCGGAGACGTTGAAGTGGAACTTCAGCAGGACCAGGAAGGTCAGCAGCAGGGCGCCCAGGATGAGCAGCACGGCCTTGACCATCTGCACCCAGGTGGTGCCCTTCATGCCGCCGATCGTGACGTACACGATCATCAGGACGCCGACCAGGGCGACGATGCCGATCTTGCCGCCGTCGCTGGTGATGCCGAGCAGCAGGGAGACCAGGACGCCCGCGCCGGCCATCTGGGCGAGCAGGTAGAAGATCGACACGACGATCGTGGAGGTGCCGGCCGCGGTGCGGACGGGGCGTTGGCGCATCCGGTAGGCGAGCACGTCGCCCATGGTGTAGCGGCCCGAGTTGCGCAGCGGCTCGGCGACCAGGAGCAGCGCGACCAGCCAGGCGACCAGGAAGCCGATGGAGTACAGGAAGCCGTCGTAGCCGAAGAGGGCGATGGCGCCCGCGATGCCCAGGAAGGACGCGGCGGACATGTAGTCACCGGAGACGGCGAGTCCGTTCTGGAAGCCGGTGAACTGCCGCCCGCCCGCGTAGAAGTCGCTGGCGTCCTTGGTCTGCCGGCCCGCCCAGACGGTGATGACGAGGGTCGCGGCGACGAACACCGCGAACAGGGTGATGATCAGCGTGCGGTGCTGGCCGGCCTCGCCCGCGGCCAGGGTGATCGCGGGGCTCATGCGCCGCCCTCCATCCGGGACTTGATGGCCTCGGCACCGGGGTCGAGCTTCCTGGCGGCGTGCCGCGCGTACCACCAGGCGATGAGGAACGTGGTGAGGAACTGGGCGAGGCCGAGGACGAGGGCCACGTTGATGTTGCCCACCACCTTGGTGCCCATGAAGCCGCCCGCGTAGTTGGACAGCAGTACGTACAGCAGGTACCAGGCGATGAAGGCCACGGTCAGCGGGAAGGCGAAGGAGCGGTAGGAGTCGCGCAGTTCGCCGAACTCCGCGCTCTCCTGCACCGCGACGAACTCCTCGGTGGAGGGGAGCCGGTGATGGGGTTCAGAGTGGGGCGGTGTCTCGGTAGCCACGGAGTCTCCTCTGGTCGCGGACGGATCGGGGAAGGGGCTCGATCGTGCTGGTGCTCCCTGTCGAAGGTCCACGGCGCCACGCGAGGACAGGTTCAAGTCCTATGAGTTCTTTCTGAAGTCGTCTCCCCAAGTCATTGCTGGCCAGCGAGGCAGGGAGATAGTTTCGACCCGCACCACCCGTCATGTACCTGCCCGAACAGCACCTGTGTCCCGGGCGGGTTTCGTTTTCGGATGATGTGGAGACCCCATGTCTCATCTGCGCTCCAGACGCAGACTTGGCGTCGCCGCGCCGGTCGTGCTGTCGCTGACCGCCGCGCTGGGCCTGCTGCCGTCGGCCGCGTCGGCGGCCCCCGCACAGACGTCGGCGGCCCGGACGGCGGACGGCCCGGCGCTGGCGTACGTCGTCAACACCGCGGCGGACCACCGCACCATCGAGTCGGTGCGGAAGGCGGTGGCCGCGAACGGCGGCAGCATCGTCGCGACGTACGACCGGATCGGGGTGATCGTCGCGCACTCGGCCGACCCGGACTTCGGCCGGACCCTGCGCGCCGTGCGCGGCGTGCAGTCGGCGGGCGCCACGCGCACCGCGCCGCTCAGCGCCGCGGGCACCACGGACGAGGGCGCCGTGCAGGTCCTGTCGAAGACCCGGGCCGCGGAACTCGCCCAGCGCTCCGCCGCGGGCCAGGAGCCCCTGGAGGCCGACCAGTGGGACCTGCGGGCGATCGGCGCCGACAGGGCCGCACGGATCAACCCCGGCAGCAGCTCGGTGACCGTGGGCGTCATCGACACCGGGGTCGACGACACGCACCCCGACCTCGCCCCGAACTTCTCGGCCGCGCAGTCCGCGAACTGTGTGAGCGGCAAGGCGGACACGACGTACGGCGCCTGGCGGCCGGTGGACGCCGATCACGACCACGGCACGCACGTGGCGGGTGAGATAGCCGCGGCCCGCAACGGCATCGGGGTCGCGGGCGTCGCGCCCGGCGTGAAGGTCGCGAGCATCACCGTGGCGCAGCCCGACTCGACGTCGCTGTTCTACCCGGAGAGCGTCGTCTGCGCCTTCGTCTTCGCCGCCGACCACGGCGTGGAGATCACCAACAACAGCTACTACGTTGATCCGTGGCTGTACAACTGCATGGACGACCCCGATCAACGTGCCATAGTCGACGCGGTCAACAGGGCCCAGCTGTACGCACAGCGCAAGGGCACGCTCAATGTCGCCTCGGCGGGCAACTCCAACGACGACCTCGACTCCCACGCCCTCGTCGACGACTCCAGTCCCGACGACTCGACGCCCGTCGACCGCACGGTCGACCCGCACGAGTGCTTCGACGTGCCGACCCAACTGCCGGGTGTGGTCACCGTCAGTGCGACCGGCGTCAAGGGCGCCAAGTCGTACTACTCCAGCTACGGCAAGGGCGTCATCGACGTCGCCGCACCGGGCGGCGACAAGTACCAGATCCCGGACACGCCGTCGCAGAACGGCCGCATCCTGTCCACCCTGCCGAACAACCAGTACGGCTACCTCCAGGGCACCTCGATGGCCTCGCCGCACGTGGCCGCGGTGGCCGCGCTGCTGAAGTCCGCCCACCCGCGCGCCACGCCGGCCCAGTTGCAGGCGCTGCTCAAGGCCCAGGCGGACAACCCCGGGTGCCCGACCGACCCGTACGACGGGGACGGCGACGGCGTCGTGGACGCGACCTGCGCCGGCGGCAAGCACGTCAACGGCTTCTACGGGTCCGGCGTCGTCAACGCGCTCCGCGCCGTCCGCTGACGCCCCCTCTTCTCTGCGCCCCACGTCGCAGGCCCCCCACGCCAGGAATCCGCACGGCACGCTCGTATCGCGAACGAACTGGAGACACACACATATGACCGCGCCCCAGCCGCGCCACCTCCGCGTCCTGTCGATCCCGGTCGGGATGGCCATGGCCACGGCTCTCGCGTTCCTGCCGAACGCCACCGCGTCCGCCACGGACGCCACGACCACGGCGGCAGCCACCACCACGGCGGACGGGACCTCGCTCAGCTACGTCGTCAACGTCCGCCCCGGGCCGGGCACTTCGAAGCAGGTGCAGAAGGCCATCGGCCAGGCCGGCGGCACGGTGGTGACCTCGTACGACCAGATCGGCGTGATCGTCGCCCACTCGTCGAACCCCGACTTCGCCAAGACCGTCCGCACGGTCCGGGGCGTCGAGTCGGCCGGTGCCACCCGCACCGCGCCGCTGCCCGCGCAGTCGACCACCGACGTCGGCACCCCGCAGGTGCTCAGCGCCGAGCAGGTCGAGCAGGCGCAGGCGGTCGACGGGCAGGACCCGTTGGAGCCCCTCCAGTGGGACCTGCCCGCCATCAAGGCGGACAAGGCGCACGAGAAGACCCTCGGCAGCCGCAACGTCACCGTCGCCGTCATCGACACCGGTGTCGACGACACGCACCCCGACATCGCGCCCAACTTCGACCGGAATGCCTCCGTCAACTGCGTGACCGGCAAGCCGGACACGACCGACGGCGCCTGGCGGCCCAGCGCCGCCGAGAGCCCGCACGGCACGCACGTCGCGGGCGAGATAGCGGGCGCCAAGAACGGCGTGGGCATCACGGGCGTCGCACCGGGCGTCAAGGTGGCCGGCATCAAGGTCGCCAACCCGGACGGCTTCTTCTACACGGAGTCCGTCGTCTGCGGTTTCGTGTGGGCGGCGGAGCACGGCGTCGACGTGACCAACAACAGCTACTACACCGACCCGTGGTACTTCAACTGCAAGAACGACCCGGACCAGAAGGCGCTCGTGGACGCCATCACCCGGGCCACCCGGTACGCGGAGAAGAAGGGCACGGTCAACGTCGCCGCGGCGGGCAACGAGAACTACGACCTCGCCGCCGACTCGATCACCGACCCGGTCTCACCCAACGACGGCACCCCGTCGGACCGGGTCGTCGACCCGTCCGAGTGCTACGACATACCGACCCAGTTGCCGGGTGTCGTGACCGTCGCCGCCACCGGCGCGAAGGGCATCAAGTCGTCCTTCTCCAACCACGGCCTCGGCGTCATCGACATCGCCGCGCCCGGCGGTGACTCGACGGCCTACCAGCCGCCGCAGGCCCCGGCGACCAGCGGGCTGATCCTGGGCCCGCTGCCCGGCGGGAAGTGGGGCTACATGGCCGGCACCTCGATGGCCAGCCCGCACGTCGCGGGCGTCGCCGCATTGATCAAGTCGACCCACCCGCACGCCTCGGCGGCCCAGGTCAAGGCGCTGCTGTACGCCGGTGCCGACGCGACGCCGTGCACGGACCCGTACGACATCAACGGCGACGGCAAGGTCGACGCGGTGTGCGAGGGCCCGAAGAACTACAACGGCTTCTACGGCTGGGGCACGGCGGACGCACTGGCCGCCGTGACGAAGTAGACCGGGTACGGGCGGGCGGCCGGGGATGGATCCGGCCGCCCGTGCGCTCCACTCCTGAGTGTTGATCCAATCAGGACTTGATCCGATCAACACTGCATAGTGAAGTCATGAACGATGTCCAGTCGGTCTGGGAGGCGCTCGGCGGCGATCCCGCTCTCGTCCCGCGCGTCTCGACCGTCGCCCACCGGGAGACGCTCGACGCCCGGCTGCCGGTGCGGGAGCTGGCGCGGGCCTGTGTGGCGGCCTGCGCGCTGGCCGCCGCCGAGCTGGGCGCGCGGCGGGCCGGCCTCGCCGAGGTGCCAGCGGTCCGGGTCGACGACGCGGCCGTCGCGGCCGCCTTCCACAGCGAGCGGCTGCTGCGGATCGACGGACGGGCACCGGTCGGGTTCGCGCCGCTGTCCCGGTTCTGGCGGACCGCGGACGGCTGGGTGCGCACGCACGCCAACTATCCGCACCACCGCAGGCGGCTGCTGGGCGCGCTCGGCCTCCCCGAGGACGCCTCGGTGGAGCGCGTCGCCGCCGTCCTCGCCGAGCGGACCGCGGCGGACGTGGAGGAGCGGGTGTACGACGCCGGCGGCCTCGCCGTCGCCCTGCGCACGCCCGCGCAGTGGGCCGCGCACGAACAGGCCGCCGAAGTGGCCCGCCGCCCGCTGGTCGAGCGCGCCACGGCGGGCGCGGCACGCGCGCGCGTGCTCCCGCCCGTGGCGGCCTCTCCCCTGCTCCCCGCGGCCGGGCTGCGGGTGCTGGACCTGACCCGGGTCATCGCGGGCCCGGTCGGCACCCGCACGCTCGCGCTGCTCGGCGCGGACGTGCTGCGCATCGACCCGCCGTGGCTGCCGGAACTGGCCGACCAGCACGCGGACACGGACTTCGGGAAGAGGTCGGCGACGCTGGACCTCCGGACCGACCGGGAGACCTTCGAGGAGCTGCTGGCCGGGGCCGACGTCGTGGTCACCGGCTACCGGCCGGGCAGCCTGGACCGGTTCGGGCTCACCCCGTCGGCGGCGGCCGAACAGTGGCCCGGGCTGGTCGTGGCGCAGGTGTCCGCGTGGGGCACGTACGGGCCGTGGGGCGGTCGGCGCGGCTTCGACAGCCTGGTGCAGGCCGCGACCGGCATCGCGGTGACCGAGGGCTCGGACGGGCGGCCCGGCGCGCTGCCCGCGCAGGCCCTGGACCACGGCACCGGATATCTGCTGGCGGCCGCGGTGCTGCGGGCGCTGACCGAGCGGACGTACGACGGCCGCGGACGGTCCGCGCGGCTCGCGCTGGCCCGGACCGCGGCCTGGCTGACCCATGGCATCGGACGGGACCCGGCACCGGACGACGCGGCGGCCGGTACCGCCGGCGAGGGGACGGCACCGCGGCTCGCCGAGCGGGACAGCCCGCTCGGACATCTGCGGTACGCCCCGCCGGCGGTCTCCTTCACCGGCGGGCCGACCGACTGGGCCCGTCCGCCGGGCCGCTGGGGGGCGGACGAGCCGCGCTGGGACTGATGCGTCGGGGCCACAACCCTCGGGCGGGCCGGTCGACCGCCCAGACGGTGAGACCGCTCAGGCGGTGATGAGCACCTTCAGAGCGGTGCGCTCGTCCATCGCCCGGTAGCCGTCAGGCACGCCCTCCAGACCGATCGTCAGGTCGAAGACCGGCGAGGGGTCGACGGAGCCGCTGAGGACGTCCGGCAGCAGTTCCGGGATGTACGCGCGGACCGGCGCGACCCCGCCGCGCAGCGCGATGTTCCGGTCGAACATGACCCGGAGGTCGAGACCTGTTCCGCTGCCGTGCGGCACACCGACGTAGCCGACCGTCCCGCCGTCCCGGGTGATGTGCACCGCCGTACTCATCGACTCCTCGGTGCCGACCGCCTCGACGACGGCGTGCGCGCCCTGGCCGCGGGTGAGCGCGCGGACGGCCTCGACCGCGGCCTCGCCGCGCTCGGCGACCACGTCGCCGGCACCGAAACGGCGCGCCAGGTCCGTACGGTCCTGGTGCCGGCCCAGCGCGATGATCCGCTCGGCGCCCAGCCGCCGGGCCGCCAGGACGGCGCACAGGCCGACGGCGCCGTCCCCGATGACGGCGACGGTGGCACCGGGGCGGGCACCGGCGCCGAGAGCCGCGTGGTGGCCGGTGCCGAGGACGTCGGCGAGGGACACCAGGGCGGACAGCAGGCGGTCGTCGGACGCCGCGTCCTTGGGCAGCCCCACGAGCGTGCCGTCGGCGAACGGCACCCGCACCGCCTCGCCCTGCCCGCCGTCGTAGCCGACCGCGCCCCAGAAGCCGCCGTGCACGCAGGAGGCCGTCAGGCCCTCCCGGCAGTAGTCGCAGACGCCGTCGCACCACTTGAAGGGTGCGACCACGAGGTCCCCGCTTCGGACGGTCGTCACCTCGGCGCCGGTCTCCTCGACGAAGCCCAGGAACTCGTGCCCGATCCGCTGTCCCGGCTGCCGGGGCGTCTCACCGCGGTACGCCCACAGGTCGCTGCCGCAGATGCACGCGCGCAGCACCCGCACCACGGCGTCGGTGGGCAGCCGCACGACGGGCTCGGGCACGTTCTCCACCCGGATGTCGTACGGGGCGTGGATGGTGGTGGCGCGCATGGCGAGGATCCTCCTCGGGCGGTGACGAGCCCATTTCACGGTACGTCGCCCACGCGCCGCCCGCCGTCGGGACGGTCCCGTGCCGTTCTCCCGGCCGCGCGCGGGGCGAGCGGCTAGCTCACGACCGCTCCGAGCAGTGTTCCGACGGCGTAGGTGACCCCCATGGCGAGGGCGCCGCCGGCCACGTTCCGCAGGACCGCCCGGCCGGGGGCCGCCGCGCCCAGCCGGGCGCTGGTCCAGCCGGTCAGCACCAGTGCGGCCAGCACGGACAGCACGGTGACCGGGAGCCGCCAGTCGGCGGGCGGCAACACGATGGCGAGCAGCGGCAGCAGGGCGCCGACGGTGAAGGCGAGGAAGCTCGCCCACGCCGCGTGCCAGGGATTGGTCAGCTGGTCCGGGTCGATCCCCAGCTCCACGCGCGCGTGGATCCGCAACGCGTCCCGGGCCGTGTACTGCTCCGCCGCCTCCCGCGCCACCTCCCGGGACAGCCCCCGCTCCTCCAGCAGCCCGGTCAGCTCGTCCAGTTCGGCCTGCGGCTGCTCCTTCAGCTCCCGCTTCTCCACGGCCAGCGCGGCCATCTCGGAGTCGCGCTGGGTGGACACGGACACGTATTCGCCCGCCGCCATCGACAGCGACCCGGCGAGCAGCCCGGCGAGTCCGGCGGTGAGCAGGGCGTTGCGGTCGCTCGTCGCCCCGGCCACCCCGACGACGAGTCCGGCGGTGGACACGATGCCGTCGTTGGCCCCGAGCACGGCCGCCCGCAGCCAGTTCAGCCGGGAGCCGAGCGCACCGCCGTGGGGCTCGTCGTGCGTGGGTCGCCTCGGTTGCGTCACAGGACGGAGGATCGCACCCCGCGCACGGGCGTGCCCGCACCGACGCTCCCGGCCGCGGCCCGGCAACGGCCCCGGCGGCAGGGCTCCTTGCCGGCCGGACGGCCGCACACCTGCCCGAACCGTGTGCCGCGGGTGGAAAACTGACGTGTTTTCCGGTGCGCAGGGCGGTACCGGGAGCCTGGCGGCCAGGAGTGTCGGTCCCGGCCCGTATCCTCAATGACCATGCTCGAAGACCGTACGACCGCAGTGTCCTCCCCCACCCGGTGGCCGGTCGCGTATCCCAAGGGTTACGCGGTCGTTGACGTGGAGACCACCGGCCTGGCCCGGGACGACCGGATCATCTCCGCGGCCGTCTACCGGCTGGACGCGCGCGGCGAGGTCGAGGACCACTGGTACACGCTGGTCGATCCGGAGCGCGATCCGGGCCCGGTGTGGATCCACGGTCTGACGAGCGAGGTCCTGGCGGGGGCGCCGCGCTTCGCGGACGTCGCCGAGGAGTTCGCCGCCCGGCTCGCGGACCGGGTGCTGGTGGCGCACAACGCCGCCTTCGACTGGCAGATGATCGCGCGTGAGTACGCGCGCGCGAAGCGCGAGGCGCCGGTGCGTCAGCGGCTGTGCACCATCGCGCTGTCCAAGGAGCTGGGCCTGCCGCTGCCCAACCACAAGCTGGAGTCGCTGGCGGCGCACTTCGGCGTCGTACAGCGGCAGGCGCACCACGCGCTGGACGACGCGCGCGTGCTGGCGGAGGCGTTCCGGCCCAGTCTGCGGGCCGCGGCGGCGGGCGACGTCCGGCTGCCGCTGCTGGAGTGCCGGCCGCTGACCGAGTGGAACGACTCGCCCGCGCCGCGGATCGGCCGGCAGGCGGGCGGCGGCTACCGCCCGACCAGTTGGCGTCCCGCCCGCAAACGGCCCACGTGCCCGTACCCCAACCCGGGGCGGTACGAGGTCGGCAAACGGCTCAAGCAGGGGATGCGGGTGGCGTTCTCCGGGGACACGTCGATCGACCGCGAACTGCTGGAGGACCAGGCGACCGAGGCCGGGCTGCACGTGGCGACGAGCCTGTCCCGGGTCACCAGCCTGCTGGTCACGAACGACCCCGGCTCGGGCACCTCGAAGGTGGTCAAGGCACGGCAGTACGGGACGCCCGTGATCGACGAGGCGGCGTTCGGCCAGCTGCTGAGAGACGTGGAGCCGGCGGCTCCGGCGAAGTGACCGCACGGCGGACGGCCCGCCACAGCCGCCGGCCGGCCCCGGCAGGACTGTGCAGGGGAGCGGGGGCGGTACCCGCCCGGGCGCACGGCACCCGGTGACCGCACGTACACGGCGGACGTCCCCCGGCATTCGTCCCTCCGTACGGCCGACGACGGCAGGGGCCCGCCAGGGAGGCCGTCCTCCGCCGTGCTCCGGTCCCGTCGCGGGCGGCCGTACGGACGGGTGATTGCCGTGCGACTCGCCCGGTGATCCCTCGCGCGCGCGACGACGACCGCTCACCCTGTGCTCTATGGCGAAATGCGAAGTTTGCGGCAATGAGTACGGAATGACATTCGAGGTGCACGCCCAGGGTGTGGTCCACGTCTTCGACTGCTTCTCCTGCGCGATCCACCGCATGGCCCCGGTCTGCGAGCACTGCAACGTCCCGATCATCAGCCAGGGCGCCGAGGTCGACGGCCAGTTCTACTGCGGGGCCCACTGCGCCCGCGCCGCGGGAAAGAAGGGCATCGTGGACCGGGTGTGAACCGGTACCCGACTGAATGCACCCGACGACCGAGTTGTACGGTCGATTCGTGTACCGCTTCCTGTTGACCCGCCAGTGGGTGATCCTCACCCTGATCGCCCTGCTCCTGATCCCGGTGATGATCAGACTGGGCTTCTGGCAGAAGCACCGGTACGAGGAACGCAGCGCCCGGAACCAGCTGGTCACCGACGCCCTGTCCGCCAAGCCGGTGCCCGTGGAACAGCTGACCTCGCCCGGGCACACGGTGACGAGCACCGAGCGGTACCGGACCGTCACCGCGACCGGCACCTTCGACACCGCCCAGGAGGAAGTGGTCCGCAGGCGCGTCAACTCCGACGACGAGGTCGGCTACCACGTCCTCACCCCGTTCGTGCTGACGGACGGCAAGGTGCTGCTGGTCAACCGCGGCTGGATCCCCGCGGACGGGGCCCAGACCGCCTTCCCGAAGATCCCCGCGCCGCCCGCCGGCCGCACCACCGTCACCGGACGGCTGAAGGTCGACGAGACGACCGCGGCGAGCGGCATCAAGAACGTCGCGGGGCTGCCGGACCGCCAGGTCATGCTGATCAACAGTGAGCAGCAGGCACGGCGGCTCGGCGCCCAGGTGCTCGGCGGGTACATCGAGCAGACGGGTCCCCAGCCGAAGGGCAGCACGCCGCAGCAGATCTCCGACCCGGGCACGGAAGACGCCCCGCTGAACTACGCGTACATGATCCAGTGGTGGCTGTTCGCCGCAGCGGTCCCCGTCGGCTGGGTCGTCCTGGCCCGCCGCGAGGCACGGGACCGGACGGCCAGGGCGGCGACCGCGGAGACCACCGCGCAGGCGGAACCGGCCACCGTGTGACCGCCGGGCGCGCCGCCGGGTGACCGCCGGGCACGTCACCCGCCCGGCCGCGCCCAGGATTGTCGCGGACACGCACCGGGAACCCGGAATCCCGTGCACCCCCGCATCGAGGACTACGCCCTCATCAGCGACGAGCAGACGGCGGCCCTGGTCGGCAGGGACGGCTCCATCGACTGGTTGTGCCTGCCCCGTTTCGACTCCGCCGCCTGCTTCGCCAAGCTCCTCGGCGACGAGGACAACGGGCACTGGAGGATCGCACCGGTGGGCGCGGACGTGTGCACCCGCCGCGGCTACCGCTCCGACACGCTGGTCCTCGACACCGAGTGGGACACCCCCGAGGGAACGGTACGGGTCACCGACCTGATGCCGCAGCGCGACCGGAGCCCCGAACTGATCCGGATCGTCGAGGGCGTCAGCGGGCGCGTCACCGTGCACAGCACGCTGCGCCTGCGCTTCGACTACGGGGCGATCGTCCCCTGGATGCGCCGCTGGGACGGCCACCGGGTCGCCGTCGCCGGACCGGACGCGGTGTGGCTGCGCAGCGAGCCGCCGGTGCGGACCTGGGGCAAGGACTTCAGCACGCGCTCGGAGTTCACCGTCGCGGCGGGCGAGAAGGTCGCCTTCGTCTTCACCTGGCACCCCTCGCACGAACCCCGGCCCGCGCTGGTCGACCCGTACCGGGCGCTCCGCTCCAGCGTGGCGGACTGGCGGCGGTGGGCCTCCCGGTGCCGCTACGACGGACCGTACCGGGACGCCGTAGTCCGTTCCCTGATCACCCTCAAGGCGCTCACCTACCGGCCGACCGGCGGCATCGTCGCCGCGGCCACCACCTCGCTGCCCGAGGAACTGGGCGGCGTGCGCAACTGGGACTACCGCTACTGCTGGCTGCGCGACTCCACCCTCACCCTCGGCGCGCTGCTGTCCGCGGGCTACCACAAGGAGGCCGAGGACTGGCGCGACTGGCTGCTGCGCGCGATCGCCGGCGACCCGGCGGACCTGCAGATCATGTACGGCGTGGCCGGTGAGCGGCGGCTGCCCGAGCTGGAACTGCCGTGGCTCGCGGGCTTCGCCGGGTCGGCGCCGGTACGGACCGGCAACAACGCCGTCGACCAGTTGCAGCTCGACGTGTACGGCGAGGTGACGGACTCCCTGTGGCTGGCCCGGCGTTCGGGCCTGTCGCCGAAGCCGCACATGTGGTCGATGCAGCACATCCTGCTGGAATGGCTGCGGACCCAGTGGCGGCAGCCGGACGAGGGACTGTGGGAGGTGCGCGGCGGACGCCGGCACTTCGTGCACTCGAAGGTGATGGTGTGGGTGGCCGCCGACCGCGCGGTACGCACGCTGGAGGAGTACCCCGAACTCCCCGGAAACCTGGAGGGCTGGCGGACGATGCGGGACGAGGTGCACCGCGAGGTGTGCGAGAAGGGCTACGACCCGGACCGGAACACGTTCACCCAGTACTACGGTTCGCAGGAGCTGGACGCCGCCCTGCTGCTCATCCCCCGCGTCGGCTTCCTGCCCCCGGACGATCCCCGGGTGGTCGGCACGGTGGACGCGGTCCGCGCGGAGCTGGGGCACGACGGCTTCGTACGGCGCTACGCCGCCGACCGCACGCTCGACGGGCTGCCGGGCGGCGAGGGCGCCTTCCTCGCCTGCTCGTTCTGGCTCACGGACGCGCTGCACCTGACGGGCCGTACGCAGGAGGCGCGGGAGCTGTTCGGCCGGCTGGTGGGTCTCGCCAACGACGTGGGCCTGCTGTCCGAGGAGTACGACCCGGCGGCCGGGCGGCTGCTGGGCAACTTCCCGCAGGCGTTCAGTCACATCGGTCTGGTGAACTCCGCTCTCGCCCTCTTCGGGGGCGGCTTGGCAGGATAGGCGCCATGGATCTTGGACTGAAGGACCGGGTGTACGTCGTCACGGGGGCGACCCGCGGGCTGGGCAACGCCGCCGCGCGCGAGTTGGTCGCCGACGGGGCGAAGGTGGTCGTCACCGGGCGGGACGAGCGGCGGGCCGCCGAAGCGGCGGCCGAGTTGGGCCCCGACGCGGTCGGGGTGGCCGTGGACAACGCCGACCCGGACGCTCCGGCGCGGCTGATCACGGTCGCCCGTGAGCGGTTCGGCGGCTTCGACGGCGTCCTCATCAGCGTCGGCGGGCCGCCCGCGGGGTTCCTCGCGGACACCACGGACGACCAGTGGCAGGCCGGGTTCGAGTCGGTGTTCCTCGGCGCGGTGCGGATCGCCCGCGCGGCGGCGGCGGAGTTGGCCGAGGGCGGTGTCATCGGGTTCGTGCTGTCCGGTTCGGTGTACGAGCCGATCCCGGGGCTGACGATCTCCAACGGGCTGCGGCCCGGTCTCGCCGGGTTCGCCAAGTCGATCGCGGACGAGCTGGGGCCGCGGGGCGTCCGGGTGGTGGGTCTGCTGCCGTCCCGCATCGACACGGACCGGGCGCGCGAGCTGGACGAGCTGTCCGCGGACCCCGCGGCCACCCGCGCGGCCAACGAGTCACGCATAGCGCTGCGCCGGTACGGCACACCGGAGGAGTTCGGCCGCGTGGCCGCGTTCCTCCTGTCCCCGGCCGCCTCCTATCTGACCGGCATCATGGTGCCCGTCGACGGCGGAATGCGGCACGGCTTCTGACCGGACCGAAAGCCGGCCATGGGCAGCCCCGGACCGGGGGCGGCCCCGGACCGGTCGGCCACGCGGTTCCTCCCGCCCCGGCGGGAGGAACCCGTGCGCCGTCACCGGCCCCGGTTGACGGACACCGGCTCCAGGGCGACGAGCCGGATCCCACCACGGCACCCGCCGGTCCGGTCCGGCGGGCCTGATTCCGCACGGCCGCCAGCGGGTCGGCGGGACCCAATTCCACACGGCCGCCACCAGGCCGACCGGCCCGCTCCCACACGGCCACCACCAGACCAGCGGGCCCGCTCCAGCACGGCCGCCACCGGGTCGGCAGGCCCGCTCCCACACGGCACCCGCCGACCCGGCCGGGCCGTGGCTGCCCTCACGCCGTCACGTCACCCGCTCCGCGCGGTGCTTGACCGCCCGCAGGCGTACCTCCGCGGGCAGCGCCGCCAGGCCCGCGGATTCGCGGGCGCGGGCCAGGGACTCGGTGGTGAGGCCGTGCAGGGCGGCGCCGGGGTCGACGTCCGGTTCCAGTTGCAGCCAGACCCGGGCCTCGGGCGCGCTGCGGCGGCCGGTCAGCACCGCCTGGGCATGGGCCACTCCGGGCAGCCGGGCCGCGTCGTCGACGAACGCGGTCTCCAGGGCGCGGCCCCGCAGCAGCGCGCCCGCGCCGTCACCCGTGTCGACGAGCACTTCGGCCAGCCGGCGGCGGCGCAGCAGCGCGGCCAGCCACCACAGCGCCAGCAGGACGAGCAGGGCGAGCACTCCGATGACCACGGGCCACCACCAGTCGGTGTCCCGCAGGCGGGTCCGTTCGGCGTCGCTCAGCAACACGTCGTGCGGTCCGCCGTGGATCCACCAGGACGGCATCCGGACGCCCAGACCCGCGGCCAGCACCGAACCGCCGAGGGCGACGAGGAGCAGCCCGACGATCCCGACCAGCACCCGGTTGACGATCCGCAGCACCGCCGTCACCCCTTCCGTCCGGGCCGCGCCACATGCACCGACAGCGCGGGCGGCCGGACCAGCCCCAGCCCCCGGACCGCCTCGGCGAGCGTGAGGTCCAGGTCGGCGCGCACCTCGTCGAGTTCACGGAAGTGCGACACCGCTCGCACGTCGGCCTTCCGTCGCCGCACCCGCACCCGCACCGACCGTACGCCCGAGACCTCCATGGCCCGGTCGCGCAGCACCTGGGCGGCGGCGGCGCGTTGCAGGCCGGCCCGGACGTCGGCGTGGGTGCGGCGCATCGGCAGCAGGTCGCGCAGTCCCGGTGTGACGGCGAGCGCGATCAGCCACAGGCCGAGGACCGTGGCGACGGCGGCCCCGGCCAGCACCCAGATGTCGTCGAGCGGCCGGAGCGCGAGCTGGTGGGCGAGCGCCCGGCGGACGTGCAGGGCGGGCCGGTGGGCCCGTACGGCGGCGACGTCGTACAGGAAGACGCCCGCGCCGAGCAGGAGCAGCAGCGCGACGACGGCGGCGGGCACCCGGCGCACCGACCAGAAGCGGCCGCCCCGGCCGTCCGGGCCCTGGGCGGTGGGCGGCGGGTCGTAGTCCGCGGCCGAAGCGGCCTGTTCGAGTGCGGGGCCGGCCGGTCTCTCGACGACCGGCAGGGGCTGGGTGCCGGTCTCGGTGCCCTGGGGCTCGCTCATCGCGTCCTCCCGTCCGCGCCGGGCGTCGGTGTCGGATGCAGCCGCTCGACCTCCACCGCGACCTCCGGTACCTCCATGCTCACCAACGCGCCTACCCGCTCGGCCACATGACGACGCACGGCCGCGCACCGGGCGCCGATGTCCGTCGGGTAGTCGAGTTCCAGGTGGACACGGACCCGGGCCGAGGCGGTGGCGGTGCCCCGGGTCCGGGCGGACTC
Source organism: Streptomyces sp. NPDC001270 (assembly GCF_042896695.1). NCBI lineage: Bacteria > Bacillati > Actinomycetota > Actinomycetes > Kitasatosporales > Streptomycetaceae > Streptomyces > Streptomyces sp. NPDC001270. The sequence continues at coordinate 118,681 of NZ_JBIAXM010000020.1, read as the reverse complement.
GGGGACCGGGGGGCGCACCACGACGGTCGCGTAGGGAGGTGCGGCCTCCGGCGGCAGGACGCCGACCGCCTCCCGTGCCGCCTGCGCGGCGATCTTCGCGACCACCCGGTCGGCGATCCGGGTGGCGCCGCGCTCGCCGGGCACGACGACGGCGGCGGTCGCCCGGGACCCGTCGGCCCCGTCGCTGAGGGACGTCATCGGCGCCGGCCGCGCTTGTCGTCGCGGGTCCGGAAGAAGTCACCCGGTTCCAGGTCGCCCTCCAGGAACCGGCCGACGACGAATCCGATCGCCCCCAGGGCCGCCACCAGCAGGAACGCACCGAACCCGCCGAAATACCCGGCGAAACCCAGTGCCATACCGGCAATCATGCCGACCACGGCCATGTTCATGCCGCCCTCCTCAGCTCCTCAACCGCGTTGTCCGGAAGCCCGTCGGGGCGTCACTGGATCCGCGGCTCCAGCTCCTCATCTTCTTCCTCCGGCAGCTTGACGTCACTCACGGCGATGTTGACCTCGACGACCTCAAGGCCGGTCATCCGCTCCACGGCGGCGATCACGTTCTCCCTGACGTCCCGCGCGACGTCGCCGATCGACACTCCGTAGTCCACGACGATCTCCAGGTCGAGCGCGGTCTGCACCTCGCCGACCTCGGCCTTCACCCCTCGGGTCGCCGACTTCGAACCGCCCGGCACCCGGTCGCGCACAGCCCCGAAGGTGCGGCTCAGCCCGCTCCCCATCGCGTGCACGCCCAGCACGTCCCGCGCGGCGAGCCCGGCGATCTTCTCGACCACCCCGTCGGCGATGGTGGTCCGGCCCCGGGTCGCCGGGTCGCCGCCGCCGCGTTTGGTGGCCTTGCGGGCCTGCGCCGGTCCCTCGTTCCCGCCGTCGGGGTCCGTCGTCCGGTTCTGCTCCGTCGCGTCGGTCATCGCCCGTACGCCCCTTCCCGATCCGTCGTCCTGCGACCACCGTATGTGCGGGGGCACGATCGTGCGCCGGGAATGCGGCAGGCTGGAGGAATGACGGCGGACCGATGGACCGGGGCGGTACGACAACACGTGGGGGCGGGCAGGCTGCTCGCGCTCGGCGGACCGCGGGACGGCGGGTGGATCACGGAGGCGGCGGCGGAGGCGGTGCTGCGGCACGCGGCCACGGAGGTGCCGGGTGTGCTGCTGGGCGCGCTGCGGATCACGCTCGCCGAACCGGACGGGGTGGGCGAGTCCGCCGTACCGGCGCCGCCGGGCGCGCTGCCCGCGGGACCACTGCGGGTGGTGGCGGACTTCGCGGCCGTGGCCGCCGGGCCGTTGCCCGCGACGGCGGACCGGCTCCGGCAGGCTCTGGCGTCGGCCGCGGACCGGCGGCTCGGGCTGCCGGTGGCCGCGGTGGACCTGCGGGTGACCGCGCTGCTGGACGGGCCGGCGGGCGCTCCGCGGGTGCGTCCGCCGCAGCCGGGTCGGGCGCGGGAGAGCACGACGCCCGATGAGACCCGTGCGGCGACGGCGGCGCTGTCCGTTCCGGGCGTGGCCCGGCTGACCGGCAGCCTGGGCGGTCTGGGCCGGGCCGTGCGCGTCGAACACCGGGACGCGGCAGCCGCGTTGCCGCACCGCCATGTCCGGGTGGAGCTGGCGGTGGCCGAGGGGCACCGGCCGCTGGACGTGGCCCGTGGGGTGCGGACGGCGGTGGCCGCGGAGCTGGCAGGGCAGCCGACGGTGGCGGTGCTGGTCACGGCGGTGGGCTGAGTCCGTCCGGACGGGCCCGTCCGACGCGTGCCCCGGTCCCTCCGTCGGTTCGGCCGCCTCGGTCGCTCCGTCGGCTCGGCCTGGTTCGGTCCCGTCCTCGGCCCACCCGGTCGGTCCCGTCCTCGGCCCGACCGGCACGGTCACGTCGTTGGCCGGCTCGGTCCGTCGTGCCGGGCCGTTCGCCGCACGGCCCGGTCGGCTCCGGATGCGGCTCAGTCGCCGATGCCGGCCAGATCCCGCAGCCGCCGCGCCTGGGCGGCCCGTTCCGCAGCGAGCTGTTCCTCGTACGTCCGTCCGCTCGCCCCGCGCAGCAGGGCCTTGGTCTCCACGACGGCGTCCCGCGGCGCGGCCAGGATCGCCGCGGCCAGGTCGTGCACCGTGCCGTCGAGTTCGCCGACGGGCACCGCGAGGTTCGCGAGCCCCGAACCCACCGCCTCCTCGGCGCCGACGAACCGCCCGGTCAGGCAGATCTCCAGTGCGCGGGCGTATCCGACGAGTTCCACCAGCGGGTGGGTGCCCGTCAGGTCGGGGACGAGCCCCAGACCGGTCTCGCGCATCGCGAACTGCACGTCGTCGGCGACGACGCGCAGGTCACAGGCGAGGGCGAGCTGGAAGCCGGCACCGATGGCATGCCCTTGTACGGCGGCGACGGTCACCAGGTCATTCCGCCGCCACCAGGCGAACGCCTCCTGGAACGCGGCGATGACCGCGTCCAGCTCGGCGTCCTCACGGCGTGCCAGGTCGGTGAAGGTCGGCTCGCCCGGGATGCCCTCCGGGGTGAACATCCGGCGGTCCAGCCCGGCGGAGAAGGACTTGCCCTCGCCACGCAGCACGACAACCCGCACGGAGCCCGGCACCAACCGCCCGGCCTCCGCCAGCGCCCGCCACAGTGCGGGGCTCTGCGCGTTGCGCTTGGCCGGGTTGGTCAGCGTCACCGTGGCGAGCGCGTCGTCCACGGTGAGCCGCACGCCGTCCTTGTCAAGTGCGGGAGCGGCGAGGTCCTGCTGGGGCGAAGCCATGGGGCGCCTCCGATGGGTGCAGTCGACACGCAGTGCCGTACGGCATGCTAAGTGACTGCACAGTAACCACCCGGTCGATCTGGGGTCACCCCCAGGGCCCATGAGGGCGCTGAGGGGAGGACCGGCCGGGTGGCCACCATCGAAGCCGATGGGCCGCCCGAATCAGGACGATGCGGCCTTCTTGCCCCGGGTCGCACCGCCACGCCCACGGAGCGTGACGCCCGACTCGCTGAGCATCCGGTGTACGAAGCCATACGAGCGGCCGGTCTCCTCGGCCAGCGCCCGGATGCTCGCACCGGAGTCGTACTTCTTCTTCAGGTCTGCCGCGAGCTTGTCGCGCGCGGCGCCGGTCACCCGGCTGCCCTTCTTCAGAGTCTCGGCCACCCGTGCCTCCTCATGGGAAGTGCGCTCTGGTCCCCTCATGATCACCCCTCCCGGGCCCGATGGCCACCCATTCGGCAAGGTCCGTGAGACACGGTTGTGACGACAGGAGCACATCCCCACATGCGGAATCTGTTATTCCGCACGGCACATCCCATTCCGCCGAACGGGTTCATCCATGAAAGGCCAGGTCAGAGACGCACGACGGCCGACCCCTTGTCGACAAAGGGATCGGCCGTGACATGCATGTATGACACACCCCGATACCAGGAGATCTCACACAGATGATGGATCACCGATAGGCCGAATGATCCATGGGCAGTGGATCATTCTTTTGATCAAGCCAGGGTGACAAGATCCGCGTAATCCGCGCCCCACAGGTCCTCCACGCCGTCCGGCAGCAGGATGATCCGCTCCGGCTGGAGCGCCTCCACGGCGCCCTCGTCGTGGGTGACCAGGACGACCGCGCCCGTGTAGGTGCGCAGCGCGCCGAGGATCTCCTCGCGGCTGGCCGGGTCGAGGTTGTTGGTCGGCTCGTCCAGCAGCAGGACGTTCGCCGACGAGACCACCAGGGTGGCCAGCGCGAGCCGGGTCTTCTCGCCGCCGGAGAGGACGCCGGCCGGCTTGTCGACGTCGTCGCCGGAGAACAGGAAGGAGCCCAGTACCTTGCGGACCTCGACGAGGTCCATGTCGGGTGCGGCCGAGCGCATGTTCTCCAGGACCGTGCGGTCGGCGTCCAGGGTCTCGTGCTCCTGGGCGTAGTAGCCGAGCTTGAGGCCGTGGCCCGGGACGACCATGCCGGTGTCCGGCTGCTCGACGCCCGCGAGCAGGCGCAGCAGGGTGGTCTTGCCCGCGCCGTTGAGGCCCAGGATGACGACCCGGGAGCCCTTGTCGATGGCCAGGTCGACGTCGGTGAAGATCTCCAGCGAGCCGTACGACTTCGACAGGGCCTCGGCCATCAGCGGGGTCTTGCCGCAGGGCGAGGGCTCCGGGAAGCGGAGCTTGGCGACCTTGTCGGACTGGCGGACCGCTTCGAGGCCCGACAACAGCTTCTCGGCACGGCGGGCCATGTTCTGCGCGGCGACGGTCTTGGTGGCCTTGGCGCGCATCTTGTCGGCCTGGGCGTTGAGCGCGGCGGCCTTCTTCTCGGCGTTCTGCCGCTCGCGCCTGCGGCGCTTCTCGTCCGCCTCGCGCTGCTGCTGGTAGAGCCTCCAGCCCATGTTGTAGATGTCGATCGCCGAACGATTGGCGTCCAGGTAGAACACCTTGTTCACGACCGTGTCGACCAGGTCGACGTCGTGCGAGATGACGATGAAGCCGCCGCGGTACGTCTTCAGGTAGTCGCGCAGCCAGGCGATCGAGTCGGCGTCCAGGTGGTTCGTCGGCTCGTCGAGCAACAGGGTGTCCGCGTCGGAGAACAGGATCCGGGCCAGCTCGATACGGCGGCGCTGGCCTCCGGAGAGGGTGTGCAGCGGCTGGCCGAGCACCCGGTCGGGAAGGTTGAGCGCGGCGGCGATGGTGGCGGCCTCGGCCTCGGCCGCGTACCCGCCCTTGGTGAGGAACTCGGTCTCCTGGCGCTCGTACTGCTTCATCGCCTTGTCGCGGGTGGAGCCCTTGCCGGTGGCGATGCGCTGCTCGTTCTCGCGCATCTTGCGCAGCAGCACGTCGAGGCCGCGGGCGGACAGGACGCGGTCGCGGGCGAGGACGTCGAGATCGCCGGTGCGCGGGTCCTGCGGCAGGTAGCCGACCTCGCCGGAGCGGGTCACGGTCCCGGCGGCGGGGATCCCGTCGCCGGCCAGGACCTTGGTGAGGGTGGTCTTCCCGGCGCCGTTGCGGCCGACGAGACCGATGCGGTCGCCCTTGGCGACGCGGAAAGTGGCGTTCTCGATGAGGATGCGGGCACCGGCGCGCAGCTCGATGCCTGAGGCGGAGATCACGGACAGACTCCAGGGCGAGTCGTTGGCGGGATGGGCGGCTGAGGACGTTCCCGCCGTCTAATGCGCGAGGAGAATGGCCATGGGGAGCAGTCTAACGGTGTGGTGCAAGCGTTTTATCGGGGTCCGGGCGGCCTGGGTCCGGTTGTTCCCGGTCAGGGGCTTCCGGGGCAGGGCGTTCGGGGGCAGGGCGTTCCGGGGCCGGACGGTCCAGGTGCGAGACGCCGGGGTGCGGACGTCCGGAGTCCGAGCGGACGGGGTGCGGGTGTTCCCGGTCGTTGCCCGGCACCTTGTTGCCGAGGGGGGCGCGGTGCGGTGCGACGGGACCGAGGTCGTCGACGGCGACCAGTTGGCCGGTCCAGGCGCCCCGTGCGCAGGGCTGGGCGACGAGCAGGTTCGTACCGTACTGCGCGGCCCGGTCGGGCCGGAACGCGCAGCCCTCGCGCGCGGGCAGGATCCAGCGCAGGTCCCCGTCGGCGGTGCGGTACGCGGTGATGCGGTCCGGGGTGACCACGGCGAGCATGCCGTGGGACAGCGGGCGAAGGACGCCCGCCGCGCCGTGTGCGGTGAGCCAGCCGGTCGCCGCGGGCAGGGCGCGGTGCCAGCGCACGGAGCGGCCGTCGGTGTCGGTGACGAGTCCGTCGTCCCAGACGGCGACCGTGTGCCCGCGCGCGGGGAGCACGCCGAGCGGACGGCGGCCCTCGCGCGCGTAGCGCCAGCGCCGCTCGCCGCTCGCCGGGTCGTACGCCTCCACGGCGGCGCCGCGGGCCCGGACCTCCGTGGCGCCGTGCGCGTGGCGGCCGTAGGCGGTGAGGTGGTCCCCGTAGGGGGCGGCGGGGCGCAGGTGGTGGGCCGCGAGGAGCAGGGCCGCGAGGGCGGGGGCCACGAGGGCGACGACGGGCGCCCGGCCCGGCCGGCGGCGCGGGGGGCCTCCCGTGGCGGCGGGTCGCCGGGCGGCCGGGTTCGCCCGCAGTGGCCCGCGCCGCGGTAGGACGACCACCGATCCCCGCCCCCCTCCGGTACCCGCGGCTCCGGTACCCGCGTCCTCGGCGCCCGCGGCCCACTGAACAGGCGCAGAGCGTAATCAGGGACCGGCGCGGCAGCGGGAGGCGGTGGTGCGACACGGCGGGCGGGCGGCGGGCGTCCCCCGTTCGGCCCTTCGTCCGGCGCCCCGTGCCGGGCGAGCGGCGAGGATGACGCGAGGGCGACCGGGAACGGCCGGGAACGGCCGGTAGGTGCCCCCATGCAGTTCGACGACGACGCGAACCTGGACACCTCCGAGGTGCAGGACGTGCGGGGCCGTCGGATTCCGGGCGGGCGACCGTCGGCGGCGGGCCCGCCGGGCTGCCGGCGCTGCTGCTCGGTCTCTTCTTCGGTGTGCCCCGACGAGCTGGGGCTGTCCACGGGCGGCGACCAGCCGGCGCCCGCGTCCTCCTCGCTGGGGCAGGTGCAGCAGAGCTGCCGCACCGGGCGGGACGCGGCGGTGGCCGTGGGCGACGGCCGGATCCAGGAGCGGTACCAGGGGCGGGTGACGCCGGAGACGTGGACGCACGGGTCGGCGCAGCAGCGGCAGTCGTGGTTCCACGAGGGGTACCGGACCGGGGACTTGGGGCGGTGCGACACGTTCCGGTGAAGCCGGGGCCGGTTGTCGCCGGGCGATGTCAGTGGCGGGTGCAAGACTGGGCGGCAGGTCGGATCTCCGGGGGACGCCGGGCCCGTCGACCGGTGGCCGACCTGTTTCGGTGCGGCATGTTCACAGGGGAGTGATCGGTATGACAGGCACGGGCGGAGGGCGTCCGAGCATCTATCCGACGCTGCTGTACGCGGACGCGAAGGCGGCGATCAAACAGCTCACGGAAGCCTTCGGATTCACCGAACTGTCGGTGTACGAGGGCGAGGACGGCTCGGTGACCCACGCCGAGCTGGTGCAGGGCAACGGCGCGGTGATGCTGGGCTCCAAGGGCCGCGGCGGTGTCTTCGACACCCTGATGCGGGACGCGGGCCCGGCCGGGGTGTACATCGTGGTGGACGACGTCGACGGGCACCACCAGCGCGCCGTGGACCACGGCGCGGAGATCCTGGTGCCCCCGACGGACCAGGAGTACGGCTCGCGGGACTACACGGCCCGGGACGCCGAGGGCAACATCTGGAGCTTCGGGACATACGCCCCGGAGATAGGGATCTGACCCGCTCCCGCGCGGCCTAACCGCCGGTGTGCACCTGGAAGGCGGCCCGGCGCACCGCCTTGGCCAGGGCCGGGTCGGGGTGCGCGGCGGCGAGCGCGACCAGGACCTGCACGGTGCGCGGATGCCCCACCGCGCGCACCTCGTCCAGCAGTTGCGGGACGGTGGGCTGCACCGCGGACTCCAGGTGGCGTACGAGCATCGGCGCCTCGCCGTGGTCGGCGACGGCGGCGGCGGTGTCGACCCACAGCCAGGTGGCCTCCTGCCGGGTGAGGACCTCGTGGGCGTCCTCCGGGTCGGTGCCGTCGTGCTCGGCGAGCCACAGCAGGGCGTAGGGCCGCAGCGCCGACTCCTCGACGACGCCGCGCACGTCGGGCTCGGCGGGGGCGCCGACCACCCGCAGCGCCTCGAAGGCAAGGCCGCGCAGCAGGGCGTCGTCGCCGCGGGCGGCCACGATCAGCTCGGTGACGGCGCTGCCGACGGGGCGGGCGGCGAGCCAGGCCCGGTATTCGGCGCGGGCGGCGTTGGGGCGGAGCTGGGCGCAGCCGCGGAGCATGTCCTCGGCTGCCTGCTCGATGTTCCCGGCCGGGCTCTGTGCGGCCACGCAGATCTGCTCCAGCTTGACCCACACCGCCCAGCTGCCGAGCGGGGTGAGCGTCGCCTGGCCGTCGCCGTAGGTGAGGGCGCCGACGGAGGCGAGGGCGTTCAGGGCCCAGTCGAGGAGCGGGGCGAGGAGGGTGTCCTCGGCGGGTGCGGGCGCCACGGCGGCGGGCGCGTCGGCCGTCGGGAGCACGGCACCGGAGGTGGCGAGAGCCACCGGATCGGCCGCGTACGGGACTTCGCAGCGTTCGGTGCGCAGCTCGGTGACCCGCTGCTGGAGCAGGTCGAGAAGCTGCTCGACCGGGACCGGGCCGGCGGACAGCTGGAGGAAGGAGAGCACCTGGGGCATGGCCGAGACCACGTCCGCGACGGTCGCGTGCTGGTGCTCTGCCGGTTCCGGACGGGTCAGCGACCAGGCGTCGAAGAGGGCGACCCAGCCGCGCAGCACGGCGCTGTCGTCGCGGTCCCAGGCGCGCAGCCGCCAGCCGGGACGGGCGCTGGCGCCGTGCACCTCGACGAGGCCGGCGAGGCGGGCGGTGTCCCAGTCGGCGCGGACCTGGTCCGCCGTCAGGTCCAGATCGTCGGCCGCCCGTGCGGCGGTCGCCTCGGGGAGGGTGGCCATGCCGTCCTCGGCCGCGCCGGCGCGGCCGGGGCCGAGGGCGGCGTCGGCCCAGTGGGCGACGCGGGCCGCGCCCGCCAGGCGGGAGCGTGCCATTCTGGCCAGCTCCGCGGGGGCCGGGGTGCCCTCCGGCGGCCGGGGTGCGGGGCGGCTCGGGCGCCGCTGGTTCACAGCTCTGGGGGCGGCGGCCAGGGGTCGCGGTCGGACGAGTCGAAGCCTGGAGTCGCGCGGGATACGGGACGTCACGGGTGCAGTCTTCCGGTTGACGGTCCGAAAACCCAAACGGAATGTCACGGCGGGCGATGACGGTGGCCAACGCACGGGTACCGGCGGGGGCGGATGGGCCAGGATCAAGCCAGTGGTACAGCCTGAAACGGAACGAATCACATGAGGGGGGTCAGGAACCGGCGCAGCTGCTCCTCGTACTCCTGCGGGTCGGCGTTCCACATGGCCGCGTGCGGGGCGTCCGGCACGGTGTGCAGGGCGATCCGGTCCGGGCGGCGGGCGGCCAGCCACCGGGAGTAGGTCCACGGGGCCACGGTGTCGCCCGGACCGTGGATGAGCAGAGTGGGCACGTCGAGCCGGGCGGGGTCGGCCGTGCCGGCGAGGCCGTCGGGGTGCAGCCCGGTGCGGCCCTGTGCGGCGCGCACGGCGAGCGGCAGCACGGCGCCCGGGGTGTGGCGGGCCGATGCCAGGGCGCGCACCGTGGCCCGCCAGTCGAGTACCGGCGAATCCAGGACCAGCCCGGCCACCCGGTCCCGCAGGGCGGAATGGGCGGCGACGCGCAGCGCCATGGTGGCGCCGGTGGACCAGCCGAGCAGGACGACGCGGCGGGCGCCGTACCGGACGGCGTAGCGGAGCGCCGCGTCCAGGTCGCGCCACTCGGTCTCGCCGAAGTGGTTCAGGCCGTCGGGCCGGCGGGGCGCGCCGAGGTCGCCGCGGTAGGCGAGGGCCAGCACCGGCAGGCGTCTGCGGTGCAGGAATCCCATGACGTTCAGGACCTGTTCGCGGGTGGTGCCCAGACCGTGCACGGCGATCGTCCAGGTGTCGCGGTGGCCGGGTACGAACCAGGCGGGCAGCGGGCCGAGTTCGCCGGGCACGTCGACGTCCGTGTGGGCGAGGTCGAGGGCGGAGGCCGGGTTGCCGACGAACACGTTCGGAGTGAGCCAGACCCTGTCGCCGGGCCGTACGGTGCCGTGCGTGACGCCTTCGAGACGGCGTACGACGGTGTCGGCGGTGTGGCGGGCGGAGGTCAGGACGGGTCCGACGACGGCGTGCGAGCCGTCGCCGGAGAGGCCGTAGCTGCCGGGGCGCAAGGAGGCCAGGTCGCGGGTGAGGGTGATCCGGCCCTCGGCGACGTCGTGCACGGTGAGCCGGGGCTCGGTGGGCAGTGGCCGGCCGGAGGGCGCCTTGAGCGCGGCGTCGCTGGCCATCCGCCCGGCGGCCACGCCGGCCGCACCCGCGGCCAGGGCGGCGGTGACGGCAGCGGCCGTCGCTGTGACAGTGCGCACGGTTCCAGTGTCCCGGCGGACCGTGCGCTCGGCCAGCGGGAGCGGACGGGGCGAGGCCGGATGGGGCCGGATGGGGCCGGGTGTGGCTGGGTGGGGTGGCGTGCGGCGGCGTGGGGTGGCGTGCGGCGGCGTGGGGTGGGCTCGGGAAGCCGGGTGGGAGCGGACCGGGCGAGGCCCAGGGCCGGGGGCAGCCAGGGGCGGCGGCAGGCGGGGTCGGGTGGGGCGAGGTCCAGGGGTCGGGTGGGGCGGATACGGCGTGGCTCGGGGGCGGGCAGAACCGGGGCCGGGCGGGGGCCGGCAGGGAGAGGCCGGCGGGCCCGCGCGCACCGACAGGGAGAGGTCCGGGGCGGGCGGAAGCGAAGGGGGCGTGGAAGGGGACGAGGCATGGGCCGACAGGGCGAGGTGGTGGCCGGCGGCGGCCCGGACGGTGGGGTGGGCAGGGCAGCCGGCCGTCTGTTCAGGGGCGCTGGCCGTAGCCGCGCAGGCGGTCCGCCGCCCGGGCCAGTTGGGCCGGGGTGAGGAGGGTGGGGGTGCGGCCGGGTACCGACGACGCGGTCAGCCACAGGCGGCACATCCACTCCAGCTGGGCGGTTCGGTCGTATGCCTGGTCGAGGGTGGTGCCGTGGGTGATCGCGCCGTGGTTGCGCAGGAGGCAGCCCGAGCGGCCGTCGAGGGCGCGGAGCATGTTCCCGGCCAGTTCTTCGGTGCCATAGGTGGCGTACGGGGCGACCCGGACCGGGCCGCCCAGCGCGGCCGACATGTAGTGGATCGCGGGCAGTTCGCCGACGAGCGTCGAGACGGCCGTGGCGTACAGGGCGTGGGTGTGGACGACGGCCCGCGCGTCGGTGGCGCGGTAGACGGCGAGGTGCATGGGGAGTTCGCTGGTGGGCGCCAGCGTGCCGAGCACCTGCCGGCCGGCCAGGTCCACGCCGGTCACGTCGTCCGGGGTGAGCCGGTCGTACGGCACGCCCGACGGAGTGACGAGTACGAGGTCGCCGACGCGTACCGAGACGTTCCCGGAGGTGCCGACGACCAGTCCGTCGGACACGGTGCGGCGGGCGGCGGCGACCAGCGCCGTCCAGGCGCGGGCCGTCTCGGGACCCGCGCCTCCATGTGGTCCGTGCTCCCGACGCCGTTCAGCCATGTCGCGATCCTGCCGGGTGCTCAGGATCCCTTCAACGGATCGCCGCAACCCCCCTCCCATGTGACACTCCGAGTACGACCTCAGTTCACCTTTCGTTCACCCAGGTTTCCTACCTTCAACCAGCCAATGACTTCGAACGAATGCCTGGGTAAATGGAAAGCTTCTCGCTGATCCTCGCGATCGTGGTGATCACCGCGCTCGCGTTCGATTTCACGAACGGTTTCCACGACACCGCCAACGCGATGGCCACGACGATCTCGACCGGCGCGCTCAAACCCAGAGTGGCGGTGGCCATGTCCGCCACCCTCAACCTGGTGGGCGCCTTCCTCTCCGTCGAGGTCGCCAACACGATCTCCAAGGGTCTCGTCGACGAGAGCGGCATCCGCCCCGAGGTCATCTTCGCCGCCCTGGTGGGCGCGATCCTCTGGAACCTGCTGACCTGGCTGGTGGGTCTGCCCTCAAGCTCCTCGCACGCGCTGATGGGCGGTCTGATCGGCGCCGCCGTCGCGTCCGCCGGCACGGGCGCCGTCCACGGCGACGTGCTCGTCACCAAGGTCCTCGTCCCGGCACTCGCCGCGCCCCTCGTGGCCGGGGTGGCGGCACTGCTCGCCACCCGGCTGTCGTACTCGCTCGACGGCGCCGCGGAGGGCAAGGCCGCCGAGAAGGGCTACCGGGCCGGCCAGATCGCCTCCGCGGGTCTGGTCTCCCTGGCCCACGGCACCAACGACGCCCAGAAGACGATGGGCGTCATCACCCTGGCGCTGATCGCCGGCGGTGCGATCGCCCCCGGCTCGAACCCGCCCACCTGGGTCGTCCTCTCCGCGGGTCTCGCCATCGCGCTCGGCACCTACCTCGGCGGCTGGCGCATCATCCGCACGATGGGCAAGGGGCTGACCGACCTCCGGCCGCGGCAGGGCTTCGCCGCCCAGACCAGCGCGGCGACCGCCATCCTGGCCTCCTCGCACCTCGGCTTCTCGCTCTCCACCACGCATGTCGTCTCCGGTTCCGTGATGGGCGCGGGGCTCGGCCGCAAGGGCGGGGTGGTGCGCTGGTCGACGGCGGCCCGGATGTGCGTCGCCTGGGCGCTGACGCTGCCGGCCGCCGCGCTCGTCGGCGCGCTCGCGGAACTCGTCACGGAGCTGGGTGACTGGGGCACCGCGGCTGTGGCCGTCTGCCTGGTCGCTTCCGCCGTGGGGATCTGGCGGGTCTCGCGGCGTGAGGTCGTGGACCACAGCAACGTCAATGAGGTGAACGGCACCGGGGAGTCGGCCGTTCCGGTTGGGCCGGCCGGTGTGGTCGGTGCGGTCGGTGCGGTCGGTGCGGTCGGTGCGGTCGGTGCGGTCGGTGCGGTCGGTGCGGTCGGTGCGGTGTCCGTCACCATCAGCGCCGGTTCCGCCGGTTCGCCCTCGGGGGCGGGCGGGACGGCCGCTTCGGTCGCCGCGGCCGCGCCCGTCGTCGCCGATCCGGCCGGGCCGCCGCCGAGTGCCGCCGTCTGAGACCCGAGGAAGAAGCATCACCATGAACACCATGAACATCGACTGGGCGGCACTCGGTTCCGTCTTCGGCGTCAGCCTCGGGGTCACCGTGGCGCTCGTGGGACTGTTCACCCTCGGCGTGGCCGGATTGTCGCGCCGTGAACGGGCCGTTGCGCGGGGAGGTTCCGCGGGGGTGGCGTTGGCTGGGGCGTACGCCTGCTTTGCGGCGTGCGCCGGGGCTGTGGGGTATGGGATCTTTTTGATCGCGGGGTGAGTGGTTCGGGGTGTGGGGGTTTTGCGCAGTTCCCCGCGCCCCTGCCGGGGTTGGCGTTGGCGCTCGGCCGCGCGTGCGTGGTCGTTTTTTGCGCAGTTCCCCGCGCCCCTGCCGGGGGGGAGTCGTCTCGTTTCTTGTGTTGTTCCGGGGTGTTTCTTCTGGGTGGGTGGGGGGTGGGGTGGGTATGAGGCTGGGCACACTCTTCCCTTGCAGGTCAACGGCTGGTTGACGGTTCTTCGGGGGGCGTGGTGGACTTCCGGGGCCATGTACGGCGGCAGAAGAGGAAGCCGGTGCGAATCCGGCGCGGTCCCGCCACTGTCACCGGGGAAGGACTTCCCCGGGAGCCAGGAACTCTCGCCGCCGGTCTCGTCGAACCAGGGCGTGGACACCCTGAGTGAGGACATATCGCCATGCTCGGCTGCGGATTGAGGTACAGCACCAGGTCGCTTCCCGACCCGACGGCCGGCTGAACCGGTGCGTGCCGATCGCGTCTTCGCGTACGGCGCCGCTCTCGGCCTCCTCGGCGATCTGCTCGTGGGCGATCCGCGCCACGGGCATCCGGTCGCCGGGTTCGGGCGTGCCGTCGGCGCGGCGGAGCGGGTGCTGTGGCGGGACCACCGGGGGTGGGGAGCCCTGTACACCGCCGTCTGCGTCGGCGGTGCCGCGGGCCTCGGAGCGCTGGCCCGGCGGGCCGTGCGCGCCTCCCCCGCCGGTTCCGTGGCGCTGACCGGGGCCGTCACCTGGGCGGTGGTGGGCGGGACTTCGCTCGCCCGGGAGGCCCAGGCCGTCCGGCGGGCCCTCGACTCGGGGGATGTCGCCGCGGCGAGGGCCCGGCTGCCGCATCTGTGCGGACGGGATCCGCAGGCCCTCGACGCCCAGGGGATCGCGCGGGCCGTCGTGGAGTCGGTGGCCGAGAACACGTCCGACGCGGTCGTCGGGGCGCTGGTGTGGGGGGCGTTGGGCGGGGTGCCCGGGTTCGTCGCCTTCCGTGCGGTGAACACCCTCGACGCGATGGTCGGGCACCGGTCGCCGCGGCACCGGCGGTTCGGGTGGGCCGCCGCGCGGCTCGACGACGTCGCCGGCTGGCCGGGGGCACGGCTCACCGCGGTGCTCGCCGCCGTCTCGGGCCCGGACCCACGGGGTGCGGTGCGGGCCTGGCGGGCCGACGCCCACCGGCATCCGAGCCCCAACGCCGGTCCCGTGGAGGCTTCCTTCGCGGGGGCGCTGGGCGTGCGGCTGGGCGGGACGCTGTCGTACGGGGGGCGGGTCGAGCACCGGCCCGTGCTCAACGGCGGGGGGCGGGAGGTCGCCGCCGCGGACATCGACCGTGCGGTACGGCTGTCCCGCCAAGTCGGGCTGCTCGCGCTCGGCGTCACGACCGCCGCGCGGCTGGCCGTGCGGGGGCGCAGGTCATGAGCGGTGGTGGGCTGCTCGTCGCCGGTACCACCTCCGACGCGGGCAAGAGCGTGGTGACGGCGGGCATCTGCCGGTGGCTGGTGCGGCAGGGCGTCGCGGTCGCGCCGTTCAAGGCGCAGAACATGTCCCTGAACTCGTTCGTCACCCGCGAGGGCGCCGAGATCGGGCGGGCCCAGGCGATGCAGGCCCAGGCGTGCCGGATCGAACCGACCGCGCTGATGAACCCGGTCCTGCTCAAACCGGGCGGGGAGCAGAGCAGTCAGGTCGTGCTCATGGGCAGGCCGGTGGGCGAGCTGAGCGCGCGCGGGTACCACGGCGGACGCCAGGAGCGGCTGCTGGGAACCGTGCTCGACTGCCTCGCCACGCTGCGGGACACGTACGACGTGGTGATCTGCGAGGGCGCGGGCAGCCCGGCGGAGATCAACCTGCGGCGGACCGACATCGTGAACATGGGCCTCGCCCGCAACGCGCGGCTGCCCGTCCTGGTGGTCGGCGACATCGACCGCGGGGGTGTCTTCGCGTCGTTCTTCGGGACCGTGGCGCTGCTGTCCCGCGCGGACCAGGAGCTGGTCGCCGGGTTCCTGGTCAACAAGTTCCGCGGGGACGTCGGCCTGCTGGAGCCGGGGCTCGACATGCTGCGCGGCCTGACCGGGCGGCCCGCCTACGGCGTCCTGCCGTTCCGGCCCGGCCTCGGCATCGACGAGGAGGACGGGGTGGCCGTCTCCCTGCGGGGCGCGGTACGGGAGTCGGCGTCGGCCGCGCCGTTCGGCGAGGACGTGCTGCGCGTCGCGGTCTGCGCGGTGCCGCTCATGTCCAACTTCACGGACGTGGACGCGCTGGCCGCCGAACCGGGCGTGGTCGTACGGTTCGTGGACCGGCCGCAGGAACTGGCCGACGCCGATCTCGTCGTCGTACCCGGGACCCGGGGCACCGTCCGGGCGCTGGCCTGGCTGCGGGAGCGCGGGCTCGCAAAGGCGCTGCGCGACCGGGCCCGCGAAGGCCGGCCCGTCCTCGGCGTCTGCGGCGGCTTCCAACTGCTCGGCGAGCACATCGAGGACGCGGTCGAGTCGCGCGCCGGGCAGGTGAGCGGGCTGGGTGTGCTGCCGGTCCGGGTGCGGTTCGCCCGGGAGAAGACCCTCGCCCGGCCCGTCGGCGAGGCGTTCGGCGAGCGGGTCGAGGGCTACGAGATCCATCACGGCGTCGCCGACGTCACCGGGGGCGAGCCCTTCCTGGACGGCTGCCGGGTCGGCGCGGTCTGGGGCACGCACTGGCACGGCTCGCTGGAGTCGGACGGCTTCCGGCGGGCGTTCCTGCGCGAGGTGGCCGCCGCCGCGGGGCGCCGCTTCGCGCCGGCGCCCGACACCTCGTTCGCCGCGCTGCGCGAGGAGCAGCTCGACCGACTCGGCGACCTGATCGAACAGCACGCGGACACGGACGCGCTGTGGCGGCTCATCGAGTCGGGCGCGCCACCAGGACTGCCCTTCATTCCACCGGGAGCGCCCGCATGAGCACAGTGTTGTTGTTGTCGACCGCCGACACCGATCTGCTGGCGGCACGTGCCTGCGGCGCGTCCTATCTGATCGGCAACCCGACCCGGATCGACGTCGCCGAGGAGCTGCCGGCGCTGCTGCGGCGGGCCGACCTCGCCGTCGTACGGCTGCTGGGCGGCAAACGGGCCTGGGAGGACGGGCTGGCCGCGCTGCGGGCGTCCGGGGTCCCGACCGTGCTGCTCGGCGGCGAGACCGTGCCCGACGCCGAGTTGATGGCCGAGTCGTCCGTGCCGTCCGGTGTCGTCGCCGAGGCGCTGCGCTATCTGGTGGAGGGCGGGCCCGACAACCTCGCCCAGCTCGCCCGGTTCCTGTCCGACACCGTGCTGCTGACCGGTGAGGGCTTCGACGGGCCGCGGACGATGCCGCAGTACGGCGTGCACGGCGAGCGGGCCGTCGTCGAGGGCCGCCCGACCGTCGGCGTGATCTTCTACCGGGCCCACGAACTGAGCGGCAACACCGCCTTCGTGGACACCCTGTGCGACGCGATCGAGGCGCGCGGCGCCAACGCGCTGCCCGTGTACTGCGGTTCGCTGCGCGACGCCGACGCGGATCTGTACCGGATCCTCGGCCGGGCCGACGCGCTGGTGGCGACCGTCCTCGCCGCGGGCGGCACGCACGCCTCGCAGGCGTCGGCGGGCGGCGAGGAGGAAGCCTGGGACGTCGGGGCGCTCGCCGGTCTTGACGTCCCCGTGCTGCAAGGGCTGTGCCTCACCTCGTCGCAGGACGCCTGGGACGGGTCCGACGCGGCGCTGTCCCCCATGGACGCGGCGATGCAGGTCGCCATCCCGGAGTTCGACGGGCGGCTGATCACCGTGCCGTTCTCCTTCAAGGAGCAGGGCCCGGACGACGTGCCGGTGTACGTCGCCGACCCCGAGCGGGCCGGCCGCGTCGCCGGCATCGCCGTACGGCACGCGCGGCTGCGGCACAAGCCCAACGCCGACAAGAAGATCGCGCTCGTCTTCACCGCCTATCCGACCAAGCACTCCCGGGTCGGCAACGCGGTCGGCCTGGACACGCCCGCGTCGGCGGTGCGGGTGCTGGACGCCCTGCGTGCGGCCGGCTACTCGCTCACCGAGTACCCCGCGGGCGGCGACGAGCTGATCCACCGGCTGATCGAGGCCGGCGGCCACGACGTCGAATGGCTCACCGAGGAGCAACTGGCCGCCGCGCCCGCGCGGGTGCCGCTCGCCGACTACCGGGCCTGGTTCGACACCCTCGACCCGGAGCTGCGCCACGCCATGCTGGCGGCATGGGGCGAGCCGCCGGGCAGCCTCTACGTGGACGGCGACGACATCGTGCTGGCCGCGCTCCGGTTCGGGAACGTCGTCGTGCTGATCCAGCCGCCGCGCGGCTTCGGCGAGAACCCGATCGCGATCTACCACGACCCCGACATGCCGCCGTCCCACCACTACCTGGCGGCCTACCGCTGGCTGGAGAACAGCTTCGGCGCCGACGCGATCGTGCACATGGGCAAGCACGGCACGCTGGAGTGGCTGCCGGGCAAGGGCCTCGGCCTGAGTGCCGGCTGCGCCCCGGACGCCGTCCTCGGCGACCTGCCGCTGGTCTACCCGTTCATCGTCAACGACCCCGGCGAGGGCACCCAGGCCAAGCGGCGCGGGCACGCCACCGTCGTCGACCATCTGGTGCCGCCGATGGCCCGCGCCGACACCTACGGCGACCTGGCCAAGCTGGAGCAACTGCTCGACGAGTACGCGCTGGTGTCCGACCTGGACCCGGCGAAGGCGCCCGCCGTCCGGGCCCAGATCTGGACGCTGGTCAAGGCGGCCGAGCTGCACCACGACCTGCACGTGGCCGAGCAGCCCGAGGACGCCGACTTCGACGAGTTCGTCCTGCACGTCGACGGCTACCTGTGCGAGATCAAGGACGTGCAGATCCGCGACGGCCTGCACGTGCTGGGCGGCGGCCCGGTCGGCGGGCCGCGCGTCAACCTGGTCCTCGCCGTGCTGCGCGCCGCCCAGGTGTGGGGCGGCCGGGCGAACGCGCTGCCCGGCCTGCGGGCCTCGCTCGCCGCGCACTTCGGGCTCAGCGAGAAGGAGTTGCTGGCCGAGCCGGGCGCGCCGGTGAAGGTGCCGGCCGAGCTGACCGACCTGGTCGAGGGGCCGGCCCGGACGGCTTCCGACGCCATCGATCTGCTGGAGCAGCTGTGCCGGCGGCTCGCCGAGGGCATGGAGGCCCGCGGCTGGGCCACGGCCGCGTGCGCGCCGCTGGTCCGCGAGGTGCTGGGCACCGGCCTCGCGGACGCGGTCGCCGTGCTCGAATTCGCCTGCGCCGAGGTCGTACCGCGGCTGGCCCGGACGACCGACGAGATCGGGCACATCCTGCACGCGCTGGACGGCGGGTACGTCCCGGCGGGCCCGTCGGGCTCACCCACCCGCGGTCTGGTCAACGTCCTGCCGACCGGCCGCAACTTCTACTCCGTCGACCCCAAGGCCATTCCGTCCCGGCTGAGCTGGGAGGTCGGGCAGGCGCTCGCCGACTCGCTGGTGCAGCGGTATCTGAGTGACACCGGTGGCTACCCGAAGTCGGTCGGTCTGACCGTCTGGGGCACGTCCGCGATGCGCACCCAGGGCGACGACATCGCGGAGATCCTGGCGTTGCTGGGCTGCCGCCCGGTGTGGGACGACGCGTCACGGCGGGTGACCGGCTTCGAGGTGGTCCCCCTGGCGGAGCTGGGCCGGCCGCGCATCGACGTCACGGTCCGGATCTCCGGTTTCTTCCGGGACGCGTTCCCGCACGTCGTCGGGTTGATCGACGACGCGGTACGGGCGGTGGCCGAGCTGGCCGAGCCCGCCGAGTCCAACTACATACGGGCGCACGCCGACGAGGACACCGCCGAGCACGGGGACCGGCGGCGCGCGACGGCCCGTGTCTTCGGTTCCAAACCGGGCGCGTACGGGGCCGGGCTGCTGCCGCTGATCGACGCCCGCAACTGGCGCAGCGACGCGGACCTGGCCGAGGTGTACGCGGTGTGGGGCGGTTACGCCTACGGGCGCGGTCTTGACGGGCGGGCGGCGCGCGGCGACATGGAGACGGCGTTCCGGCGGATCGCGGTGGCGGCGAAGAACGTGGACACCCGCGAACACGACCTCGTCGACGCCGACGACTACTTCCAGTACCACGGCGGCATGGTGGCGATGGTGCGGCATCTGACGGGTACCGGTCCCGAGGCGTACGTGGGCGATTCGGCCGTGCCGGACCAGGTGCGGACCCGGACCCTGGGCGAGGAGACGCACCGGGTCTTCCGGGCCCGGGTCGTCAACCCGCGCTGGATGGCGGCCATGCGGCGGCACGGCTACAAGGGCGCCTTCGAGATGGCGGCGACCGTGGACTACCTGTTCGGGTACGACGCCACGGCGGGCGTGGTCGACGACTGGATGTACGAGAAACTCAGCGCGGAGTACGTCTTCGACGCCGAGAACCGGGACTTCATGAAGAAGTCCAACCCGTGGGCGCTGCGGGGCATCACCGAACGCCTGCTGGAGGCGGCGGACCGCGGGCTGTGGGCCGAGCCGGACGCTCGGACGCTGGACCGGCTGCGGGCCACCTACCTGGAGCTGGAGGGCGACTTGGAGGGCGACGAGAAGTGAGTACCCCCTTTCCGTTCACGGCCGTCGTCGGCCAGGACGACCTGCGGCTGGCGCTGCTGCTGAACGCGGTGTCCCCGGCGGTCGGCGGTGTGCTGGTGCGCGGCGAGAAGGGCACCGCCAAGTCCACGGCCGTGCGGGCGCTGTCGGCGTTGCTGCCCCGGGTCGACGTGGTCTCCGGGTGCCGCTTCTCCTGCGACCCGGGCTCCCCCGACCCCGCGTGCCCCGACGGGCCGCACGCGCCGGGGGCGTCCGGGTCCCGCCCGGCCCGCATGGTGGAGCTGCCCGTCGGTGCCTCCGAGGACCGGCTGGTCGGCGCGCTCGACATCGAGCGGGCGCTCACGGAGGGCGTGAAGGCGTTCGAACCCGGGCTGCTGGCCGACGCGCACCGCGGCATCCTCTACGTCGACGAGGTCAACCTGCTCCACGACCACCTGGTCGACCTGCTGCTGGACGCGGCGGCGATGGGCGCCTCGTACGTCGAGCGCGAGGGCGTCTCCGTACGGCATGCGGCGCGCTTCCTGCTCGTCGGGACGATGAATCCCGAGGAAGGCGAACTGCGGCCCCAGTTGCTGGACCGTTTCGGGCTGACCGTCGAGGTGGCCGCCTCGCGGGAGCCCGGACAGCGGGTGGAGGTCGTGCGGCGGCGGCTCGCGTACGACGACGACCCGGCGTCCTTCGCCGCACGGTGGGCCGACGAGGAGGCCGCGGTGCGCCGCCGCGTCGTCGCGGCCCGGGAGCTGCTGCCGCGGGTGCGGCTGGGCGACGGGGCGCTGCGGCAGATCGCGGCGACCTGCGCGGCGTTCGAGGTGGACGGGATGCGCGCCGACATCGTGATGGCGCGCACGGCGACCGCGCTGGCCGCGTGGGCCGGGCGCACCGACGTGCTCGCCGAGGACGTGCGGCAGGCCGCGCTGCTCGCGCTGCCGCACCGGCGCCGGCGCAACCCGTTCGACGCGCCGGGGCTCGACGAGGACAAGCTGGACGAGACGCTGGAGCAGTTCGCCGGCGAGGGCGACGACGATCCCGACGGGGACGGTCCCGACGATCCCGGTCCCGGCGGACCGGACGGCGGTCCCGGTGGGGGCGGCGGGCAGCCGGACGCCGGACCGCAGGACGGTGACACCGGTTCGCGACCCGAGGAACCGGGTGCGGCGCGGCCCGCGCCCGCCGGGGCCGACGAGCGGCCGGACCCGGCAAAGTCCGCGCCCGCCGGGGCCGGCGAGCAGTCCGTGGGAGCCTGCGAGCCCTTCCGCACCAAGGTGCTGAGCGTGCCGGGCCTCGGCGAGGGCGCCGCCGGACGGCGGTCCCGGGCGCGCACCGAGCAGGGGCGGACGACGGGGGCCAGGCGGCCCCGCGGGGCGCTCACCAAGCTGCACCTGACGGCGACCGTGCGGGCCGCCGCGCCGCACCAGCGGGCCCGCGGGCGGTCCGGGCCGGGCCTCGTGGTGCGCGGGGACGATCTGCGGCAGGCGACGCGGGAGGGCCGCGAGGGGAACCTCGTGCTGTTCGTCGTGGACGCCTCCGGTTCGATGGCGGCCCGGCAGCGGATGGGCGCCGTGAAGGGTGCGGTGCTGTCGCTGCTGCTCGACGCCTACCAGCGGCGGGACAAGGTGGGTCTGGTGACCTTCCGGGGTGCCGCGGCGGACGTGGCGCTGCCGCCGACCTCGTCGGTGGACGCGGCGGCGGCGCGGCTGGAGTCGCTGCCGACGGGCGGCCGGACACCGCTCGCGGCCGGGCTGCTCAAGGCGCACGAGGTGCTGCGGGTGGAACGGCTGCGGGATCCGGCGCGGCGGGCGCTGGTCGTGGTGGTGACCGACGGGCGGGCCACGGGCGGCCCGGAGCCGGTCGCGCTGGCGGAGCGTGCCGCGCGGCTGTTCGCGGCGGAGCAGGTCGCCTGCGTGGTCGTGGACTGCGAGTCGGGGCCGGTGCGGCTGGGGCTGGCGACGCGGCTCGCCGCCGGTCTCGGCGGCACGGCCGTCACGCTCGACGAGCTGCGGGCGGACTCGATCGCCGGGCTGGTCAGGGATGTGCGCGCAACGTCGAGGAGGGC
The DNA here is from genome assembly GCF_042896695.1 of Streptomyces sp. NPDC001270. Lineage (NCBI taxonomy): Bacteria > Bacillati > Actinomycetota > Actinomycetes > Kitasatosporales > Streptomycetaceae > Streptomyces > Streptomyces sp. NPDC001270. The sequence continues at coordinate 97,182 of NZ_JBIAXM010000020.1, read as the reverse complement.
CGCCTGATGCCGCAGGGGAAACCGGATGTCGTACCGGACGACGGGCTGACGACACGGCAGCGGCGCAACCGTCCGCTGGTCGTCGTGCACACGGGCGTCGGCAAGGGCAAGTCGACGGCCGCTTTCGGGCTGGCGCTGCGCGCCTGGAACCAGGGGTGGCCGATCGGGGTGTTCCAGTTCGTCAAGTCGGCCAAGTGGAAGGTGGGCGAGGAGCGGGCGCTGCGGGTGCTCGGGGACTCCGGCGAGGGCGGGTCCGTCGTCTGGCACAAGATGGGCGAGGGCTGGTCCTGGGTCCAGAAGGGCCTCCAAGGGGACAACACCAGCAACGAGGAGAAGGCCCGGGAGGGTTGGGAGCAGGTCAAGCGGGACCTGGCGGCCGAGACGTACCGGCTGTACGTGCTGGACGAGTTCGCGTACCCGCTGCACTGGGGCTGGGTCGACACCGACGAGGTCGTGGAGGTGCTGCGGGGCCGGCCGGGCACCCAGCACGTGGTGATCACCGGTCGGAACGCGCCCGACGGGCTGGTCGGGTTCGCCGATCTCGTGACCGACATGTCCAAGGTCAAACACCCCATGGACGTGGGGCAGAAGGGCCAGCGGGGCATCGAGTGGTGACGTCCGTACCCCGGTTGGTGGTCGCCGCGCCCGCGTCCGGCAGCGGCAAGACCACGGTGGCCACCGGACTGATGGCGGCGCTGGCCGGCCGGGGGCTCGCCGTCTCCCCGCACAAGGTCGGGCCGGACTACATCGACCCCGGCTACCACACGCTGGCCGCCGGGCGCACGGGCCGCAACCTCGACGCCTACCTGTGCGGCCCGGAGCTGATCGGCCCGCTGTTCGCGCACGGGGCGCGCGGCTGCGACGTCGCGGTCGTCGAGGGGGTCATGGGGCTGTACGACGGCGCCGCCGGGGAGGGCGAACTGGCGTCCACCGCGCAGGTGGCGAAACTGCTCGGGGCACCGGTCGTGCTGGTCGTGGACGCGTCCGCGCAGTCGCGGTCGGTGGCCGCGCTGGTGCACGGGTTCGCCACCTGGGATCCGGCGGTGCGGATCGGCGGGGTGATCCTGAACAAGGTGGCGTCCGACCGGCACGAGGCATTGCTGCAGGAGGCGTTGGAGTCGGTCGGGGTGCCGGTGCTGGGGGCGCTGCGGCGGGCTGCGGCCGTGTCGACGCCGTCCAGGCATCTGGGGCTGGTGCCGGTGGCCGAGCGGGACGCGGCCGCGGTGGCGGCGGTGGCCGCGATGGGGGCGATGGTCGCCGACGGGTGCGATCTGGAGGGGTTGCTGCGGCTGGCCCGGGGTGCGGGTCCGTTGCCCGCGGCGGCCTGGGACCCCGCCGAGGCGCTGGCGGCCTCCGGCGCCGAGCCGCCACCGGCCCCGGCACCCGTGTTCCCGGCCGGTACCGGACGGCCCCGTCCCGGAGCGCCGCACCGGCCGGCCGGCCCGCGGATCGCCATGGCCGGCGGCGCCGCCTTCACCTTCTCCTACGCCGAGCACACCGAACTCCTCACCGCCGCCGGCGCCGACGTCGTACCGTTCGATCCGCTGCGGGACGAGCGGCTGCCGGAGGGCACCCGCGGGCTGGTCGTCGGCGGCGGGTTCCCCGAGGTGTACGCCGAGGAGCTGTCCGCCAACGAGCCGTTGCGCGGGGCCGTCGCCGCGCTCGCCGCATCCGGCGCTCCGGTCGCCGCCGAGTGTGCGGGGCTGCTGTACCTGTGCCGGGACCTGGACGGGTCACCGATGTGCGGGGTGCTCGACGCCGGCGCGCGGATGAGCGAGCGGCTCACCCTCGGCTACCGGGACGCCGTCGCCGTCGGCGGCAGTGTGCTGGCCGGGGCGGGGACGCGGATGCGGGGGCACGAGTTCCACCGGACCGTCGTCGAGCCGGGGGCGGGGACGGCTCCGGCGTGGGGCGTGCGGGGCCCCGAGCGGCGCGTCGAGGGTTTCGTGCAGCAGGGGGTGCACGCGAGTTATCTGCACACGCACTGGGCGTCCCGGCCCGGCGTGGCCCGTCGGTTCGTGGAGAGGTGCGCAGCGTCATGAGCAGCAGGCTGATCGGTGTCGGGGTGGGGCCGGGCGACCCCGAACTGGTGACCGTGAAGGGGGTGAACGCGCTGCGCGCCGCCGCTGTCGTCGTCGTACCGGTCATGGACACCGGGGAGCGGGGGCGGGCCGAGGCAACGGTGCTGCACTACGTGTCCGGGGAGCAGGTCGTCCCGGTGGTGTTCGCGCTCAACGAGCGCACGGACCGGGCGCGCCGGGAGGCCGCCTGGGACGCGGCCGGGGCCCGGGTCGCGGCGCTGCTGCGGGAGCACGGCACGGTCGCCTTCGCGACCATCGGCGACCCGAACGTGTACTCCACCTTCACCTATCTCGCGCAGACGATCGCGGAACTGGTGCCGGGGGTGGTCGTGGAGACGGTGCCCGGCATCACCGCCATGCAGGATCTCGCGGCCCGGTCGGGTGCCGTGCTGACCGAGGGGACCGAACCGCTCACGCTGGTGCCGGTGACCGCCGGGGCGGCGGTGCTCAAGGAGGCGCTGGCCGGGCCCGGCACGGTCGTCGCGTACAAGTTCGGGCGGCAGGCCGCCGAGGTCGCCGCGGCGCTGCGGGAGAGCGGGCGGCTCGGGGACGCGGTATGGGGTTCGGCGCTCGGTCTGCCGGAGGAGTCCGTGCGGCCCGCCGCCGATCTCGACGGGGCACCGCTGCCGTACCTGTCCACGCTCATCGCACCGGCGCGGCGCGACGGCTCACGGGGCGGCAAGCTGTGATGTCCGTCGCGACGCGCTCGGCCCGGGACGCCGGTCGGCCGCGCGCCTCGGCCGGACATGCCCGCGGACCGCGGGTCCCGGCCGCACCCGGGCACCGGCCCGCCACATCGGCCAAAGACGCCCGCCGCCCGCGCGTCTCGGCCGACCATCCCGGAGCCTCACCCCGCCACGCCCACCACCAGCCAGATGAACGCGGCCCCCGCCACGGTGCACAGGACGGTCGAGCGGGCGGGGTGCTGGTGGTGCGCCTCGGGGAGGATCTCGGCCGCGGCGAGATACAGCAGCACGCCGCCGAAGAGGCCGAGATAGCCGCCGAGCAGTTGTTCCGGGATGGTGAAGAACACCGTGGACAGCGCGCCCACCAGCGGGGCGCAGGCGTCCGCGAACAGCATCGCGACCGCCCTGCGGCGCGCGTTGCCGTACAGCCGGATGAGGGTGAAGGTGTTGAAGCCGTCGGCGAAGTCGTGGGCGATCACGGCGAGCGCGACGGACAGGCCCATGCCGCCGCCGACCTGGAAGGCGGCGCCGATCGCCACGCCGTCCATGGCGCTGTGGCCGACCATCGCGCCGGCCGCGGTGAGCCCCACCTCGGGCGACCGCAGGTCCTGGGTGTGCGGGTGCGCGCCGGTGGGCGGCGGCGCGGTGAGCGGTGCCGCAGCGGCGGCGCCGGGCGCGGGCGGGCGCGGCGGCCCGGCGGGCTGAGCCGGGCCGGTCACCCCGTCCGCCGCGTCCACCTCGTCCGCCCCGTCCGCCCCGTCCGCCGCGGGCGGCGCCTGGGCGACGCGTTCCGCGCCGCCGTGGGCCGTCCGGCGGGCCGCGAGCAGCCGTTCCACCAGGTGGGCCAGCAGGAAGCCGGCCACGAACAGCAGCAGGGCGCAGGGCACGCCGAAGACCTCCCGGCCGGCCGCCGCCAGCGCCTCGGGCAGCAGGTCCAGACCCACCACGCCGAGCATCAGTCCGCCGGCCAGACCCAGGACCAGGTGGCGGCGGTCGGTCACCCGCTGTGCCGTCCAGCCGCCGGCCAGCGTCATCAGGAACGCGCCGAGCGCGACGAAGACAGCCATGCGCCTTTGCTATCCGATCAGCCGCCGCCCGCGCACATCCGGCCCGCGCGCCCCCGCACCAACCATGACTTTTCGTACGAGAGGACCCTTCTCATGGCCGCTGCCCCCACCGGCAAGGTGACCTTCGTCGGTGCCGGGCCCGGCGCCGCGGATCTGCTGACGTTCCGGGCCGCGCGGGCCATCGCCGAGGCCGACGTGGTGATCTGGGCGGCCAGCCTGGTCCAGGCTGAGGTGTTGGAGCACGCCCGCGAGGACGCGCGGATCCTGGACTCGGCGGCCCTGGCGCTGGAGGACGTCGTCGCCGTCTACGAGCAGGCCCACGCCGAGGGGCTGCGGGTGGCGCGGGTGCACTCCGGCGACCCGGCCCTGTGGGGCGGCACGCAGGAGCAGCTCGACCGGTGCGCTCGGATCGGGATCGAGACGGAGATCGTGCCCGGTGTCTCCGCGTTCTCCGCCGTCGCCGCGCTCGCGGGGCGGGAGTTGACCGTCCCCGAGGTCGCGCAGTCCGTCGTCCTCACCCGGCTCGGCGGCGGCAAGACGCCGATGCCGCCCGGGGAGGAGGTGCGCGAGTTCGCCCGGCACGGCACCACCATGGCCGTCTTCCTGTCCGCCGCGCGCAGCGGCCAGCTGGTGCGGGAGCTGCTGGAGGGCGGCTATCCGACCGACACGCCCGTCGTGGTCGCGTACCGGGCGACCTGGCCCGACGAGTTGGTGGCGCGCTGCACGATCAGCACGCTGGAGGAGACGGTCAAGGAGCACCGGCTGTGGAAGCACACGCTGTTCCTGGTCGGTCCGGCGCTGGCCGCGCACGGCACCCGCTCGCACCTCTACCACCCCGGTCACTTCCACGGTTTCCGCAAGGCCGACCCCGAGGCCCGCAGGGCCCTGCGCGAGCGGGGCGCGCGCCCGTGACGGCGCTGATCACGGTGGTGGGCGCGGGCACCGGGACACCGGTCGCGGCGGACGCCCTGGCCGGTGCCGAACTGGTCGTGGGCGGGCGGCGGCACCTGGACGCGGTACGGCTGCCGTACGGGGCCGAGCGGCTGGTGCTCGGGCCGCTCGCGCCCGCCCTCGACACCATCGGCGCGTACGTCCGCGCGGCCCGGCCGGTGACGGTGCTCGCCTCCGGCGACCCGGGGTTCTTCGGGATCGTGCGGGCACTGGCCGAACGGTTCGGGTCCGGGCTGCTCGATGTGCGGCCCGGTGTCCCGTCGGTCGCGGCGGCCTTCGCGCGCATCGGGCTGCCCTGGGACGACGCGGTGGTCGTCAGCGCGCACGGCCGTGAGCTGCGCACGGCGGTCAACGTCTGCCGGGCGCACCCCAAGGTGGCGGTGCTGACCGGGCCGGGCGCGGGCCCCGCCGAGCTGGGCGCGGCGCTCGGCCCGGGGCGGATCCTGGTGGTGGCGAGCGCCCTCGGCGATCCGGTCCGGGAGCGGGTGGAGCGGGTGACACCCGCCGAGGCCGCCGCCCGGGACTGGGGTACGGCGGTGAGCGTCGTCGTCTGCCTGGACGGGTCCCGGGCGCCGGGCGGGGCGCGGACGGTGGCCGGGCCGGACGCCCGGCCGCCCGGCTGGGCGCTGGACGAGGCGGAGTTCACGCACCGCGACTCGATGATCACCAAGTTCGAGGTGCGGGCCCTGGCCCTGGCCCGGCTCGGGCCGCGCCTGGGCGACCTGGTGTGGGACGTCGGCGCGGGATCCGGGTCGGTGGCGGTGGAGTGCGCGCGGCTGGGCGCCGCCGTCGTGGCCGTGGAGAAGACCGCGGACGGCGTCGAGCGGATCCGGGCCAACGCGGCGGCCCACCGGGTCGACGTACGGGTGGTGCACGGCGAGGCACCGGCCGCGCTGGCGGAACTGGACGATCCGGACGCGGTGTTCGTCGGCGGCGGGGGCGCGGAACTGCCCGCTGTGGTCGCCGCGTGCGCCCGGCGGGCGCGGCGGACGGTGGTGGTCGCGCTGGCCGCCGTGGACCGGGTGCCCGCCGCGCGGGCCGCGCTCACCGGCGCCGGGTTCTCCTGCGCCGGGGTGCTGCTCCAGTCCGCGCGGCTCGCCCCGCTGCCCGGTGAGGTGACCCGGCTCGCGGCCGCCAATCCCGTGTTCCTGCTGTGGGGCGAACGGCCCCGCGCGAGTGTCGAAGGAGTTGCCCAGTGATCGGCCTGATTTCCGCCACCGCGGCGGGGGCGGCGGCACGCGACCGGCTGGCCGCGGCGTGGCCGGAGCGGACGCGGGTGTACGGGGGTCCCGTCGCGGACGCCGTACGGGCCGCGTTCGCCGAGTGCGAGCAGGTGGTGTGTTTCCTGGCGACCGGTGCCGTGGTGCGGCTCGTCGCCCCGCTGCTCGGCGGCAAGGCGTCCGACCCGGGTGTGGTGTGCGTGGACGAGGCCGGGCGGTTCGCCGTGTCGCTGATCGGCGGGCACGGCGGCGGCGCCAACGAACTCGCCCGGGAGGTCGGCGGGTTGCTGGGCGCGCGGCCGGTGGTGACGACGGCGACGGACGCGGTGGACCTACCCGGTCTCGACACCCTGGGCCTGCCGGTCGAGGGGGCGGTCGCGGCCGTCTCGCGGGCACTGCTCGACGGCACGCCGGTCGCCCTGGACCGTGAGGTGAGCTGGCCGCTGCCGGCACTGCCGGTCGCCGACACCCACCCGCACACCGGCACCGGCACCGACACCGACACCAGGTCGTATGCGATCCGGGTGACCGACCGGGACGTCGTACCCGGCGCGCGCGAGGTGCTGTTGCGGCCGCCGACGCTGGTGGTCGGGGTGGGTGCCTCCCGCGGCGTCCCGGCCGAGGAGGTGCTGGAGCTGGTCGGGGACGCGCTGCGGGACGCCGGGCTGTCGGCCGCGTCCGTGGCGGCGCTGGCCACCGTCGACGCCAAGGCCGGCGAACCGGGCGTCGTGGCCGCCGCCGAACGGCTCGGGGTGCCCCTGGTGACGTACTCCGCCGCCCGGTTGGCGCGGGTCGAGGTGCCGAACCCGTCCGCGGCGCCGCTCGCCGCCGTCGGCACCCCGTCGGTCGCCGAGGCCGCCGCGCTGCTCGGCGGCGGCGAACTCCTCGTACCGAAACGGAAGTCGGCGGCCCGGCCCGCGGGCGCGACCTGCGCGGTGGTCCGGCGGCCGGGGCGCGGGCGGCTCGCCGTGGTCGGCCTCGGGCCCGGCGCCCGGGACCTGCTCACCCCGCGCGCGAAGGCCGAACTGCGCCGCGCCTCGGTGCTCGTCGGACTCGACCAGTACGTCGCCCAGATCCGCGATCTGCTGCGGCCCGGCACCCGGATCCTGGAGTCCGGGCTCGGTGCCGAGGAGGAACGGGCCCGCACGGCGGTCGCCGAGGCCCGCGCGGGGCACGCGGTCGCGCTGATCGGCAGCGGGGACGCGGGCGTGTACGCCATGGCCTCCCCCGCGCTCGCCGAGGCGTCCGACGACATCGACGTCGTCGGTGTGCCGGGGGTGACCGCGGCACTGGCCGCCGGGGCGGTCCTCGGGGCGCCGCTCGGCCACGACCACGCCTCGATCAGCCTGTCCGACCTGCACACGCCGTGGGAGGTGATCGAGCGACGGGTGCGGGCGGCGGGCGAGGCGGACCTCGTGGTGACGTTCTACAACCCGCGCTCCCGGGGCCGCGACTGGCAGTTGCCCCGGGCGCTGGCGATCCTCGCCGAGCACCGCGCGCCGACCACGCCGGTCGGGGTGGTGCGCAACGCCTCACGACCCGATGAATCCGGCCAGTTGACCACCCTGGCGGACGTGGACCCGGCGGCGGTCGACATGATGACCGTCGTGACCGTGGGCAACACGGCGACCCGACGGATCGCGGGACGCATGGTGACCCCGCGCGGCTACCGCTGGCAGGACACCCGGCAGGAGGAGGAGACCCGGTGAACCGTGTGATCCATCCGATCGAGCAGGAGTCCTTCCGGCGGCTGCGGACCCGCCTGGACACCTCGCGCTTCCCGCCGCTGACCCGGGCGGTGGTGGAGCGGGTGATCCACTCGGCCGCCGACCTGGAGTACGCGAGCGACCTCGTCATGGCCGAGGACGACCTGGTGCGGGCGCACGCCGCGCTGCACGCCGGGGCGCCGGTCGTGGTGGACGTCGAGATGGTCGCGGCCGGCATCACCCGCCGCCAGACCGTCTGCCGGCTCGGGGACGCCGTCGCCCGGCCCGGCCTGACCCGTTCGGCGCACGCGGTCCGGCTCGCCCACGACGCCGTCGGCCCCGGGGCGCTGTGGGTGATCGGGTGCGCGCCGACCGCTCTGGAGGAGTTGCTGACCCTGGACGCCTCCCCCGCGCTCGTCATCGGCCTGCCCGTCGGCTTCGTCGGCGCGGCCGAGGCCAAGGCCGCGCTGCGCGCGAGCGGGCTGCCCGCCGTCAGCAACGTGTCCGAGAAGGGCGGTTCGGCGGTGGCCGCCGCGGCCCTCAACGCCCTTCTGTACCAACCCCCCACCGCACCGACCGAGGAGATCAAGTGACCACCCCGCCGCCCGCTCTGCTCATCGCCGGCCACGGCACCCGGGACGAGACCGGAGCCGAGGCGTTCCGCGCGTTCGTCCGTGAGCTGGGCCGCCGTCATCCCGAACTGCCCGTCGCCGGCGGCTTCATCGAACTGTCCGCGCCGCCGCTCGCCGATGCCGTGACCGACCTGGTGGAGCGGGGCGTGCGCCGGTTCGCCGCCGTTCCGCTGATGCTGGTGTCCGCGGGACACGCCAAGGGCGACATACCGGCGGCGCTGGCCCGCGAGAAGGAGCGGCACCCCGGGATCTTGTACGCCTACGGCCGCCCGCTGGGCCCCCATCCGGCCCTGCTCGACGTGCTGGAACGGCGGCTCGACCAGGCGCTGGGCACCGCCGCGCGCACGCCCGCCGACCGGGCCGACGTGACGGTGCTGCTGGTCGGCCGGGGCTCCACCGACCCGGACGCCAACGCCGAGGTGGTCAAGGCGGCGCGGCTGCTGTGGGAGGGACGCGGGTACGCGGGCGTGGAGACCGCGTTCGTGTCGCTAGCGGCGCCGGACGTGCCGAGCGGGCTCGACCGGTGCGCCCGGCTGGGTGCGCGCCGGATCGTGGTCCTGCCGTACTTCCTGTTCACCGGTGTGCTGCCGGAGCGGGTGAAGCAGCAGGCCGAGGGCTGGGCCGCCGCGCGTGGGGAGCTGGACGTGCGCTGCGCGGACGTCATCGGGCCGGAGCCGGAGCTGCTCGACCTGGTGATGGAGCGGTACGCGGAGGCCGTCGCGGGCGAGGTCCGGATGAACTGCGACGCGTGCGTGTACCGGATCGCGCTGCCGGGCTTCGCGCACAAGGTGGGGCTGCCGCAGCAGCCGCACTTCCACCCGGACGACGACGGCACCCACCCGCACGACGGCCACACCCACGACGGCCACACCCATGAGAGTCACCCGCACGACGACCGTTCCCAGGAAGGGCACCACCCCGGGCAGCGCCACCAGGGCGGGCACGCCCATGCCCGCTGACGGGGGCTCGCCCCGGCCGGCCGAGGACGGCACCGGACCCGACCTGCGCCACCACGGGGACGCCGAGGTCCGCGACGCCGGCCCGGCACTGGTCGACCTCGCGGTGAACGTCCGCGCCGGCACTCCGCCGCTCTGGCTGCGGGAGCACATCGCCGGATCGCTGGCCGCTCTCGCGGCCTACCCGGACGGACGCGCCGCGCGCGCGGCGGTGGCGGCACGGCACGGGCTCGCGACGGACCGGGTGCTGCTGACGGCGGGGGCGGCGGAGGCGTTCGTGCTGCTCGCCCGCGCCTTGAAGGTGCGCCGGCCGGTGGTGGTGCATCCGCAGTTCACCGAGCCGGAGGCGGCGCTGGCGGACGCGGGGCACACCGTGGACCGGGTGCTGCTGCGCGCGGCGGACGGCTTCCGGCTGGATCCGGCGGCCGTGCCCGAGGAGGCCGACCTGGTGGTGGTCGGCAACCCGACCAACCCCACCTCGGTCCTGCACCCGGCCGCGACGCTCGCGGGGCTCGCCCGTCCCGGGCGGACGCTGGTGGTGGACGAGGCGTTCATGGACGCCGTGCCGGGCGAGCGGGAGGCGCTGGCCGGGCGGACGGACGTGCCCGGCCTCGTCGTGCTGCGCAGCCTGACCAAGACATGGGGCCTGGCCGGGCTGCGGATCGGCTACCTGCTGGCCGCCCCCGAGCGGGTCGCGGAGCTGGCGCGGGCCCAGCCGCTGTGGCCGGTGTCCACACCGGCGCTGGCGGCGGCGCAGGCGTGCGTGACGCCCCGGGCGCTGACGGAGGCCGCGCACGCCGCCCACCGCGTCGCGGCCGACCGAGCCCACCTGGTGGCGGGCCTGTCCGCGTTCGCCGCGCGCGGGGTACGGGTGGCGGAACCGGCCGCAGGGCCGTTCGTCCTGGTCCGCATGGCGGACGCGGCCGGGGTACGGCGGCGGCTGCGGGATCTCGGTTACGCCGTACGCCGCGGCGACACCTTCCCGGGGCTGGGCCCGGACTGGGTCCGGGTGGCCGTACGCGACCGGGCCACGACGGACGGCCTGCTGCGCGCCCTGGACTCCGCGCTGTCCTGACCGGCCGGCCCCCGACCGGACCGGACCCGGACTGACCCCTCCCGCGCGGGGAGGGGCCGATGAGCGGACGGCGCGGAGGGTCAGCTCCGGCGGCGGCGTGCCAGGACCAGCGCACCCCCGCCCGCGAGGACGAACGCGAGCGCGCCGCCCGCGAGGTACGGCGTCGTCGAGCTGCCGCCGGTCTCGGCGAGGCCGGCCTGCGCCGCGCCGCCCTGGGGCTGTACGCCGGACGCGGGTTCGGCCGGGCCGGCCGGGTCCGCGGGCTTCGCCGGGTCGGGCTTCCCCGGGTCGGCGGGCCCGGTGGGCGCGTCGGCCGCGGTGGGCGTCTCGCAGGTCGCCCTGGCGAGGGTGACGGTTCCCTCGACCTCGGCGACGTTCAGCTTCAACGGGTTGACGGAGACCTTCAGTTCGAGGGCGGTGGCCGCCGCCGTGCGGGTCGTGGTCGCCCGCTTCGCCAGGTCGAGGCGGACCTCGCCGACGCCGGGCACCTGGACGTCCGTCGGACCGTCCGCGCTGAGCGTGACCCGCTTGCCGAGCACCGTCACCGCGCCCAGCACGCCGGCGGAGGCGGCGGGCGGTTTCCCGGCCTCGCAGGTCGCCTTGGAGGTGACGGTCTCGATCTCGACGAGGGAGAGCAGCGGCAGGCCGGGCAGGTGCAGCTTGGCGTGGGCGAGGCGCACGGAGCCCTCGGCGCGGCCGTCGGTCACGGTGGCCCTGGCCGAGGCGACGTCCGCGCCGAGCACCGTGAACGGCTTGCCGCCGTCCACGCCGTCGAGCCGGGCGGACAGCGCGGTCCGGTCGGCGCTCTGCGGTGCCCGTACCTCGTTGAGGGAGACCGTGAGCGGGACGTTCACGGTCTTGTTGAGCAGGGACACGTCGAGCCCGGTGCGCAGGACGACGGCATCGGCGCGGCCCTGGCCGGTGGTCGCGTGCGCGGCGCTCGCGCCGGCCAGCGCCGCCGGGCCCGCGGCGAGGACCGTGGCCGTCGCGACGGCGGCCAGACGGCGTGCGGGCATGCGGAAGTTGTTGCTGTTCAAGGTGGTGGGACCCCCAGTGGAATGTGCTTGGGACCCGGCCAGGATTACGCACTGTGGGTGAACAGTCAGCAATCCTCGGTTACTTCACTCATTCGTGGGCTTTCCGTGAAGGGTTTCGAATCCCCGGGCACAGGAGTTCCCCCACGTTCACTCCCGCACCGCCCCGTGCACCGCCACCCGGCCGCCCTGCTCCCCGGCTACTCGACGATGTGTCCGCGCAGCACCACCCGGCGCGGGGCCGCCAGCACCCGTACGTCCGTCCGCGGATCCGCCTCGTAGACGACCAGGTCGGCGGGCGCGCCCTCGGCCAGTCCGGGGCGGCCGAGCCAGGCACGGGCGGCCCAGCTGGTCGCCGACAGCGCGGCCACCGGCGGGATCCCGGCGGTGACCAGTTCGGCGACCTCGGCCGCGACCAGGCCGTGTGCCAGCGAGCCGCCGGCGTCCGTGCCGACGTACACCGGGATGCCGGCGTCGTAGGCGTCGCGCACCGTGTCGTAGCGCCGCTCGTGCAGCCGCCGCATGTGCGCCGACCAGCGCGGGTACTTGGTTTCGCCGCCGTCGGCGAGCTGCGGGAACGTGGCGATGTTGACGAGGGTCGGGACGATCGCCACGCCGCGCTCGGCGAACAGCGGGATCAGGTCCTGGGTCAGTCCCGTCGCGTGCTCGATGCAGTCGATGCCCGATTCGACCAGGTCGCGCAGGGAGTTCTCGGCGAAGCAGTGCGCGGTGACCCGGGCGCCGAGGCGGTGGGCCTCGGCGATGGCCGCCGCCAGGGACTCGCGCGGCCAGCAGGGGGCCAGGTCGCCGGCGCCGCGGTCGATCCAGTCGCCGACCAGCTTGACCCAGCCGTCGCCGCGCCGCGCCTCCTGGGCGACATGGGCGACGAGCTGGTCCGGCTCGATCTCGTGGGCGAAGTCACGGATGTAGCGGCGGGTGCGCGCGATGTGCCGGCCGGCCCGGATGATCCTCGGGAGGTCCGCCCGGTCGTCGATCCAGCGGGTGTCCGAGGGCGAGCCCGCGTCGCGAAGCAGCAGGGCGCCCGCCTCCCGCTCGGTCAGCGCCTGCTTCTCGGCGACGTCCGCGCCGACCGGGCCCTCGGTACCGAGGCCCACGTGGCAGTGGGCGTCGACCAGGCCGGGCAGCGCCCAGCCGGTCACGGTGATCGGATCGCGGGCGCCGGCCGGGCGGTCGTAGGTGATCCGCCCGCCGACGACCCACAGCTCGTCGCGGACCTCGTCGGGCCCGGCGAGGATCCTTCCCTTCACGTGCAGCACCGTGTGGTCGCTCATGTACCGAACCTTAGTGAGCCGCTACTCCGCACCACCCACCCGGTCGGACGTCCCCTCCGCGACGTCCGCCGCCGCGGGGTCGAGGAGACGGGCGAGGAAGTGCCGGGTCCGCTCGGTGCGGGGAGCGCCGATGACCTGGTCCGGGGTGCCTTCCTCGGCGATCACCCCGCCGTCCATGAAGACGACCCGGTCGGCGACCTCCCGGGCGAAGGACATCTCGTGGGTGACGACCATCATCGTCATACCGTCGTCGGCGAGCATGCGCATCACGGCGAGGACGTCCGAGACGAGTTCCGGGTCGAGCGCCGAGGTCGGCTCGTCGAACAGCATGACCTCGGGGCCCATGGCGAGAGCGCGGGCGATGGCGACGCGCTGCTGCTGCCCGCCGGAGAGGGCGGCGGGGTAGGCGTCCGCCTTCTCGGACAGGCCGACCCGGGCCAGGTTCCGGGCGGCGACGCCGGCGGCCCGTGCCTTGTCCCGGCGCAGCACCCGGCGCTGCGGCAGGGTGAGGTTCTCGGTCACCGTCAGATGCGGGAACAGGTTGAACTGCTGGAAGACCATGCCGATACGGCGGCGTGCGGCGTCGATGTCGACATCGGGGTCGGTGAGTTCGACGCCGCCGACCCACACCTGGCCCCGGGTCGGTTCCTCCAGCAGGTTGACGCAGCGCAGCAGGGTCGACTTGCCGGAGCCGGAGGGGCCGATGACGCAGACGACCTCGCCCCGGCCGACCTCCAGGTCGATGCCGCGCAGCACCTCGGCGGAGCCGAAGGACTTGTGCAGCGCGCGGACGCTGATCTCGGGCCGGCCGCTCACCTGACGGCCTCCTGGGTCCTGGACTCCATGCGGCGGACGACGAGGCTGAGCGGGACGGTGACCAGCAGGTAGCACAGGCCGGCGACCAGGATCGGCGTCGAGTTGGCGCTCTGGCCGGCCAGGTCCCGGCCGAACTTGGCCAGTTCGCGTTCCTGGAGGGTGACGCCGAGGAACAGCACCAGCGAGGAGTCCTTGAACAGGAGCACCAGTTCGTTGGTGAGCGGCGGCAGGACGATGCGGAACGCCTGCGGGGCGATGATCGAGACCATGGCCCGGGTGGGCGAGAACCCCAGCGAACGGGCCGCCTCCGACTGTCCCCTGGGTACGGCCTGGAGGCCGGCGCGGATCGTCTCCGCCATGTAAGCGGCCGAGACCAGGCCGAGCGCGAGGGCCACCTTGCCGTACGTCCCGCCGGGGATCTCCGTGCCGGGGAAGGCGAGCGGCACGGCGACGCCGACGAAGATGAAGATCAGCAGGGCGGGCAGGCCGCGGAAGATCTCGATGTAGACGCTCGCGAGCCAGCGGTAGGGGCCGACCGACGACAGCCGCATGAGGGCGATCACCATGCCGAGCACCAGTCCGACGGCGAAGCCGGACAGGGTGTAGAGCACGGTGTTCTTCAGCGCCAGCGTGATGACGTCGGGGAACATCTGCCGGGCTAGGTCCGCCTGCGCGAACTGGTTGCGCAGCCGGCCCCAGTCCGCGGTGACCGCGAGCGCGATCACCGCGGCGGCGAAGACCGCGTACTGGAGGGCCCGGGACAGCCCGCGCCGCCGGCGGCGGGTCAGTCTCCTTCCGCGGGGCGGGGCCGCGGTGTGCGCCGGGCCGGTCATGAGGCGGCGGGCGACGCGGCGGCGGCGTCGTACGGGCCGATCCACTGTTCGTACAGCTTCCGGTACGTGCCGTCCGCCTTGGCGTCCGCGAGGGCCTGGTCGACGGCGGCGAGCAGCTTGGAGTTGCCCTTCTTCAGCGCGAAGCCGTACTGCTCGCCCGTGTCGAGGTTGTCCACGGTGCGGAACGCGTCGGCGTTGGCCTTGTCCTTGAGCCAGCCCTGGACGACCGGGTAGTCGATGACGACGGCCTGGACCTGGCCGGTGCGCAGGCCGCTGAGGACGGCGTCGGAGGACTCGAACGAGACCGGGTCGTAGCCCTTGCTCTTCGCGTAGTCCTCGCCGCTGGTCTGCGCCTGCGCGCCCAGCTCGGCGCCCTTCGCCTTGACGTCGGCCAAGGAGGTGAGACCGCTCTTTCGGTCGACGAGGACGGCCTGGGTGGCGTCGAAGTACGGGGTGGAGAAGTCGACGTTCTTCCTGCGTTCCGCGGTGATGGTCATGCCGGCGGCGGCCAGGTCGCACTCGCCGGAGTTCAGGAACGCCCCGGTCTTGAAGTTCTCGAAGGGCGTGTCGAGGATCTGCTGTCCGACACCCAGCTTCTTGGCGACCAGGTCGATCAGGGAGACGTCGAAGCCCTGCACCTTGCCGTCGATCTCGGACTGGAAGGGCGGATAGGGCAGGTGGGTGCAGGTGGTGAGCTGTCCGGCCTTGACCAGTTCGACCCCGCCGGCGGCGGTGGTGGACGCGCCGCCGCTGTCGCCGGAGGAACAGCCGGCCACGAGGGCCAGTCCGGCCACGGCGGCGGTGGTGGCCAGGACGCGAACCCGGCGCCGAAGGTGCGTGGTCACGGGACCTCCATGTCGTGTGAGGGGAAGCGGTGGATTCCTGCGTGCGGTTGCGCGGTGCGGTGCTCAGGCGGTGAGCCGCCCGGCGGTCGGGGCGCTCCGTCGGCCGTGGGGCTGTCGGCCCGCGAAGTCACCGGTCAACGACGATGTGTGAGGGCCGGTTACCCTCGTCTGGATCGCCCCCTCGCGAGTGAAGAGAGCCGCGCCGTGACCCATCCGTTCCTGGATCTGCCCCCGCTGACCGCCGCGCGCTTCGCCGCCGTCGAGGACCGGGTGGCCCGGCTGCTGGACACCCGGCAGGACGTCGTGATCATGCAGGGCGAGGCGCTGCTGCCGCTGGAGGGCGCGATCCGGGGGACGGCGGGACCGGGCACGACCGCGCTGAACGTGATCACCGGACCGTACGGGCAGACCTTCGGGAACTGGCTGCGGGAGTGCGGTGCGACGGTGATCGATCTGCCGGTGCCCTTCCACACGGCGGCCACGGCGGACGGGATCCGGGCGGCCCTGGCCGGGCGTCCGGAGATCGACTTCGTCTCGCTGGTGCACGCGGAGGCGGCGACCGGGAACACCAATCCGGTCGCGGAGATCGGCGAGGTGGTGCGGGCGCACGGCGCGCTGTTCTACCTGGACGCGGTCGCCGCCGTGGGCGCCGAGCCGGTGCTGCCGGACGCCTGGGGCGTGGACCTGTGCGTGATCGGCGCGCAGAAGGCGATGGGCGGCCCGGCAGGGGTGTCGGCGGTGTCGGTGAGCGAGCGGGCCTGGACCCGGATGGCGGCGAATCCGCACGCGCCGCGCCGTTCCTACCTCTCCCTGCTCGACTGGAAGGAACGCTGGATCGACGCGGGCCGCAAGGTGCTGCCGCACGCGCCGGCGCAGTTGGAGATGCTGGCGCTCGACGCGTGTGCCGAGCGGATCGAGCGCGTGGGTCTGGACACCGTGATGGCGCGGCACCGCGGCGCCGCGCTGGCCATGCGGGCGGGCGCGGTGGCGCTGGGCGGGGGTCTGGAGCCGTATGTGTACGAGGTCGCGGACGCGGCGCCGGTGGCCACGACCCTGCGGGTGCCGTCGGGCGTGAGCGCGACGGAGCTGGTGGCGCGGGCGCTGGCGGACGATCCGGCGCTGCCGCTGGCCGCGGGGGGCGGCGCGCTGGCCAAGGAGATGATCCGGGTCAACCACTACGGGCCGGACGCGACGCCGGAGGCGGTCCTGGGCTGTCTGACGGCGCTGGGCGCGGCGCTGGCCGAGCGGGGGCTGACGGTGGACGTGGCGGGCGCCCGGGGCGCCGCCGAGTCCGCCTACCGCGGCTGACCCCTGCCCGTGCCGGCCCCGGCGGCCGGGCCCGGCGGCGTCCGCCGCGCCGAGCGGGACGGCCGGGCCGATCGGGACGGCCGCGCCGAGCGGGACGGCCGCGCCGAGCGGGACGGCCGCGCCGAGCGGGACGGCCGGGCCGGGCGGGGCCGCCGGGCCCGGCCGGTCCGTGCTCGCCTGCGGCCGAGGGGGCACAGGCGACGAACTCCCGGCGTCGACGGCCGGCCGTGACGGGTGCGGCGGGCACGACGGGCGCGGCGGCCACTGCCCGGCAGGCCGCGGGAGACAGCGGCCCACGGGTGCGTCCGCGCATACCCGCTCCGCTGGTGCGCCTCCGGGCATCCGGGCCCCCGGTAACGACGCACGCACCCGGCTCTCCGGCACGGCCGCGGACCACCGGTCCGCCGGTGTGTCCCGAACCGCGCGGACGGCCGGACATGCCCGGGGCGCCACCGGCGCGGCGTGCCATTCTCGCGACATGACCACCGACCTACCCCGAGACGGGCCCCCCGACGCACCACAGGCGTCACACCAGGCTCCACCGAGCAGCACACCACAGGCGTCACACCAGGCCCCCCGCCGAGCCACGCCCCAGGCATCACACCCGCATCCACCGGACGACCCACCCCCGACGCTCCCGGACGGCCGTCCCGTCCCCCGGACGACCGGCGGCGAACGTCGCGTGCCCGACGACCGGCCGGCCTTCCACCGGGCCACGCCGGCATCCTGCGCGAGCACATCGGCCAAGTGACCGGGGCCTGAAATTCACGTCAATTCGCATTCCTTTTTTCAGATAGCTTTCCCGAGTTCTTCTGCCCGCTTTTCCGGAAGCTAAACAAGAAGATTTTCGAGCAGGTTTCGACCGTGTGACACATTCCACACAGGGGGTTGATTCCTGTCTATTTGCGCAGGTCAAACGGTTACGTCAGGCATCCTCAAGGGGCCGCTACGCACCCCCAACCGTGCACTTCCGAATTCTGCTCGCTAAATTCAATTCGCATGACTGCCGCACAAGCAGACCTGCTCATCGACCGTCCAACGGTGACGGACGGAGCCACTCTCTGGCGCATTGCCAAGGACTCCGGGACCCTCGATCTGAACTCCTCGTACAGCTATCTGCTGTGGTGCCGCGACTTCGCGGGCACGACGGCGGTGGCCCGCGCGGCGGACGGGGCACCCGTCGGTTTCGTCACCGGGTACGTACGGCCGGAGCGTCCACGGACGCTGCTCGTGTGGCAGGTCGCGGTGGACGCGGCCCACCGCGGCCACGGTGTGGCGGCGGCGCTGCTCGACGGGCTGACCGCCCGGCTCACCGACGGGCAGGGCATCACCGGCGTCGAGACGACCATCACCCCCGGCAACACCGCCTCCGAGCGCCTGTTCACCTCGTACGCCACCCGGCACGGTGCCCGTGTCAGCCGCGAGGTGCTGTTCGACTCGGGGCACTTCCCGGACGGCCCCCACCAGCCCGAGGTCCTGTACCGGATCGGGCCGCTCACCCCCCGCCTGTCGCACTGAGGAGCGATCACCGTGACCATCACCCAGCCCGACCTCAGCGTCTTCGAGACCCTGGAGTCCGAGGTACGCAGCTACTGCCGCGGCTGGCCCACCGTCTTCGACCGTGCCCAGGGCAGCCTGATGTACGACGAGGACGGACACCGGTACCTCGACTTCTTCGCCGGCGCGGGCTCGCTCAACTACGGCCACAACAATCCGGTGCTCAAACGGGCGCTGATCGACTATCTGCAACGGGACGGGGTCACCCACGGCCTCGACATGTCGACCACGGCCAAACGCGCCTTCCTGGAGACCTTCCAGGACCTGGTGCTGCGCCCGCGCGACCTGCCGTACAAGGTCATGTTCCCGGGCCCGACCGGCACCAACGCGGTCGAGGCCGCGCTGAAGCTGGCGCGGAAGGTGAAGGGGCGCGAGGCGATCGTGTCGTTCACCAACGCCTTCCACGGCATGTCCCTCGGCTCGCTGGCCGTCACCGGCAACGCCTTCAAGCGGGCCGGGGCCGGAATCCCGCTGGTGCACGGCACGCCGATGCCCTTCGACCACTACCTGGACGGGCGGGTCCCCGACTTCCTCTGGTTCGAGCGGCTGCTGGAGGACCAGGGGTCCGGGCTCAACCAGCCCGCCGCGGTGATCGTCGAGACCGTGCAGGGCGAGGGCGGCATCAACGTCGCGCGGCCCGAATGGCTGCGCGGACTGGCCGAGCTGTGCGAGCGGCGCGACATGCTGCTGATCGTCGACGACATCCAGATGGGCTGTGGCCGCACCGGTGCCTTCTTCTCCTTCGAGGAGGCCGGCATCGTGCCCGACATCGTCACCGTGTCGAAGTCCATCAGCGGCTACGGCCTGCCCATGTCGCTGTGCCTGTTCAAGCCCGAGCTGGACGTCTGGGAGCCGGGCGAGCACAACGGCACCTTCCGCGGCAACAACCCCGCGTTCGTCACCGCCACCGCGGCCCTGGAGAGCTACTGGGCCGACGGCTCCGCCATGGAGAAGCAGACCCGGGCCCGGGGCGAGCAGATCGAAGAGGCCCTGAACGCCGTCACCGAGGAGAACCGCGCCGCGGTGAAGGAGTACCGGGGGCGGGGTCTCGTGTGGGGGCTTGAGTTCCACGGCAAGGAGCGCGCCGGGCGGGTGGCGCAGCGCGCCTTCGAACTCGGGCTGCTCATCGAGACGTCCGGCCCGGAGAGCGAGGTCGTCAAGCTGCTGCCCGCGCTCACCATCACCCCGGACGAGCTGGACGAGGGGCTGCGCGTCGTCGCCCGCGCCGTACGCGAAACCGCCTGACCCGTCGGCGATCGTCCGTCACCCAACACCGAGGAGGACTGCACCACCGTGATCGTCCGTTCGTTCAAGGAGATCGAAGGCACCGACCGTCATGTGAGGGCGGCGTCCGGCACCTGGGAGAGCAAGCGGATCGTGCTCGCCAAGGAGCGGGTCGGCTTCTCCCTCCACGAGACCGTCCTGTACGCGGGCACGGAGACATCGATGTGGTACGCCCACCACATCGAGGCCGTCGTCTGCGTCGAGGGCGCCGCCGAGCTGACCGACCGCGAGACCGGGAAGACCTACTCGATCACGCCCGGCACCATGTACCTCCTCGACGGCCACGAGCGGCACACGCTCCGTGTCGTGGAGGGACAGGAGGACTTCCGCTGCATCTGCGTGTTCAACCCGCCCGTGACCGGACGGGAGGACCACGACGAGAACGGCGTCTACCCCCTGCTCACCGAACCCGAGGAGGTGTGACCAGCATGCCCGTCACCGATCTCTACCCCAGCCGCGGCACCGCCGAGGTGTCCGTTCCGCGCCAGGACCCGGTCGTCTGGGGCTCCCCGGACACGCCGGGCCCGATCCCGGCCGACGGTCTGCGGGCCTTCGACCGCGACGGCTTCCTCCCCGTCGAGCAGTTGATCACCGATGACGAGGTCGCCCGCTACCGGGGCGAGCTGGACCGGCTGATCGCCGACCCGGCGATCCGCGCCGACGAACGCTCGATCGTGGAGCCGAAGTCGAAGGAGATCCGCTCCGTCTTCGAGGTCCACAGGATCAGCGAGGTGTTCGCGCAGCTCGTCCGGGACGAGCGGGTGGTCGGCCGGGCCCGGCAGATCCTCGGCTCGGACGTGTACGTCCACCAGTCCCGGATCAACGTCAAGCCGGGCTTCGGGGCCAGCGGCTTCTACTGGCACTCGGACTTCGAGACCTGGCACGCGGAGGACGGGCTGCCGCGGATGCGGACGGTGTCCGTGTCGATCGCGCTGACCGAGAACCTCGACACCAACGGCGGGCTCATGATCATGCCGGGCTCGCACCGCACCTTCCTCGGCTGCGCGGGAGCCACGCCCGACGACAACTACAAGAAGTCGTTGCAGATGCAGGACGCGGGCACCCCCTCCGACGCGGCGCTGACCGCACTGGCGGGCGAGCACGGCATCCGGCTGTTCACCGGCCGGGCGGGCTCCGCGACCTGGTTCGACTGCAACTGCATGCACGGCTCGGGCGACAACATCACGCCGTTCCCGCGCAGCAACGTCTTCATCGTGTTCAACAGCGTGGAGAACGCGGCGGTGGAGCCGTTCGCGGCGCCGGTGCGGCGGCCGGAGTTCATCGGCGCGCGGGACTTCACGCCCGTCCGCTGAGCGGCGTGAAGTCCCGGCCGGGCCCCGGACCGCAGGTCCGGGGTCAGCCGGCCAGCACGTCCAGCAGCCGGTCGACGTCCGCGGGCGTGTTGTACAGGTGGAACGAGGCACGCAGATGGCCCGCCCGGTCGGAGACCTCGATGCCCGCGCGGGCCAGTTCCTCCCGGCGGTGGCCGAGTCCGGGCACGGAGACGATCGCCGAGCCGGGCGCGGGCACGGGTGCGCGGCCGCGCCCGGCGAGCCCGGCGCGGAAGCGGTCGGCGAGGGCCAGGTCGTGGGCGTGCACCGCGGCCACACCCAGTTCCTCGATCAGCGCGAGGGAGTGGCGCAGCCCGGTGTAGCTGAACAGGGCCGGGGCCAGGTCGAACCGGCGGGCGGAGCGGGCGAGTTCCGCGACCGGCCCGTAGCAGCTGTCCCAGGGTTTCTCCCCCGCGACCCAGCCGGCCAGCACCGGCGTCAGCGCGCCGAAGTCCTCCGGAACGACGAGGAGTGCCGTGCCGTGCGGGCCGAGCAGCCACTTGTAGCCCGCGGAGACCGTGAAGTCGAACGCGCCGGCGTCCATCGGCAGCCAGCCGGCGGCCTGCGAGAAGTCGACATAGGTTCGGGCGTCGTGCGCCGTCGCCGCCGCGCGCAGCGCGGGCAGGTCGGCGACCCGGCCGTCCGCGGACTGCGCCGCGCTGACCGCGACCAGTGCGGTGCCCGGCCGGACGGACTCGGCGAGCCGTTCCAGCGGGACGGCCCGTACCTTGAGGTCGCCGCGGACGTGGAAGGGGTTCACCACGGAGCTGAAGTCGCCCTCGGCGGTGAGGACTTCGGCGCCCGCGGGCAGCGACGCGGCGATCACGCCGCTGTGCACGGCGACGGAGAAGCCCGCCGCCACCCGGCTGACCGGGACCGCGGCCAGCCGGGCGAAGGAGGCGCGGGCCAGCTCGACGTCCTCGTGCAGCGGGCCCAGCGGACGGCCTTCAGCCCGTACCGCCACCGCCTCGTGCAGGGCGGCGACGGTACGGGCCGGAAGCAGTCCGCTGCTCGCGGTGTTCAGGTAGGTGGTCTTCGGGGCGAACTCGGCACGGATCAGGCTCTCGAAGCTCTCCATGCGTCCACTGTGCGGGCCCGTGGTGCCACCGTCCATCGCGCCGGTGGTACGGGGTTCCCCCACCGCCGCTTATATGTCCGCCGCGGCCTGCGGTTTCCCGCCCCGGTGGCGGCTCAGTCGCGTGGCACCGCGCATCCGTCCGGGCCGCACGTGTCCGCCTGTCCCGCGTCGATCGGCTTGAGCGGTGAGCGCTCGCCCCAGGCTTGGGTCAACGCCTGGGTGAAGACCTCGGCGGGCTGCGCGCCGGAGACGCCGTAGGTGCGGTCGAGGACGAAGAAGGGGACGCCGTTCGCCCCGAGCTGGGCGGCCTCGCGTTCGTCGGCCCGGACCTCGTCGGCGTACGCGGCCGGGTCCGCGAGCACCGCGCGGGCGGCGTCGGCGTCGAGCCCGGCCTCGGCGGCCAGCGCCACCAGCCGCTCGTCGCCCTCGCTGAACACGGAACGCTCCTCGGCGAAGTTCGCGCGGTACAGGATCTGGATCAGCGCGTCCTGACGGCCGTGCGCCTTGGCGAAGTGCAGCAGGCGGTGCATGTCGAAGGTGTTGCCGTGGTCGCGGCCCCGGCTGCGGTACGCCAGGCCCTCGGCGGTGGCCTGCGCGGCCAGGTTGTCCTCGCCGGCCTCGGCCTGCGCCTCGCTCATGCCGTACTTCTTGGCGAGCATCGTCAGCACCGGCTGGACGTCGTCCTTGGCGCGGCCGGGGTCCAGTTCGAAGGAGCGGTGCACCACCTCGACGCCGTCGCGGTGCGGGAAGGCCGCGAGCGCCTTCTCGAAGCGGGCCTTGCCCACGTAGCACCAGGGGCAGGCGATGTCGCTCCAGATCTCGACGCGCATGTTCTCGGCTCTCTCCCGGTCCAGTGACACGGGGACGGTCCCCGCCAGGCTGCGTGAACGTTCAAACACCGTGTTTCATTCCCCGGGTGCGGGCCCGCGAGACGACCGGGGTGGACCGGTAGGACATCCGGCGCGGACTCGTACGGCGTCGGAGCGGGCGGCGGGGCGGTGCCGCCGTGCCGCCCCGCGCGCCCGCCCCACGCGCCCGCGCCGTCGCGGTCAGCTGCCGTCCCGCAGGTCGCTCGGCCAGGAGGGTCTGAACTCGATGTGGTCGAAGCTCACCACGCAGCCCTCCCCGAGCGGCGACTGGGTCATGAACCCGGCCAGGGCCGCACCCGTCTCCTGTTCGCCGCCCAGGGTGAACAGCCGTACGAAGGTCCAGCGCTCGCCGTCGCGGGAGGCGTGGCAGGCGAAGGCGCGACCGGTGCGGCTGATCCGCAGCCAGACGGAGTTGCCGTCCACGGTGAAGGAGTTGGCGTCGTCGGAGTGGTCCCGGGTGACCACCGTGCAGACGGTGGCCACGTCCGGGGAGTACTCCAGGCAGAGCTTGGCCCAGGCCCGGTCGCCGGCGTGGACGTAGAGCACGCCGGCGTCGAAGGCGGCCCGGAAGCCCACGGTGACCCGGGCGATCAGCTGGAAGTCCCCGTCGGGGGCGCCGAGCAGCCGGGGTGCGTCGGCGGCCGGCTCCACCGCCTCCCCGGTCGGCGGCACGAACCGGTCCTGCGCGGGACCGGCCCATCCGGTGAGGACACCGTCCTCGTAGGTCCAGTGGCCGTCGGGTCCGTAAGTACGGAGGGGGAAGGGCAGTTCGGGAAGCTCCACGTCCATCGGGTGATTCTCGCAGCCCGTCGGGGGCGGTCCGCAGGCGCGGGGATCCACGCGCCGGCCCACCGCCCGCACGCAGCAGCCGGGCCCCGCCCCCTCGTCCACGGCCGCCGCCCGCACGACGCAGCCACCACCGGCGCGCCGCCACGGCGCCACCGACGGCCGTCTTTCGGCACCCCGGACGGCCGCCCCGCACGGCGCCACCGACGGCGGCCCTTCGACGCCACCGCCCGCCGGCCCCTCGGCGCTACCGCTCCAGCACCCCGTCGAACCGCCGGGGAAGCCCCAGCGGGTTGTCGTCGTGCAGTTCCTTCGGCAGCAGGGCCTGCGGCGTGTTCTGGTACACGACCGGACGCATCCACCGCTCGATGGCCGTACCGCCCACGGAGGTCGATGTGGAGGTGGTCGCGGGGTAGGGCCCGCCGTGGTGCTGGGCCGGCGCCACCGCCACCCCGGTCGGCCACCCGTTCACCAGCACCCGCCCGGCCAGCGGGGTCAGCTCCGCGAGGATCTCCGCGCCCCGCCCCTGACCGGCCGCCTCCGCCGCGGACAGCTGGACGGTGGCGGTGAGGTTGCCCGGCAGCCGGGACAGCACGGCCGCGGCCTCCGCGTCGTCCGCGTACCGGGCCACCACGCTGACCGGGCCGAAGCACTCCTCCAGCAGCAGGTCGTGGGCGCCCGCGGCGGCCAGCCGGTCCGCGGGCACCGCCAGGACCCCGGCGCCGACCGTGTGCTCGCCGCCCGCGCCCGGGGTGACCGGCGACTCCACGCCCCCCAGGAGGCCGCGCTCGCGCACCCCGGCGACGAAGGCGTCCCGCATGCGGTGGTCGAGCAGCACTCCGGGTTCGGTCTCGCTGACGGCGTCGGCCAGGGACTTCACCAGCCGGTCGCCCGCCGCGCCGGACGGGACGAGGACCAGGCCCGGCTTCACACAGAACTGGCCGACCCCGAGGGTCATCGAGGCGGCGAGTCCGGAGCCGATCTCCTCCGCGCGCTCGACCGCGGCGGCCTCGGTCACCAGGACCGGGTTCAGCGATCCCAGCTCGCCGTGGAAGGGGATGGGCACCGGACGGGCGGCGGCCACGTCGAACAGGGCGCGCCCGCCCCGCACCGAACCGGTGAAGCCCGCGGCGGCGACCAGCGGATGCCTGATCAGTTCGAGGCCCGCCGCGAAGCCGTGCACCAGGCCGACGGCGCCCGCAGGGATGCCGTGCCCGGCGGCGGCGCGCCGCAGCACGTCGGCGACCAGCTCGGACAGGGCGGGGTGGTCGGGGTGGGCCTTGACCACCACCGGGTTGCCCGCGGCCAGCGCGCTCGCGGTGTCGCCGCCGGCGACGGAGAAGGCGAAGGGGAAGTTGGAGGCCGCGTAGACGGCGACGACGCCGAGCGGGACCTTGTAGCGGCGCAGGTCCGGGACGGGCGGGGTGGCGGTGGCGTCGGGGTGGTCGATGATGACGTCGAGGAAGGCGCCCTCGTCGACGAGGTCCGCGAAGGCGCGCAGTTGGTAGGCGGTTCGGGCGAGTTCGCCGGTCAGCCGGACCGGGCCGAGCGCGGTCTCCGCGTCGGCGGCCTCGACCAGCGGGTCCCGGGCCGCCTCCAGGCCGGCCGCGGCCGAGCGCAGGAAGGCCGAGCGGACGGCGCGGTCGGCCAGCGACGTGCGCGCGGCACGGGCGGCGCGGACGGTGTCGTCGACCTCCTCGGCCGTGGCCTCCACCGCAACCTGCTCCCGCTGCTTCCCGGTACGCGGGTCGACACTCCAGACTGGTGCTGCTGCCACCGCGGGTCCCCTCCACTTGTCAGGCCGAGAGCGGCTCATCCACCAGCAGCGTTCGATATACTGAACACTGTCTCTGGTGATGAACCCATTGCCGGAAACTATATCTCCAGGTTCTCGTCGAACGAATCAAACGACTCGAACAACGCCGAACGAAGGGGTCGAGGGCGATGGCGGCAGCCGAGGCAGGCGGCGGGGCGCAGGTCAAGTCCGCGGTGCGGACCGTTGAATTGCTCGAATACTTCGCCGGCCGCCCCGGCATGCACTCCCTCGCTGCGGTACAGGAGGCTGTCGGATACCCCAAGTCCAGCCTGTACATGCTGCTGCGCACGCTCGTGGAGCTGGGCTGGGTGGAGACGGACGCGACCGGCACGCGCTACGGCATCGGGGTGCGGGCGCTGCTCGTCGGGACGTCGTACATCGACGGCGACGAGGTGGTCGCGGCGGCCCGCCCGACCCTGGACCGCCTCTCCGACGACACCACCGAGACCATCCACCTGGCCCGCCTGGACGGCACGAACGTCGTCTACCTGGCCACCCGCCAGTCGCAGCACTATCTGCGCCCCTTCACCCGCGTCGGCCGCCGGCTGCCCGCGCACTCCACGTCCCTCGGCAAGGCACTGCTGGCCACCCACACCGACGAGCAGGTGCGCAAGCTGCTGCCGCAGACCCTGCCGGCGCTGACCGAGCACACCATCACCGACCGGGAGAAGCTCATCGAGGAGCTGCACCAGGTCCGGGAGCAGGGCTTCGCCGTCGACCGCGAGGAGAACACGCTGGGGCTGCGCTGCTTCGGCGTCGCCATCCCCTACCGCACCCCCGCCCGCGACGCGATCAGCTGCTCGGTGCCGGTGGCCCGGCTGACCCCCGCCCACGAACAGACGGTCAAGGACGCCCTGTTCGACGCCCGCGACCGGCTGACCCTGGCCACGCGCAGGCTGTGACGGACCCGGGCCGCCGCCGCGGCGCGACGGAGACGTCCGGCGGCCGGCCACCGAGGCGGACCGCGGCCTTCCTGAACGGTTGATGAGAAAACGGACCCCGGGGAACGATTCCCCTCGGCCGCGCGTCCTTCAACCGGGATGAACAAGACAATCAGGCGGGTGTCCGTCTTCACGCTGCTGCTGGTGTTCGCCCTGCTGGTGCGGGCGACATGGGTGCAGTTCTACGACGGCCAGGCCCTCGCGGACGACAAGAACAACCGGCGGAACGGGATCGAGACGTATGCGGGACCGCTCGGCAACATCATCGTGGCCGGGAACTCGGTCACCGGCTCGGCACGCACCTCGGGGAACAGCGACCTCGCGTACAAGCGGACCTACAAGGACGGTGCGCTGTACGCCGCGGTGACGGGCTATGCCTCGCAGAGCTACGCGCCCACCCAGTTGGAGGGCATCTACCAGGACCTGCTCAACGGCACGGACACCCGGCTCAAGACCGTCATGGACACGATCACCGGCAAGCGGGCCGACCCCGGCGACGTGGTGACGACCATCGACCCGGGCGTGCAGAAGGCCGGGCTCGACGCACTCGGGGACAAGAAGGGCGGCGCCGTCGCGATCGACCCGAAGACCGGCAAGATCCTCGCGGTGGTCTCGACCCCGTCGTACGACCCGTCCACGCTCACCGACGCGGGCACCGCCGGTTCGGCCTGGAAGAAGCTCAACGACGACCCCGACAAGCCGCTGACCAACCGCGGCCTGCGCCAGCCGCTGCCGCCCGGCTCGACGTTCAAGCTGGTCGTCGCGGCGGCGGCGCTGGAGGACGGCCTGTACTCCTCGGTGGACGAGAACACCGTCAGCCCCAACCCGTACATGCTGCCGAACACCTCCACGCCGCTGCGGAACGAGAGCGCGTCCGCGCCCTGCGAGAACGCCACGATCCGTACCGCGCTGGAGTACTCCTGCAACAACGTCTTCGGCAAGATGGCCGTCGACCTCGGTCAGGACAAGGTGCGGGCGATGGCCGAGAAGTTCGGCTTCAACGACGACAAGCAGGACGTCCCGGTGCGCGCCTACACCAGCGTGTATCCGACCGGCATGGACGACGCGCAGACCGGTCTGTCCGGCATCGGCCAGTTCGACGTCACGGCGACCCCGCTCCAGATGGCCATGGTGTCGGCGGCCATAGCGAACGGCGGGCAACTGGCCTCGCCCCACATGGTGTCGCAGATCACCGACAGCGGCGGCGACGTGTTGCAGAACTACGACGACAGCTCCGGCACCGAGCGGATCATCAGCTCCGCGACCGCCGACCAGCTCCAGTCGGCGATGCAGACGGTCATCGAACAGGGCACGGGTACGAACGCGCAGATCTCCGGCGTCACCGTCGGCGGCAAGACCGGCACCGCGCAGCACGGCGAGAACAACAGCAAGACGCCGTACGCCTGGTTCACCGCGTACGGCAAGTCGGACTCGACGGGCAAGGAGGTCGCCGTCGCGGTGATGGTCGAGCAGTCGGACGCGGCCCGGTCGGAGGTCAGCGGCAACGGGCTGGCCGCGCCGGTGGCCAAGGCGATGATGCAGGCGGCGTTGCAGAACTGACAGGGGCGGCCGGCCGCGCCGGTCCCCGTGTCCCAGCCGGGGCCCGGTGGCCGGACCGCGGCACCGGGACGGTTGACCGTGCCGGGCCGCGGACACACTGCACAGACGGAGGCCGCCGGCGGCGGTGCACGGCACACCGGAACGGACGGAGCCGGCGGCAGACTGAGGGGGACACCGCGATGGATCTCGTACCGCTCGTGATTCCGGGGGCCCAGGCACTGGTCACCGCCGTGCTGGCCGACGGCTGGGAACAGGTGCGCACCCGGCTCGCGGCCCTGTGGAGCCGACGAACCGGGGAGCCGGCGGACGAGGTCGAACGGCGCCTCGACGACGCGCACCGGCGGACGGCCGCCCAGGACCCGGACGCCGGCGGGGACCCGGACGCCGGGGACTCGGACGCCGGGCAGGCGCGGGCCCGGCTGACCGCGCACTGGACGGCCTTCCTGCTGGCCGCCGTCGCCGAGCGGCCCGAACTCCTCGGCCTCGTCCGTGAACTCGGCACGCCCGCCGCCTCCGTGCACAACAGCAACTCCGTGCACAACAGCAACAGCGGAACGGTCACCACGCTCGTCCAGAGCCGTGACGTGCACGGCGGGATCCGGTTCGGACCCGGGTCCTGAGCGCCGCCCCGTGCCCGGCCGCGGCCGACCCGCACCGGCACCCGGCCTAACCCGCGTAGGGGTCCGGCACCTGGCCCGGCCGGGCCAGGAACTCGAAGTCGCAGCCGGTGTCGGCCTGGGTGATCTGCTCGCTGTAGAGGGCGCCGTAGCCGCGCTCGTAGCGGAGGGGAGGCGGTGTCCAGCGCGCCCGGCGCCGGGCCAGTTCCTCGTCGCCCACTTCGAGCCGGAGGGTCCGCGCCGCGACGTCCAGGGTGATGAGGTCCCCGGTGCGCACCAGTGCCAGCGGCCCGCCGACGTACGACTCGGGGGCCACGTGCAGCACGCACGTGCCGTAACTCGTGCCGCTCATCCGGGCGTCGGAGATCCGCACCATGTCCCGCACCCCCTGGCGGAGCAGATGGCGGGGCAGCGGCAGCATGCCGTACTCGGGCATGCCCGGACCGCCCTTGGGTCCGGCGCCGCGCAGCACCAGCACGCTGTCCGCGGTGATGCCGAGCCCGGGGTCGTCGATGGTGCGCTGCATGGTGCGGTAGTCGTCGAAGACGACGGCGGGGCCGGTGTGCCTGAGCAGGTGCGGCCCGGCGGCGATGTGCTTGATGACGGCCCCGTCCGGACAGAGGTTGCCGCGCAGCACCGCGACCCCGCCCTCCTCGGCGACCGGGTTGTCCCGCGGCCTGATCACGTCGTCGTCGTGCACCCGGGCACCGGCCAGCTGCTCGCGCAGGGTGTCGCAGGAGACCGTCGGCCGGTCCAGGTGCAGCAGGTCCGGGATCCGGGAGAGGAAGCCGGGCAGGCCGCCCGCGAAGTGGAAGTCCTCCATCAGGTACGTCCGTCCGCCGGGCCGGACGTTCGCCAGCACCGGCACAGTGCGCGCGATGCGGTCGAAGTCGTCGAGGGTGAGCCGGACGCCCGCCCGGCCCGCCATGGCGATCAGATGGATGACGGCGTTGGTGGAGCCGCCGAGTCCGAGGACGGTCGTGACCGCGTCCTCGAACGCCTCGCGGGTGAGGACGGCGGACAGCCTGCGGTCCCGGTGGACCAGTTCGACGACGCGCAGCCCGGCCGCCGCGGCCATCCGGTCGTGCCCCGAGTCCACCGCGGGAATGCTGGACGCGCCCGGCACGGTCACTCCCAGCGCCTCGGCGGCGGCGGTCAGCGTGGACGCCGTGCCCATGGTCATGCAGTGGCCCGGCGAGCGGGCGAGACCGCTCTCCAGCTCGGCCATCTCGCAGTCGCCGATGAGACCGGCCCGCTTGTCGTCCCAGTACTTCCACATGTCGGTGCCCGACCCCAGCACCTCGCCCCGCCAGTGGCCGGGCAGCATGGGCCCGGCGGGCACGAACACCGTCGGCAGGTCGACGCTCGCCGCGCCCATGAGCAGCGCGGGTGTGGACTTGTCGCAGCCGCCCAGCAGGACGGCGCCGTCGACCGGGTAGGAGCGCAGCAGTTCCTCGGTCTCCATGGCGAGCAGGTTGCGGTACAGCATCGGGGTCGGCTTCTGGAAGGTCTCGCTGAGCGTGGCGACGGGGAACTCCAGCGGGAAGCCGCCCGCCTGCCACACGCCCCGCTTGACGGCCTGGGCCCGCTCGCGCAGGTGCACATGGCAAGGGTTGATGTCGGACCAGGTGTTGAGGATCGCGACGACCGGCTTGCCGAGGTGCTCCTCGGGCAGGTAGCCGAGCTGGCGGGTCCGGGCGCGGTGGCTGAAGGAGCGCAGGCCGTCGGTGCCGTACCACTGGTGGCTGCGCAGCTCCCGCGGAGTCCTGCGCGGGACGCCGGCCGCGGCCCTGTCCGGGGCGCCGCCGGTCATGCCGGCCAGCCCGCGACGATCGCGGCGACCTCCGCGCGCGTGTCCTCGGGCAGCCCGCTGCTGGGCGGCCGGACGTCGCGGCGGCACAGGCCGAGCGAGGCGAGGGCCTCCTTGACGACGCCGACGTTGTCGGCGGAGCCGTTCGCGGCGCGCAGTTCCTCGAAGCGGCGGATCCGTTCCCACACCTTCATCGCCGCCGGGTGGTCGCCCGCGCGCAGCGCCTCGATCATGTGCCGCGACAGGGCCGGGGCGACGTTCACCAGGCCGGAGGTGAATCCGGTGGCGCCCGCGGAGAAGTACGAGGGGGCGTAGATCTCGGCGAGGCCGGCCACCCAGACGAAGCGGTCGAGGCCGGCGTCCCGGGCGAAGGCGGCGAACCGGGCGGCGTCCGGGACGGCGTACTTGACGCCGATCACGTTCGGGCAGGCGTCGGCGAGTTCGGCGAGCCGGGCGCCGGGCAGCCGGGCGTCGCGGACGTAGGGGACGACGCCCAGTCCGGGGACGGCCGCGGCGATGGCGCGGTGGTAGTCGACCCAGCCGTGCTGCGAGACGTAGGGGTGGACGGGCTGGTGGACCATCACCATCGAGGCGCCCAGCGCGCGGGCGTGCCGGGCGGAGGCGACCGCGGTGGGCACGTCGTGACCGACGCCGACCATGATCTCGGCCCGGCCGCCGGCCTCGTCGGCGGTCAGCTCCGCCACCAGCCGGCGTTCCTCAGGGGTGAGGGCGTAGAACTCGCCGGTGTTGCCGCCTGGGGTCAGGGTGACCACGCCGCCGTCGAGCAGGCGGCGCAGCAGGGCGCGGCCGGTGTCCCGGTCGACGCTGCCGTCCGCGGCGAACGGGGTCACCGGGACGGCCACCACATCGGCGAGCGCGCGCCGCTGGTCCGCGAACGTCATGCCTGTCACCGGCCTTTCCCGTGCGGCGTCCGCTCCGGCTCCGCCCGGGGGAAGGCACGCCGCAGGAACGTCTCGATGTGGGTGTGCAGGGCGCCGGCCGCGCCGTCCGCGTCACCGGCCAGGGCGAGGCGCAGGATCTCCCGGTGCTCGTCGGCCTCCCGTTGCCAGGAGGGGTCGGCGGCCCAGGCGGCGGCGGAGACCAGGGCGGCCTGGTCACGCACCTCGTCGAGCATCCGGCCGAGCAGCGGGTTGCCGCACGGCAGGTACAGGGCGCGGTGGAACTCGCGGTTGGCCAGGGAGCGTTCGGCGGGGTCGGTGGCGCGGCCGGCCCGGTCCAGCGCTTCGCGGGCCTCGTCCAGACCGGCGCCGCGGCGTACGGTCCGGCGCAGCGCCTCCGGTTCGAGGAGCAGCCGCACGTCGTAGACCTCGTGTGCCATGTCCGCGTCCACTGTGCGCACCGTGACGCCCTTGAACTGGCTCAGCACGACCAGCCCGGTCCCGGCCAGCGTCTTGAGCGCCTCGCGCACCGGGGTCTTGGACACCCCGAACTGCGCGGCCAGCTCGGTCTCCACCAGGGCCTGACCTGGCGTCAGCCGACCGGTCAGGATGCGGTGTCTGATCGCGTCGAGCACGAACTGCGTACGGGACGGGATCGGCGTGGGCACGGCGGTCATGCGCACCTCTCGGATCCGGCGCGGGCGATCTGGCGAAGGTGAGCCGGCGCAAGTGATCTGGCGAAGGCGATCTCGCGTCGTGTCTCGTACATGAGATACGACGTATGACGCGCCGAAGGTAGGAGGGGGCGCGGGATCCGTCAATGCCCCGGGCCGACGGACCCGCCTCATCAAGCCATGTCACCGCGCGGACAGCCGGGTTACGGGGGCCGGACCGGGGGCCGGGCTAAGGGCGGTAGCGGACGTTCCACACCTGCACGGTGCCGTCGTTGTCCCCGTTCCCCACGGCGACGGACCGGCTGTCGGGGCTGAAGGCCACGCTGCTGGGGCCGCTGACCGCGCCGCTGACGATCTCGCCGAGCCGGCGGCGGCCGGCGACGTCCCACAGCCGCAGGCGGTCCGTGTCCACGGTGGCCAGCACCCGGCCGTCCGGGCTGAACGCGATGTTCATCACGGGGCTCGTGCCGTCGAGCTTGGCGAGCTGCCGGTAACTGGCGACATCCCACAGGCGCGTGCCGTGGTCCCAGTCGCCGGTGGCCAGGATTGCGCCGTCCGGACTGAACGCCACGCTGTCGACGTTGAGGGAGGGCCCCAGGGGACGGCCGATCTGGCGGCGGCCGGCGACGTCCCACAGCCGGGTGAGGCCGTCGCTGCTTCCGGCGGCGAGGGTGGCGCCGTCCGGGCTGTAGGCCACGCTGCTCACATCGGTGTAGGGGAAGCGCTGGAGCGGTTCGCCCCGCTGGCGCTGGTCCGCCACGTTCCACAGGCGTACGGTGCCGTCGCCGCCGCCGGTGGCGAGGATCCGCCCGTCCGGGCTGAAGGCCACGCTGTGGACGGCGTCGGACCCGATGCTCATCGCGCGGCCGATCTGCCGCTGATCGGCCACGTTCCACAGGCGGGCGGTGCCGTCGCTGCCCGCGGTGGCGAGGGTGCGGCCGTCCGGGCTGAACGCCACGCCGTCGATGTCGAGAGAACCGGTGGTCATCGGGCGGCCCAGTCGGCGGTGGCTCGTCATGCTCCACAGGCGCGCGGTGCCGTCGCCGCTGCCGGAGGCCAGGACGCGGCCGTCCGGACTGAACGCCAGGCCCAGGATGTAGCCGGTGTGGCCGAAGAAGGTGGCCACCGGTTTCGCCGCGTAGGCGGACGGGGACGGCGACGGAGACCGCGACGGCGTGCCTGACGTTCTCGCGCCCGACGCGGACGCCGGCGGCGGGGAAGGCCCGTCGTCGAACGCGGGCAGCAGCACCCCGAGCAGTACGCCGGCCAGCAGCGCGGGCAGACCGACCAGCGAGCCGGTCCGTGCCGCGCGCCACACCGCGCCGTGGTCCGCCGGGGCGTCCGCGGCGGGTTCACCGGGTGCGGGCCCCGGCCCGGCGCCGTCTGCGCCGTCGGCGGCGTCCGGGATCGTGTCCCGGTCGCGGGCCGCCGATGCGACGAGCCGGGTCACCTCGGCCCGGCGGCCCGCCAGCAGGGTGCGTACGGCCGGTGGCCATGGCCGGTCGGCGGGGGCGATCCGCTCCAGGGTCTCCAGCAACTGGGACGGCGTGGGCCGCTGGAGCGGGTTCTTGGCCAGACAGGGTCCGGCGATCTCGCGCAGCCGCTCGGGGAGCGCGTCGAGGTCCGGCTCGGTGTGCACGACGTTGTACAGCGTCTGTGGTGCCGACGGGCCGGTGAACGGGCCCCTGCCGGTGGCCGCGGCGACGAGCACCGCGCCGAGCGAGAACACGTCGCCGCGCGGGGTGGGGCGCCGGCCCTCGGCCAGCTCCGGTGCCATGAACCCCGCGCCGACCAGCCAGCCGGTGTGGGTGAGGTCGCCGCCGTCCTCGCCGTCGGTCGCCCGCGCCACGCCGTAGCCGGTGACCTTGAGGCCGTCGGCGGTGAGGATCACGTTGGACGGCTTGAGATCGCGGTGCACCACACCGGCCCGGTGGATCCCGGTCAGGGCCGACGCCAGACCGGCGGCCAGGCGCAGCACCGCGTCCTCCGGCAACGGGCCGACGATGTCCACCGCCTCGCGCAGCGACACCCCGGGCACGAACTCCGCGGCGAGCCACGGTACCGGCGCCTCCGCGTCGGCATCGAGCAGCGCCGCGGTGTGCGCGCCGGTCACCGCGCGGCAGGCGTCCGTCTCACGGCGGAGCCGCGCGCGGAAGCCGTCCTCCTCGACGAAGTCCGCGCGGATCCGCTTGACCGCGATCAGCCGGCCGTCCGGCGCGCCGGCCAGCAGCAGCCGGCCCAGGGCTCCCCTGCCCAGTTCGGCGACGAGCCGGTAGCTCCCGATCGTCTCCGGGTCCGACGGCCGCAGCGGCCTCATGCCCCTCCCCCGGGGAGCTTCCACAGAGCCACCTTCCCGAGCAGCGAGGCGGCCAGCGCCTTGCCGTCCGGGCTGAACGCGACGCCCACGGTGTCGGAGCCGCCGGAGGAGGTGAACCTGCCGAGCCGTCCGGCGGCCTTGCGGGTGGCGACGTCCCAGAACAGGAGCAGCCCCGCCTGGGTCCCGCCGGCCAGGAACCTGCCGTCCGGGCTGAACTCCAGGGAGCCCACGACGCCCGCGGCGAGCCCTTCGTCGGGGGAGTCGGTGTAGGTGAGGACGGCAATCTCCTTGTGGCCGGCGACCTCCCACAGGTGGACCACGCTGCCGGCGGTGGCACCGGCGAGGAGTTTGCCGTCCGGGCTGAACGCCAGCGCGCCCACGCCCGTCTCGGAGCCCGCGATGGTGGCGATCTTCGTGTAGGTGGCGCCGTCCCACAGTTCGACCAGTCCGGCGACGGTGGACGCGGCGAGGATCGAGCCGTCCGGGCTGAACGCGATGGAGTTCACCTGCTTGGTGCTGGTGTGCACGCCGGCCACGGCGCTGGTGAGGGTGGCGATCTTCGCCTGGGCGGCCACGCTCCAGATCGAGATCGTCCCGATGCCGTTGGCGCTGGCCAGGATGGCGCCGGCGGGGCTGAAGGCGACCTGGTTGACCAGGACGACGCCCTCGTCGGTGAGGGTGGCCAGGCGCTTGCGGGTGGCCACCTCCCACAGCGAGATCGTGCCGTCCCGGGCGGAGTCGCCGCCGGCCTCCTTGCTGTCGACGCCCGCCAGGAAGGCGCCGTTCGGGCTGAACGCCACGGACACCACACCGTTGAACGCGGGGCCGGTGAAGTCGGTGAGGACGGCCGTGCGTCTGCGGGCGGCGACGTCCCACAGCGAGATGGTGCCGTCGCCGTTGCCGGTGGCCAGGGTCTTGCTGTCCGGGCTGAACGCGGCGTCCATCACGCCCGGTTGCCGGACCGTGGCGTACGGGGTCGGCTCGGGTCCTGCGCCTTCGCCGTCCTTGCCGCCGGACTCCTTGCCCGCGGCCTCGCCGCCGGCCGACGAGAGCAGGGACAGGCCCAGCGGAACGGCCGTCGCGGCGACGGTGACGCCGGCCGCGGCGAGCAGCAGGGCGCGGCGCGAGGGGCGCCGCAGGCCGGACGGTTCGGTGGCGGACGGGCGGGTGGCCGACGGGCCGGTGGTGGCCGGGCCCGGAAGAGGCGGCGCCGGTTCCGAGGCGGCACCGGGCAGCGCGTGGAACGCGGCGTTGCGGGCGAAGGGGAACTGATAGGCGTCGCGCACACCGCCGTCGACGGGCTGCGGAAGACCCGCCCGCAGGAGCCGGGACCGCGTCTCCACGAAGATCTGCCGGAGGTTCAGCTCGGCCGGCTTGTGCGGGATGCCCTTCTCCACCACGTCGATGAAGGTGTGGGTGAAGTGCGTCAGCCTGCCGCCGATGGGGGACTTCGCCTTCTGGTAGCGGGAGCTGGCGCCGATGAAGTACAGCCCGTCCACCGGGTGGGCGTCGGCCAGTTCGGCGGCGGAGCCCGACTGGAAGTGGAAGTCGGCGTCCATGCCCAGTTCGGCGTGGCAGCAGTCCAGAATCACCAGTTTGGTCGCGGCGGGCGAGCCGCTCAGGACCTCCACCAGCCGCGGATACGGCAGCGCCGAGTCCGGCAGCACCTCGGGATCGGGCACGGTTCCCGTCATGGCGAGCGCCAACTGCCCGTCCCGGGTGCGCATGCCGTGGCCGACGTAGTAGACGAGGAGGACGTCGGTGACGTCCCGTACCAGCGGCACCAGTTCCAGCACCGCGTCCCGCGGGCTGTCCATGTCCTCGATCGGTGTGACGCGTTCGGCCGGCCAGCCGCACAGGTCGCCGCTCAGCAGCGCCGCCATGGCGCTGACGCAGGTGTCGGCGGGCAGCGGCCGCATGGCCGGGTCACGGTAGTGCGAGGTACCGATCAGGATCGCCCGGGACCGGGAGCGATCAGGGCTCATCGTCGAACAGGTTCTCAAGCAGCGGCAGGATCTCGTCGACGTTCGAGGCGGTGACCTCCAGCCGGTCCTCGCCGCGGCGGAACTTCAGCGTGATCTGCGAACCACGCGACTCGACGAGCGTCTTGACGATCTGGAGCAGGATGGTGATCGCCCCGCCGGAGCAGGCGGCGGTGATGAACTCCAGTGCCGATCCCTGCTCGCCGGCCGCCGCCGGCGCGGACCCGGCCCGCAGGTGAATGCCGGACACGCCGCGCAGTTCGTCGTAGACGGCGTCGAGGTCCGCCGGATTCCCGGCCCGGATCTCGACCGCCGCACCCTTCTCGCCGGTCACCCTGCCCCGCCTTCCCCCGAAGCGCGTCGTCATGCCCGGCGAGTATCGCACGGCTCGGTGGCGGGGCGAAGGGCGGTCCGCCCCGCCCGCGGGCTACGCCTTCCAGCCCGGGTCGCGGCCGCTCAGGCCGAGCGCCCGGTCCAGCAGCGGAGCGTCCTGCGGGACCGGGACGACCGGGCCGAACAGGCCGCCGTCCCGGGGCGGGTGTTCGGTCGCGGTCAGCAGGAAGGCGTACGACGCCTCCAGGGCGGCGGGGTCGGGTGCATAGGGCCGGCCGGTGGCGCGGGCCAGGTCCCAGCCGTGGATGACCAGTTCACCGGCGGCCACGGCGCCCGCGACGGAGCCGGGCAGGTCCACTCCGCCGGCCCGGGTCACACCGGTCCAGGCGGCCGGATCGCGCCAGGAGTCGGCGAGTTCCGCGAGCGCCTTCGGCAACTCGGTGCGCCAGTCGGGGCCGATGTCCGGTGTGGCGGCGTCCGGGCTGGTGTCGGTGGTCGCGCCCAACTGCTTGCGGCCCGCGTCCCGGAACGCCGCGGACAGCCCCGTCAGATGGCCCAGCAGGTTGCGCACCGCGAGGTCCGGGCAGGGTGTCGCCACCGAGAGCTGCTCGTCCGTCACCTCCTCGGCGAGCCGCGCCACGATGAGGGTCTGCGGGCCGAGGTCGAGCATCGTGCCGGTCATGCGGGTCTCCTGTCACGGCTGGGGGTCGTTCAGGGGGTGGACCGGCGGCGGCCGGGAAACTCATCGGCGGCGGGCGGAACCGGTACGGGGTCGCCGGCGGCCCGCCCCGGCACCGCCCCCTCCGGCTCGGACCGCCGCCGCTCCCGCCAGGTCCGGCCGCCCGACAGGCACCAGATGGCGATCACCGGGTCGCAGATCGCGCAGCCCAGCGAGGAGTCGTGGAAGAACGGCAGCAGCGGGCTGCCCTTGAGGTGGTGGACGACGTCCCAGGCAGTGTGCAGCAGCCAGCCGATCCCGACGAACGTCCACGAGTCCACGGCGCGGAAGGCGACGTACGTCATCACCACCGTGAAGGCGACGTCCCAGCCGTCCAGTCCGCCACTGCTGAGGTAGGCGGCGCCCGCGCCCGCCACCATCACGGCGTTCAGGCGCAGCCGGTGCGGCTCGCGCAGGAGGCACATCAACAGGACGTAGAGGAGGCCGATGACGACCGGCACGACGTAGCGCATGCGGCCGACGCTAGGCCCAGGCACGCGCCCGCCCCAGGGGCAGGAATGACGGATTCCGACGGATTCCCGCCGACGGGTTCCCGCTGGGGGCGTCCGGGCCGGGAGGTTCTCGGGCCGCCGCGGTCCCCGCGGTTTCTCAGGCATCTGCCCGATGCCCGCGCGCCTGCCTCAGCACCACGATGACCGGACATGACGAGCAAGACGAGGGTCCGGGCGTCCTGGATGTCCTGGACGGTGACGCGCGTGCTGCGCGACCGCGACGCGGGGCTGTATCTGGCGGGGGTGGTGGTGTCGGGCTTCGGCTCGTCCTCGCTGTGGCTGGCGTCGGGTGTGTGGGTCAAGGACCTCACCGGCTCCGACGGGCTGGCCGCGCTGAGTCTGCTGGCGATGTGGGCACCGACCGCCGCCGGACCCGTCCTGGGCGCACTCGCCGACCGGGTGCGGCGAAAACCGCTGCTCATCGCCCTGAACCTGGTGCTGGCCGCGCTCCTGCCAGTCCTGTTCGCCGTCGACGCGCCGGACGACCTGTGGCTGCTGTTCGCCGTCCTGTTCCTGTACGGCGCCGCGGGCGTCGTGCAGGACGCCGCCGAGTCGGCGCTCCTGCCCGCGGCCGTCGGCCCGGAGCTGCTCGGCGACTTCAACGGGCTGCGGATGACCGCGGGCGAGGGCATGAAGCTGGTCGCGCCGCTGGCCGGTGCCGGTCTGTACACGGCGTACGGCGGGGCGGCCGTGGCCCTGCTGGACGCGGTCACCTTCGTGCTGGCCGCCGGGGTGTGCGCCCTGCTGCGCGTCGCCGAGGAGCCGCCGGACCGCCCCACCAAAAGCCGGTGGCAGCGGACCGCGGAGGGCGTCCGGCACCTGTGGGCGCACCCGACGCCGCGGGTGCTGGTCCTGGCGGGCGGCGCGACGATGTTCTGCACCGCCGTCAACGGCGCGGCGACCTACGCCGTCGTGGACAGCCTGGGTCGCTCCCCCGCCTTCGCGGGGGTGCTGTATGCCGCGCAGGGCGCGGGTTCGGTGGCGCTCGGGCTGGTCTCCGGGCCCGCGCTGCGCCGGCTCGGCGACCGCGGGTTCGCGGCGGCCGGCATCGCCCTGCTGGCCCTCGCGGTGGCCGGTCGCGCGCTGCCCACCGAGCCGACGGCGCTGCTGTGCGGCGTGGCGGGCGGGGTGGGGCTGCCGTGCGTGCTGATCGCCGCGCTCACCGCCGTACAGCGCGAGACGCCCGGCCCGCTGCTGGGCCGGGCGTCCGCCACCGCGAGCACCCTGCTGTTCACGCCGAACGTGGTCGGGCTGGCCGCCGGGGCCGCCCTGGTCGAAGTGGCGGACGTCCGGCTGCTGCTGCCCCTGCTCGGGGTGGCGCTGCTGGCGATGGCCCTGTCCCTGGTTCAGCGTCCGGCGAGCGCCTCCCGCACCGCCGCCAGGTCGCCGTCCGACGCCAGCCCCAGGTGATACAGGCGCAGTTCGGTGGCGCCCGCCGCGCGGGCCCGGGCCGCGTCCGCCGCCAGGGTGCCGGGGCTGCCGCCCATGCCGGAGACCACGGTGAGGTTGGCCGCCAGCACGGTGCCCGCGCGCCGCCGCCCGGCGAAGGGCGTGAGCAGTTCCGGGCCGCCGGTGCAGGGCACGACGACTCCGTCCGCGACGGACAGGATGTGCTCGGGGTCGACGCCCGCGTTGGCGCCGCAGTGGTACGACACCGGGTCCGCGTGCA
This sequence comes from Streptomyces sp. NPDC001270, assembly GCF_042896695.1. Lineage (NCBI taxonomy): Bacteria > Bacillati > Actinomycetota > Actinomycetes > Kitasatosporales > Streptomycetaceae > Streptomyces > Streptomyces sp. NPDC001270. Next base: position 57,927 of record NZ_JBIAXM010000020.1, on the reverse strand, counting down.
GCAGCACCTGGAAGCCCTCGGGCGCGGCGGCGCGGACGGCGGCGACGGCCGCCTCCTGGAGGGTGCGGGCGGTGTCGTCGCGCCACGCGCGCGTGGCGGCGGCCGGCGGTGCGCCGAGGAGCCTTTCCACGCCCGCCCAGCCGCCGGCCTCCGGCGCGCCGCGCCACAGCGGCTCCAGCGCCGTCCGTACGGCGGCGGCCAGTTCGTCGGGGTCGGCGCCCCGCTCCCCGTACCCGGCGCGGCAGTCGGGGCAGAAGCACAGCGACATCAGGTACTGGCCGGCCTCGCCGAGGCCGACCCCGCCGGTCTTGTCGTGGGCGTGCAGATGGGCCAGCCCGTACCAGCCGAGGGACTCCAGCTCCGTGCCGCGGGCGCCGGGGCGTACGGCGGCCTCGGCGGCGAGGCCGACCAGGTACGCGCGCGTGGCGGGCTGCGCGATGCAGGGGGCCCACGGGTAGCGGTCGCCGTAGGCGTTGACGACCGAGGTGTCCGGGTGTTCGGCGCCCAGCCGGGAGTTGTGCGCGAGGACCACCCAGGTGTGCACCTCCAGGCCGGCCGCGGCGAGCGCGTCGGCGGCCTCGCCGTAGGCGTCGCCCGGCGCCCAGTCGCCGGCCGGGTGGGGCCGCGGGATGCGGCCCGCCCAGTGGCCGCCGAGGGGGTAGAGCACGGCGGCGTGTTCGGCGGTGACGATCCGGTGGCGCGGATGGCGGGGGGTGAGCGCGCGGGTGGAGTGGTAGGCGGCGGCGAGGGTGATCTGGGCGGTGCCGAGCCCGGCGAACCGCGCGGGCGCCGCCGGGTCCCCGACCACGTCCCAGGGGTAGACGAATCCGGATGCCTTCACGCGGTCGCCGCCAGCAGCGCGTAGCCGCGTTCGATCACCTGGGCGAGCTGTTTGACGTGCTCCTCGCTCGGTTCGTGCAGCGGCGGCCGCACCCCGCCGACGTCGCAGCCGCGCAGCCGCACGCCCGCCTTGACCAAGGCGACGGCGTAGCCGCGGCCCTGCGCGCGCAGTTCGACGAACGGGCGGTAGAAGCCGTCCAGGAGCCGGTGCGCGGAGGTCTCGTCGCCGTCCCGCAGCGCCCGGTGGAAAGCGAGGGCGATCTCGGGGGCGAAGCAGAAGACGGCCGAGGAGTAGAGGGTGATGCCGAGGGCGCGGTAGGCGAGCTGGGTCTGCTCGGCGGTCGGCAGGCCGTTGAAGTAGAGGAAGTCACCGGGGGCGTCGGTGCGTACGGCGCTGACGACGCGCTGCATCAGGTCGAGGTCGCCGAGGCCGTCCTTGAAGCCGATGATCCCTTCCGTGCGGGCGAGTTCGACCACCGTGGGCGGGGTGAACACCGCGTTGTCGCGCTGGTAGACGATCACCGGCAGGCCGGTCGCGGCGGCGATCTCCCGGTAGTGCCGCAGCAGGCCCTCCTGGCCGGGGACGACGAGGTACGGCGGCATGGCGAGCAGCCCGTCGGCCCCGGCGTCCCGGGCGAGGGCCGCGTAGCGCACGGCGAGCGCCGTGCCGTATCCGGCGCCCGCGACGACCGGTACCTCTCCTGAGGCGGCCTCGACGGCGACGCGTACGCAGGCGGCGAACTCCTCGGGCAGAAGCGCGTGGAACTCCCCGGTGCCGCAGCAGGCGAACACGGCGGCGGCCCCGGCCTCGACGCCCCGGCGTACGTGCGCGCGGTAGACGTCGAGGTCCACGGAGCCGTCGGGCGCGTAGGAGGTGACGGGGAAGAACAGCGGCCCGCTGGGGTTGCGGAGTCGCGCGGCGAGAGGGGCTGACGTCACGGGCGCTCCCTGTCGGTGCATGTTTATGATCGGTGTCTATATTTCTGAACGAAGCCACGCTACGGGCCGCACTCGGGGCCGGTCAAGCGGGCAAACCCGCGACACGAGAGCGGATCCGCCCACTCCATGCCACCCTTGACGAGCCGGAGCGCCGCTCCTTAGCGTGTCCATGAATGTGAATGCTGGCCATGAATACGACTGTTGGCTCACCTCTGCGGCGGTCGGCCCGAGCCGTCGGCCGCTGGTTCGGGCCACCGGCCGCGCCCCTGACCCGAGGAGACCGAGCATGCCCGCTCCCCGCACCGTCCTGCTCACCGGCGCCGCCGGCGGTCTCGGCACCCTGATGCGGGAACTGCTCCCGGACCACGGCTACGACCTGCGGCTGTTCGACATGCGTCCGATCGAGGGCGAGCCGGACGCGATCACCGCGGACCTCGCGGACACCGAGGCGCTGCGCGCGGCCGTGACGGGCGTCGACGCGATCATCCACCTCGCGGGCATCTCCCTGGAGTCGACCTTCGAGAAGATCCTGAAGGCGAACATCGAGGGCACCTACCACCTGTACGAGGCGGCCCGCCGGGCGGGCGTGCCGCGGATCGTCTTCGCCTCCTCCAACCACGCGGTCGGCTTCACCCGCGCCCCGCGCGGCGACGACCCGCTGATCCCGGCCGACACCCCGCGCCGCCCGGACACCTTCTACGGCCTGTCCAAGTCCTTCGGCGAGGACCTGGCGCAGCTCTACTGGGACAAGCACGGCCTGGAGACCGTCTCCGTCCGCATCGGCTCCTGCTTCCGGGAGCCGAGCAGCGTCCGCATGCTCTCGGTGTGGATGAGCCCGGCCGACGGCGCCCGCCTCTTCCACGCGGCACTGACCGCCGAGCACGTCGGCCACACCGTCGTCTACGGCTCGTCCGCCAACACCCGCCTGTGGTGGGACCTGACCGGGGCACGGGCGCTCGGCTACGCACCGCAGGACGACTCGGAGCCGTACGCCGCGCAGCTCATCGCCGAACAGGGGGAGTTGACCCCCGACGACCCGGCCCACACCCACCTGGGCGGGCACTTCGTGAACGACCCGCCGATCTGGCCGCACTGAGGACGAGAGCCGATCCCGGCCGCACTGAGGACACGAGCCGATCCGGTCGCAGCTATGACGAAACGGGCACGGCCCGGAGCGGAACCCGAACCGGGAGCGGCACGGAGCACGGACCGGGAAGCGGCGGAAAACTGTCGGCCGAATGGGCGGGCGGGCACCAAACGGGCCCGCCCGCCCGTGTATTCGGGCACGGACACCGCCCGTTCCCACCTCGTCCGAAACAGCCACGCAGGTCCGAGGCGGGCAATCCGCCCGGCGATCGGGCACACACGGGCAGCATCGGATCGGCAACAGACCTGGTCAGCGTCGCGCACCCGCTGTAAAACATCTCCCGTGGGCCCCACCGGGCCCGAACGGGCACACCTCAGCGTGGAGGCAGGTGACGCATGAGTTCCAAGACGGCCGAGGAACGGCAGCGAGAGATCGTGCGGGCCGCACGGACGACCGGCTCCGTCGACGTCACCGCGCTCGCCTCCGAGCTGGGCGTGGCCAAGGAGACCATCCGGCGCGATCTGCGCGCCCTGGAGGACCACGGTCTGGTGCGCCGCACCCATGGCGGCGCCTATCCCGTGGAGAGCGCCGGGTTCGAGACGACGCTCGCCTTCCGGGCCACCAGCCAGGTGCCCGAGAAGCGCCGGATCGCCGCCGCGGCCGCCGAACTGCTCGGGGACGCGGAGACCGTCTTCGTCGACGAGGGCTTCACCCCACAGCTCATCGCCGAGTCCCTGCCCGTGGACCGGCCACTGACCGTGGTCACCGCTTCCCTGCCGGTCGCCGGCGCCCTGGCCGAGGCCGAAAACGTCTCGGTGCTGCTCCTCGGCGGCCGGGTCCGCCCCGGCACGCTGGCGACCGTCGACCACTGGACCACGAAGATGCTGGCCGGCTTCGTGGTCGACCTCGCCTTCATCGGCGCCAACGGCATCTCCCGCGAACACGGGCTGACCACCCCCGACCCGGCGGTCAGCGAGGTCAAGGCACAGGCCGTCCGGGCCGCCCGGCGCACCGTCCTCGCGGGGACGCACACCAAGTTCGGAGCGGTCAGCTTCTGCCGGTTCGCCGACGTCGGCGCGCTGGAGGCGATCGTGACGAGCACCCTCCTCCCGGCGACCGAGGCCCACCGCTACTCACTGCTGGGGCCGCAGGTCATCCGCGTGTGACTGATCCGAACTCATATACCAAGGCAATCCCCAGGGGTGCCGCGCACCGCCCCGCGCCCCTTGTATCCGCACATCGCCATACGTCCTCACACCTACCAGGAGCTATCCATGCACACCCAGAGCCGATGGAGGCCCCGCGCCACGCTCGCCCTGGCCGCCGCAGGGACGCTGTTCACTCCGCTGCTCGTCGGCTGCTCGGGCGCCGGCGGAGCCGGCGGCGGGTCCTCGGCCCACTCGATCAACGTCCTGATGGTGAACAACCCGCAGATGGTGGAGCTGCAGAAGCTCACCGCCGACCACTTCACCAAGGACACCGGCATCAAGGTGAACTTCACCGTCCTGCCGGAGAACGACGTCCGGGACAAGATCAGCCAGGACTTCGCCAACCAGGCCGGCCAGTACGACGTGGCCACGCTCAGCAACTACGAGATCCCGATCTACGCCAAGAACGGCTGGCTCCACCCGATCGACTCGTACGTCAAGAAGGACACCGCCTTCGACCAGCAGGACATCCTCAAGCCGATGCAGCAGGCCCTCACCGCGGCCGACGGCAAGCTCTACGGCGAGCCCTTCTACGGTGAGTCGTCCTTCCTGATGTACCGCAAGGACGTCTTCCAGAAGAAGGGCCTGACCATGCCGGCCAAGCCCACCTGGAAGCAGGTCGCGGACCTCGCCGCGAAGGTGGACGGCGCCGAGCCCGGCATGAAGGGCATCTGTCTGCGCGGGCTGCCCGGCTGGGGGGAGATGATGGCTCCGCTGACCACGGTCGTCAACACCTTCGGCGGCACCTGGTTCGACAAGGACTGGAAGGCCCAACTGGACTCCCCCGAGTTCAAGAAGGCCGCGCAGTTCTACGTCGACCTGGTCCGCAAGCACGGCGAGTCCGGCGCGCCGCAGGCCGGCTTCGCCGAGTGTCTGAACAACACGACGCAGGGCAAGACGGCGATGTGGTACGACGCCACGTCCGGCGCGGGTTCGCTGGAGGCCGCCGGTTCCCCGGTCAAGGGCAAGATGGGCTACGTCCCGGCCCCGGTCGACAAGACGGACAGCTCCGGCTGGCTCTACACCTGGGCGTGGGGCATCCAGAAGGCGTCCAAGAACGCCGACGACGCCTGGAAGTTCATCTCGTGGGCGTCCAGCAAGGACTACGAGAAGCTCGTGGGCGAGAAGGCGGGCTGGGCCAACGTGCCGGCCGGCAAGCGCAGCTCGACCTACGACATCCCGGAGTACCGCAAGGAGGCGGCCGCCTTCGCGGACGTCACCCGGGACGCCATCTCCAGTGCCAAGCCGAACGACCCGGGTGTGCAGCCCCGTCCCGCGCCCGGCATCCAGTTCGTCGACATCCCCGAGTTCACCGACCTGGGCACCAAGGTCTCGCAGGAGCTGAGCTCCGCCGTCGCGGGCCGGCAGTCCGTGGACAGCGCGCTTGAGAAGGCACAGAAGCTCGCCGAGACCGTCGGCAAGAAGTACGAGGGATCATGACCGTCACCGCCCCCGCCCCGGTCGCCGCCGCCACCGCGCGGCCGGCGATCCGGCCGCCGAACCGCATGCGCGCGTGGGTCACCCGAGCGCCGCTGCTGCCCGCGCTGGTCTTCATGATCGTAGTGACCCAGCTGCCCTTCGTGGCGACCCTGGTGTTCTCGTTCTTCGACTGGAACGCGCTGTATCCGAAGGACCGTCACTTCACCGGTATCGACAACTACCGGCAGGTCCTGACCGACCCGGACCTGCGCCAGTCGGTGTGGACGACCATCGTGCTGACCGTCACGGTGGTCCTGGCCAGCCTGGTCCTGGGCCTTGCCGTCGCACTGCTGCTCAACCGGAAGTTCCGGGGCCGCGGCATGGTCCGTACGCTGATGATCGCACCGTTCCTGGTCGTGCCCGTGGCCGCCGCCCTGCTGTGGAAGCACGTGCTCTACAACCCCGAATACGGCCTGTTCAACGGTTTACTGCACTATGTAGGCGGCCCGCAGCCGGACTGGATCTCGGACAATCCGCTGATCGCGGTCGAGGCTTCCCTGGTGTGGCAGTGGACGCCGTTCATGATGCTGATCCTGCTGGCGGGACTGCAGAGCCGCGACAACGAGCAACTCGAAGCCGCGCGGGTGGACGGCGCGAGCGACTGGCAGGTCTTCCGCTACCTCACCCTCCCGCATCTGCGCCGCTACCTCGAACTCGGCGGCCTGCTGGGCTCGATCTACATCGTGCAGAACTTCGACGCGGTCTTCACGATCACGTCGGGCGGCCTGGGCACCGCCAACCTCCCGTACACCGTCTACCAGAGCTTCTACCAGGCCCACGAGAACGGCCTCGCCTCGGCCGCGGGCGTCGTGGTGGTCATCGGCTCGATCATCATCGCGACCTTCGCGCTGCGCGTGGTGTCGTCGCTGTTCCGCGAGGAGGTGTCGCGCGCATGAGCACCGTCGCAGCAAAGACCGTGAACGTACGGTCCCGCCGTCGCAGCGGAGCGGGGCTGGGCCTGGTGGCCTGGCTGGTGGGGCTGCTGTTCTTCCTGCCCATCGCGTGGATGGCCCTGACCTCCTTCCACTCCGAGACGGACGCCGCCACCAATCCGCCGTCCTTCGGGGCCTCCCTGACCCTGGACAGCTACCGCGAGTTCTTCGGTGCGGGCGGCGGGGCCGACCCCTGGCCCGCGCTGATCAACTCGGCCACCGCGTCGATCGCCTCGACCCTGTTCGTGCTGCTGCTGGCCCTGCCGGCGGCGTACGCACTCTCCATCCGCCGGGTGCGGAAGTGGACGGACGTCCTGTTCTTCTTCCTGTCGACGAAGATGCTGCCGGTGGTGGCGGGCCTGCTGCCGATCTACCTGTTCGCGAAGAACACCGGCATGCTCGACAACATCTGGCTGCTGGTCATCCTGTACACGTCGATGAACCTGCCGATCGCGGTGTGGATGATGCAGTCCTTCCTCGCCGAGGTCCCGGTGGCGGTGATCGAGGCCGCCCGGGTGGACGGCGCCCGGCTGCCGACGATCCTGGCCCGTGTGGTGGCACCGATCGCCCTGCCCGGCATCGCCGCGACGGCGCTGATCTGCTTCATCTTCAGCTGGAACGAGCTGTTGTTCGCCCGGGTCCTCACCGGTGTGGTCGCCGAGACCGCACCCGTCTTCCTGACCGGCTTCATCACCAGCCAGGGCCTGTTCCTGGCGAAGGTGTGCGCCGCGTCGCTCGTCGTCTCCCTGCCGGTGCTCGCCGCGGGGTTCACCGCCCAGGACAAGCTGGTCCAGGGCCTCTCGCTGGGAGCCGTGAAATGAAGGCCGCCGTCATCGAGTCCGTGGGCCGCGCCGTCGTCACGGAGGTCCCGGACCCGACGCCCGGCCCGCGCGAGGTCGTCGTCGAAGTGGCCGCCTGCGGCCTGTGCGGCACGGATCTGCACATCCTCCAGGGCGAGTTCGCACCGAAGCTGCCGATCGTGCCCGGACACGAGTTCGCGGGCCGGGTCGTCGGGGTGGGCGCCCAGGTCACCGAGGTCGCGGTCGACGACCGGGTGGCGGTCGACCCGTCGCTGTACTGCTACGAGTGCCGCTACTGCCGCGCCGGCCACAACAACCTCTGCGAGCGCTGGGCGGCGATCGGCGTGACCAACCCGGGCGGCGCGGCGCAGTACGCGGTGGCGCCGGTGGCGAACTGCGTGAAGCTGCCCGAGCACGTCCGCACCCAGGACGCGGCCCTGATCGAGCCCCTGTCCTGCGCGGTGCGCGGCTACGACATCCTCCAGTCCCGGCTGGCCAGCCATGTGCTGATCTACGGATCCGGGACCATGGGACTGATGATGCTGGAACTCGCCAAGCGGACCGGCGCGGCGAGCGTGGACATGGTGGACCTGAACCCGGACCGGCTGGAGACGGCCCGCCGGCTCGGCGTCTCGGCGTCCGCCGCGAACGCCGACGAACTCGACCGGCCGCAGGGCTGGGACGTCGTGATCGACGCGACGGGGAACGCGGCGGCCATCCAGGACGGCCTGGAGCGGGTGGCCAAGGCGGGCACGTTCCTCCAGTTCGGGGTCGCCGACTACTCGACCCGGGTGAAGATCGACCCGTACCGCATCTACAACCAGGAGATCACCATCACCGGCTCCATGGCGGTGCTGCACAGCTACGAGCGGGCGGCGGAGCTGTTCGCGAACGGTGTGCTCGACCCCGAGGTGTTCATCAGCGACCGCATCCCGCTGGAGCGCTACCCGCAGGCGCTGGAGCAGTTCGCGGCGGGCGTGGGACGCAAGATCGTGGTGGTGCCGTAGGCGGACCGCGGGCCGCGGGGGCGCTCAGGGGTGAAGGCCCCTGGGCGCCCCCGCGGCCGTTCTCGGCCGCCCCGCGGGCGACCGGTGGGAGCGCTGGGCCGAACGGACGCAAGGTAAGGGAACGGTAAAGCGCTCTCGATCGTTACCTCTGGCATGACAGCTATGACCCCAGGCTCGAACATCCCTCTCTCCGCGTCCCGGGTGACGGTGGACGTCGCCGCCCCGGTGCGGCTCGACGTGTCGGGCCTGCTGCTCACCGCCGACGGCAAGGTGCGCTCCGACGAGGACTTCATCTTCTACAACCAGCCCTCGGGACCGGGCGTGACCTACCGCTCGGGCGGCGGCGCGGCACCCGACGCGATCATCGTCGACACCGCCGCCGTCCCGCCCGGCATCGAGAAGATCGTCGTGACCGCGAGCCCCGACGCCGCGGGCCAGACCTTCCAGGGCATCGAACCGACGGCGACGATCCGCGCCGCCGACGGCAACGCGGTCCTGGCGACGTTCACACCCCCGCAGCTCGGCACCGAGACGGCACTGGTGGTGGTCGAGATCTACCGCCGCGCCGGCCAGTGGAAGGCGCGCGCCGTCGGCCAGGGATACGCGGACGGACTCGCGGGCATCGCCACCGACTTCGGCGTCACCGTGGAGGAACCCGCCCCGGCCGCGCAGCCGGTGGCCCCGCCACCGCCCGCCGCACAGCCCATCGCACAGCCCACCGCGCAGCCCGTGGCGCCCCCGATGCCCGCCGCTCCCCCGGCGCCGCCGGCCGCCGCGCCCGGCACCGGGAAGATCAACCTGGACAAGGGCCGGGTCAGTCTCCAGAAGAACCAGACCGTCTCCCTCGTCAAGGGCGGCCGTCCGCTGCTGTCCCGGGTGCAGATGGGCCTCGGCTGGGAGCCCGCCTTCCGCGGCAAGGACATCGACCTGGACGCCTCGGTCATCGCCTACGGCCCCCAGCGCAACCACATCGACAGCTGCTACTTCGGCAAGCTGTCGATCCTGAACGGCGCGATCAAGCACTCCGGCGACAACCTCACCGGTGAGGGCGGCGGTGACGACGAGGTGATCGTCGTCGACCTCGGCCGGATCCCGCAGGAGGTCACCGGCCTGGTCTTCACCGTCAATTCCTTCTCGGGCCAGAAGTTCACCGAGGTCGCCAAGGCGTACTGCCGCCTCGTGGACAGCGCGTCCGGCGAGGAACTGGTCCGCTTCGACCTGACCGGTGCCGAGCCACAGACGGGCGTGCTGATGGCCAAGCTGATCCGCCAGTACTCCGGCGAGTGGGAGATGACCGCGATGGGCGACTTCGTGAAGGCCCGCACGGTCCGCAACATGGTGAAGCCGGGCGCGCAGGCGCTCTAGGAAACACCGTCGACCTGGCCGGCGCCGGCACCTCCGGATCCCCGGGGTGGGCTCTGCGGGGCCGCCTCGCTTTCTTTGCCCGTTGATTGACTCGTCTTTAGGGAAAACACGTCGACACGGACCGGCCGAGTCTCGGTGGATGCCGGCCCGCTGCCGCGGGAAAATTCAGGGCGGGCACCCCGTTTCTTCGGTGCGGGAACGGCGATCAACCTGCGGGTCTTGATCGAATGACGTGAGTCCGCGCCGTATGACGTGACGGAACGGCCCATCGCCAGTAGATATATGACGGGTGTGACGGAGATCTCATCACCGGGTCCAGCAAGTGCGTATCTACCTGTAGTTTCGTCGTCTTTGTCGCTGCTGCGTGGATCCCTTGACGGAAGGCATGATTTCCCCGTCGAATCGTTCCGGCAGAGGGGGATACCGTGGAAATTCGTCACCTGGTGACGTTCCAGAAGGTCGCGACGCTGCTGAGCTTCACCCGCGCCGCGGAGGAGCTCAGCTACGCGCAGTCGAGTGTGACGACGCAGATCCGTGCGTTGGAGACCTCGCTGGGGGTGGAACTCTTCGACCGGCTCGGCGGTCGGATCCGGCTCACGCCCGCCGGTGAGAAGCTGTTGGAGTACGCCGAGCAGATCCTGGCGCTGGCCGACGCCGCGCGTGCGGACGTCGCCGGCGGGGACGGCCCGTCGGGGACCTTGGTCATCGGCACGATGGAGAGCATCACGTCGTACCGCATGCCGCCATTGCTGGAGTTCTTCCACCACCGCTATCCAAAAGTTCACCTTTCGTTGAGGCCGAGTCTGTGCGCGGAAACCTGCCACGCACTGCGCCAGGGAAGCTTCGACATCGGATTCCTCATGGAACAGGAGACCCGGCATCAGGGTCTGGAGACCGTGGTCCTGGCCGAGGAGCCGCTGGTGCTCGTTGCAGCGGCCAATCACCCCCTGGCACAACGGGAGGAGCTGTCACTCGACGATTTACGCTCAGCATCGAAATTGGCCACCGAGGCCGGTTGTGCATATCGGGACCTGTTCGAGGATGAACTACGGGGGGCAGAAACCATGCCTTTCCTGGAATTCGGCACCATAGAGGCGATCAAGCGGGGTGTCGCGTCCGGGCTCGGAATCGCACTGCTTCCTTCCGTGACCGTGGCCACGGAATTGGAGAAGGGCGAGATGACGGCACTGCCGTGGGACCCGCCGTTCTCCGTCAGTACGCAGCTGGCCTGGCGCAGCGGCAGGCGGCTGGGCCGGGAGCTGAAACTCTTCGCCGACCAGGCGGTACGGCTCATGCGGGAGTCGGCACCACTGGTCGAGTCGGGCTGACCCGCCAGAACGGTCGAGGGCTCTCAGACGGTCACCGGCTCGGCCGCGAAGACGGAGATCCGGTCGGTGACGTCGTCGGGTGTCCGCCGCCTCGGCTCCTGCGGTTCTCCCGGAGTGCCGATGTACAGCCAGCCCAGCAGGCGTTCGGCAGGGCACAGCCCGAGCAGGCGGCGGACCGGGGCGGATTCGGCGTACCTGCCGGTGCGCCAGATGCTGCCGAAGCCGCGGGCGTGCAGCAGCAGGCCCAGGGAGCCGACCATGGCGCTGGTGGCGGCCAGTTGCTCCCACTCGGGCACCTGGTGCTCCGCCACCGGCGTGAACACCAGGGTGGCCAGGAGCGGCGCCCGTTGGGTCTTGGCCTCGGTCCGGTCCCGTCGGAAGCCGGCCGCCGAGGACGCACCGGCGAAGCTGCGGCCGAGTGCGACGCGTCCTTCGCCGCGTACCAGGATCCACCGCCAGGGACGGAGCCTGCCGTGATCGGGGGCGGTGGCCGCGGCACGCAGCAGGTAGGCGAACTCGTCGTCGCCCGGAGCCGGTTCGACGAGGTTGCGTTCACTGCGGCGGCTCAGTACGGCCGTCATGACGTCCATGAGCGTTCCTCCCTCTGGTTCCTGCTCGCCCGGCCCGCTCCCGGGCCGGCTGCCCACCCGAACAGACGAAGCGGGGGCGGGGGCTCGGCAAGCCCCCGCCCCCGCCGGCCGGATCAGTAGTGGACACGACGGTTGTCGGCGTCCTGCCGGTAGCGGATGGACCACTGGCTGCGGCGCACGTACGTCCGCTGGAGCCAGCGGTCGGCGCCGTCGTAGCGCGCGGTGAACGGTGTACGGGCGTGCAGTCCCTTGCGGTTGTTGATCAGAAGGGCCTCGCCCGGGCGCAGGTACACCTGGTGGGCGGTCTCCCGGCAGGCGGCCTGGAGCCGGTCCAGGGCGGCCTCGGCGGCGGTGGTCATGCCGCGCACCCCGTTGGCGGAGGCGGATATCTCCGGGAACTGCTCGGGTCCGTTGATCATGGCGACCGGGTCGGAGAGCACCTCCTGTCCGCCGGCCACGTCCCGCACGTAGCTGCCGGGTGCGTTGAGCCGGAACAGCGGGCTGCGCAGCAGTTCCAGGGTGCGGGAGTCGAGGGCGCGGACGATGTCCCGGGCGTCCGCGTAGTGGGTCGCCGCGACTCCCTCGTGGTCGGCGCGCAGGCAGCTGAGGACGAGGAAGTCGGGGTTGCTGACGTCGTAGCGGCCGATGGCGTCGTGGACGATGTCGTTGTGGAAGTTGAGGAAGACGACCGAGCCCTGGTTGGTCTGGCTCATCGCGCCGCCCTCGACGGGGATGACGTCGTGGACGAGATTGCCGTTCTTCTCGGTGAGGAAGCCGACCGGCTCGCCGAGCAGGCCGGACAGGCCGAGCAGGACCCCTTCGGCGACGTACGTCTTCTTGTCGGCGGCCGGGCCGCCGTTCGACGGGGTGAGGGGCAGCTCCGGATCGACGGGGAGGTTGCGGACGTAGCCGACGCCGGGGGTGTCGTTGTGGCGGCCGAAATCGAGGATCTGCTGGAGCAGTTCGAGCGGCAGGCCGGCGAAGATCTGGTGGTAGCGCGCCATGGCGCGGTCTATGTCCCGGGTCGGATCGGGCTCGGCGGCCAGTTCGCGGCCGATGCTGTCCCGCACGGCGTCGGGAAGTTCGATCAGCCCCAGGGTCTGCGGCGCGGAGACGGCGGTCTGGAAGGTGGTCGTGGTCATGGTGGTGTCTCCTTCGGTGCGGGGTGGCGGGTTCAGTGCGGGGTGGCGGGTTCGGTGCGCGGTGGCGGGGACTTACAGGACTCGGAGTCCGACGGCCGGCTCAAGCGGTTCGGGCAGGGCCTCGTGGAGTTTCTGGGCGAGCTGCCGGGCCTGCTCGGCGTCGGCGGCGATGTGGGTGGTGGCCCGGCTGCCGATGATCTCGGTGACCGGGATGCCCACGACCCGCGCCTCGGGCAGGTCGTGCACGCGCTGGAAGCGGCCGACGTCGAGGTAGCCGCCGACGACCACGAGGTGCGGCCCGTCCTCCAGGCGTACGGTGTCGATCCCTTCGGCGTGGAAGACGCTGTGCGCCAGGTCGGCCGCGGCCGCGGTGGCGTAGGCGAGGACCTCCGACCTGGTGTTGGCCACGACGCCGGCGGCCGGGGCGCCGTCGCCGCCGATGACCGTGCCGGAGGGGAAGGGGTCCCGGTTGTGACGACAGACGAGGACGATGCCGTGCTGCTTGGCGGTCCGCACCGACCTGCGGTGCAGGACCTTCGCCCCGTACAGGGACATCAGCGAGGCGGTGTCGTAGGTGACCTCGGGGAGCAGGCGGGCCCCGGTCACGGCGTTCGGGTCGGCGCTGTAGATCCCGTCGACGTCGGAGTGGATCTCGACGCGGTCGGCACCGAGTGCGGCGGCGACCAGGACGGCCGACAGGTCGGAGCTGTTCTTGCCGAGCCAGGTGGGACGGCCCTGGGCGTCGGCCGCCTGGCCACCGGGCACGATGACGACCTGGTGCTCGTCGAAGGCCCGCCGCAGCGGCTCGGCGTCCAGCCGCGCCACCTTGGCCCACATGAACGTGCTGTCGGTGACCAGGCCCTGCTGGTGACCCGCGAGCACGGTGGCGGTGAGTCCGACGCGGTGCAGGGCGGCGGCCAGCAGATGGGCGCTGATGGTGTCGGCGAGGGTGAGGAGCCCGGCGACGGTGGCGTCCTCCGGCTGCGGGTTGGCCTCGTGCAGCAGGCCGCGCAGCTTCTCGGTCTCGCCCGGCATGGCGCTGACCACGACGGCCATCGGCCGCTGCTCCTCCTCGGCCCGCCGGCCCAGGGCGGCGGCGAGTTCGGCGTACGCCTCGGGGGACGGGAAGGTGGAGCCGCCGAACTTCAGGACGATGGGAGTGGTCACAGCACACCTCGCTCGGTGAGTGCTTCGGCGATCTGGAGCGCGTTCAGGGCGGCGCCGATCCGGACGTTGTCCGCGACGATCCACAGCCAGAAGCCGCGCGGGTTGTGGGCGGCGACGCGGACGCGTCCGACGTGCACCCGGTTGGGGTCGCCCGCGGTGCGCGGGGTGGGGAACGCGCCGACGGTCTCCAGGTCGTGGACGGTGACCTCGTCCTGCTCCGACAGCAGCCGGACCAGTTCGGCCCGGTCCACCGGGTTGTGGCACTCGATCCAGGCGGCCTCGGAGTGGCTGTTGGCCACCGGAACGCGCACACAGGTGGTGGTGACGTCCAGGTGCGGCAGGGACAGGATCTTGCGGGACTCCTGGAGCATCTTCTGCTCCTCGAAGGTGAAGCCGTCGTCCAGGAGCCGGTCGATGCGCGGGATGACGTCGAAGGCCAGGGAGGGGCTGAAGGTCCCGGTCACTCCGGTGCCGTCGGGATCGTCTAGGACCGCGCGGGCACCGGCGTGCAGTTCGTCGATGCCGGAGTAGCCCGCGCCGGACGCCGCCTGGTAGGTGCTGACCACCGCCTGGCGGATGCCCCAGCGTTCCTGGACGGGCGCCAGCAGTCGGACCAGCGGGATGGTGGAGCAGTTCGGGTTGGCGATGATGCCGCTCGCCGGGCGCTCGCCGAGTTCGTGTGCGTTGACCTGGGGGACGACCAGCGGGGTGTCGGGGTCCATCCGGAAGGCGCTGGTGTTGTCGATGACGAGGGCGCCCTGGGCGACGGCCTTGGGTACGAAGGTGGTGCTCACACTGCCGCCGGCGGAGAAGAAGGCGACGTCGGTGCCGGAGAAGTCGAAGCCGTCCAGGTCCTGTACCTGGTAGGAGTGGCCCTCGGCGGTGATCTCGCGGCCGGCCGAGCGGGCGGAGGCGACCAGGTGCAGCTCGCGGTAGCGGAAGCCGCGTTCCTCGATGAGCCTCAGGAGGGTGGTGCCGACCACTCCGGTGGCGCCCACCAGGGCTATGCGCGGTGCGGTCGGGTCGGTGACGCGGGGCATGGCTGGGGTCCTCTCTGACGGTGGTCCGGACGGTGAGCGTCAGTCGGTGTCCGGGGCTCAGGCGGTGGTGCGCTCCGCGGACGGGGCGACCGGCTGTGCGGGGGCGTCCGCAGCGGCCTGGGCCGCGGCGGGGCGCAGCCGGGGGCGCCAGCCGAGGCTGATGCCGAGGGAGGCGGCGACGATGAGCGGGATGCCCAGGGCCTGGACCCAGCTGACGTGGTGTCCGTAGACGGCCCAGTCGCACACCATCGCGGCGGCGGGGTAGACGAAGGCCAGGACGGCGATCTTCGTGGTGGGCAGCTTCTGGTAGGCGGAGTACATCAGCACGTACATCACGCCGGTGTGGATGAAGCCGAGGCCGACCAGCCAGGCCCAGCCGTTGCCGAAGTGCGCGCTCTGGCCGAGCTGGGTGAAGGGCAGCAGCAGCGGGATGCCGAGCGTCACCTGGACCAGGGCGACCAGGTGGGGCTTCACGCCGGTCACGCGCTTGGTGATGATCGTCGACAGGCCGTAGAAGAGGGCGGCGAGCAGGGCGTAGCCGACACCCACCAGGTAGGTGCTGCCGCTGGAGAAGTCGGACGTCGAGATGCCCGAGACGAGGACGAGGCCGAAGAAGGCGACGAACAGCCAGCCGGCCTTGTGCGCGGTGATCCGGTCCTTGAACAGCAGGGCTCCGAGCAGTACCACGAAGAACGGCTGGGTGTGGTAGACGACGGTGGCCACCGAGATCGAGGTCTTCTCGTAGGACTCGAACAGGAACGCCCAGTTGAAGACGATGAACACGCCGCCGAGCGCGGCGAGGCCCAGCTTCTTCGGGGTGAACCCGTGGTTCTTGAAGAATCCGCGGATCAGGCAGTACAGGCCGAGGAAGAGGGTGCCGAACACGCACCGGAAGAAGACCACGTTGAACGGTGAGGCACCGGACTCGACGACGAAGACGCCGATGGTGCCGGACAGCAGCATGGCCGCCGTGAGTTCGAGTGCGCCGCGGGTCTCCGGAGGCGTTTCTGATGTGCTCATGACATACTCCTGATTCGGAGGGGAGGTCGGGGGGTTCTACGGGAGGTGGGGATTTCCCGGAGATCCGAGCTGATGCAACGAAGCTACGAGCTTGGGTGCGGCCGGGTCCACGAGCTGCTGCGGAACGAAATCGATGCCCGCATCAAGGTTGTCGATAGGCCCCGGTGAGCAGGCGGAACGCCGCTGCGGGGGCGGGGCGCGAGGCCGGTGGCGCCGGCCGTCGGCGCGGTGCGGGAATCAGTGCAGGGGCAGCGGATAGTGCAGCCCGCCGTCACTCCACAGGGCGTTCGCGCCGCGGCCGACGTCGAGGCCGGAGGCCGGGCCGAGGTTGCGTGCGTAGACGTCACCGTACGTGCCGACGGCGTCCAGGACCCGGTGCGCCCACCGCTCGTCCAGGCCGAGCGCCGGGCCGTGCCCGCCGGCCCGGTCGGCGGCGGCACGCGCCGCCCCGCCGTCGCCCTCCTCCTGAACGGCGCTCTCCGCCCCGACGAGGAACTGGAGCACCCACCGGCACACCCGGAACCAGCCCGGATCGTCGTCGCGCACGGCGAGCGCCATCGGCTCGCGGGAGATCGCCGTCTCCAGCACGACGTGGTCGGCCGGACGCGGCAGGGTGGCCCGGGCGCCGGCCAGGGCGATGCGGTCCAGGACGTAGGCCGCGCACGAGCCGTCCGCGTAGCCGGCCAGCGCCTCGGCGGGGGTCGCGTAGGCGACGGGCTCGACCTTGAGACCGCGCGCCCCGAACCACGCGGCCAGGTTGCCTGCCGTCGTGGTGCCGGCCTGGGTGGCGACCCGGTGGCCGGCGAGCTGTTCGGGGCTGGTTATTCGGTCCGCGGTGCGGACGAGGAAGCCTTCCCCGTCGTAGCAGGTGACCCCGGCGAACAGCACGGGCTGGGCGGCCTCGCGGCCGAGCGTCCACGACAGGTTGCAGGTGGCCACGTCCGCGTCGCCGAGGACGAGCCGGTTCAGCCGCTCCCCCGGGTCCGTCGGCAGCCAGTTCACCGCCGCCGGGTCGCCGAGCGCCGCGGCGGCCACCGCGCGGGCGACGTCCGCGTCGAGTCCGCGCCACGCGCCGTCGCCGTCCGGCAGGGACAGCCCGCGGATTCCCTGACTGACCACCGCCCGTACGGCACCCCGCTCGCGCACCGTGTCCAGCGTCGCGACGGTCCTGTGCGTCATGATCGTCACAGTATTCCCCTCACCGCCGCGCCGACCAGCTGCTCGCGGTCGAACCGGCGCTCGTTGTAGCCCAGCATGTCGATCAGCGAACGCGCGGTCACCGGAGCGCTGCCGTGGCCGTCCGAGGCGGCCACGGGCATCGCGCCCGGATCGAACCAGCGCAGGGTGCCCCCGGGGTCGATGGCGGCCCGCGAGCGGTTGGCGTTGTCCTGGTGCAGGCAGTACGGCACGTCCAGGTAGCCGTGGGCGAAGGCGCCCACCAGTGCGGACCCGACGTCGTCGCCGAACCGCAGCGTCGACGTGATCAGTTGCAGCGCCTCTTCGTAGATGCCGGTCTGCCGGACCGCTCCCCCGACCGGTGCCGCCCGCCGCTCGTCGGCGGCCACGGCCGCCGCGAACTCCAGGGCGTCCACGTTCTCCTCGATGGTCGGGATCCGGTACGCCTCCACCGCGGTCTTCACGATCAGCCGCTCGGTGCCGCTGCGCACGGCGAGCCGCACGCTGTCCTCCAGCATCCGGTAGGCACCCACCGGTGTCCGCGGGAAGACACCCATGTACGTGTAGAGCACCACGTGCCAGTCGACGTCGTCGCCCAGCCACTGCGCGGCGAGCAGGCGCAGCGCCGCCAGCGCCTCCAGGTCCTGTTCCGGGCTGGTCTGCTGCGCGTAGCTGACCGAGATGCTCCGCATGCCGTGCTCGCGGAAGAACATCCCCTCCAGCACGCTCAGCGCGATCAGCAGGCTCGGCGGGCACAACTGGCCCAGCATGCAGCCGCCGAAGCTCTCCAGGTGCATCGTCTCCGGCCGGTCGGCCAGAATGCGGCAGCATTCGGCCCACGCCGCGGTGGCCTGCGGCAACGGCACGCGGCTGTAGGGCAGGCAGTACGAGACCGGGCCGCCCTCGGTGGCGTCCGCGCCGACGCGGGCCAGCGCGCCGAACAACTCCCTCGGGAGCGCGGAGCCGTGCCGGAACTGGACGGGGAAGTCGTCGTCGGCCACGCCCGTCAGCAGCCGGCGGGTCTCCTGCACGCCGTGGGCCACCACCGGGTATCCGTTGAGGTCGTCGCCCCGGTCCAGCGCCCGCCGGGCCGAGTCGTGGTCGTTGACCCGGGTGTAGCTGTCGACGGTGACCGTGCCGATGGACGCTCCCCGCACGGCTCTCACCGCCTCCAGACCGCGCCGCATGGTCGCCGTGTCGGCGAAGCCCATCCGGGGCTGCACCACCAGACCGCCCTGCTCGTGGCTGCGCCGGACGAAGCGGGAGAACCTGCCGCGCGCCGGGCTGAGCGGCAACGGCACGGCGGGCACGGACCGCACAGGTACGCTGCCGCCCGATCCGCTGTTCATTTCATACCCCCAGTCATTGCGAGTTCACGAGTGGGCCGATTTTCCAACGCACCGAGAAAGGCATCGAATTCGGCGAGTCCGGCTTCCGCCTCGAATGCCGCATCGAATCCCGCCGCTACGAGTTCGCCACCGAAACGGGCGTTCTCGGATCCTCGGATACCGAGTTTCCCGCCGATGACAACCCGTAGACCGGCCAGTTCCGGATCGGCTCGGATCTGCGCGATGAGCCGGAGCCCGTCCAGGTGGCCGTGGCCGTTGACCGTGCTCACCACCAGGGCGTCAGGGCGGTTTCTCCGGCACTCGGCGATGATCACGTCGTCCGGGACGCACGCTCCGAGGTTGACCACCTCGCCGCCCCGCTCCTCCAGCAGCAGTTGGAGGAAAACGAGGTTCCACATGTGGGCATCTGATGACACGCTGGTAACGACGAAACGCCTGGCGTGCGTCGTGGATATCTCGTCCATTACTCCCGTCCACAGGTCGGAGTTGCTGACGGGCTAAAACCTACGAGGCGGAACGATGCCCAGTCCATGACCCGCTGGGGAACGAAACCGATGCCCGCATCAAGACTCTCGATCCAGGCTGCCGGGAATGCACGGCCGCCTGGCCGGAAACCGGGTCGGCCACGGCGTTTCCCGGCCACGGCGCGCGGGCGCGGTGGGCCGCACCTTACCGGGGGAGACGGGCGGCGGGGCCGCTCTCGCCCGGGGGAACCAGCCGGCACGCGGCGTCCGAAAGTCGCCGGGTGCCTGCCGGTCGCCCGCAGCTGACGGGCCGTGCCGGGGCCAGTGCCCGGCCAGGTTCCAGGGGTTGACCGGGACTCCGCCGGCGACCGCGGGAAACGGGGCCGTGCCGGGGGGGCAGTTCCGGCGGGACACGGTGAAGCAGTCGTGCGCGGAGGAGTCCCAGCCGCCGGCGTCCAGGTCCAGGACGGTGCCGTACCGGGACCGTGCCGCCGCGGTCTCCGTCATCCGGGCACCTCCCCGTGGTGCTCACCTTGCGCCGAGGCGGGGCGCGCGGGCTTGCGTACGCGTGCTCAGGAGCGCGTACGGACCGTCAGGACCGCGCCGGTGAACGGGACGGTCCGAGCAGCACCGCGCAGGCGCCGGCGGTCAGCAGTCCGCCGACGAGGAAGGTGCCGTGGACGCCCGCGTGCGGCAGGACCAGCCCGCCGAGCGCGGCGCCCGCCGCGATACCGGCGTTGTACGCACCCGAGTTGGCCGCGAGGGCGATGTCCGTGCGGCCGGGCGCGCACGCCAGCATCGCGTTCTGGGTGGTCATGAACACCGGCCCGAGCGCACCGCCCATCAGCACCAGGAACACCACGGCCGCCGCCGGACGGCCGCCGGCCGTGTACAGGCCGAGCATGCCCACCGCCTGGGTGGCCACCGCGGTGGGCAGCGCGGAGTGCGCACAGCGGTCCAGCAGCGCCCCGGTGATGCTCACCCCGGCCAGGCAGGCGGCACCGAAGGCCACGAGCAGGGCGCTGACGGTGCCCGGCGCGAAGCCGCTCACGTCGCCCAGGAACGCGACGACGTAGGTGTATCCCGTGAACGCCCCGGTGGCGGACAGGGTCCCGGCCGCCAGCACGGTCACGAACCGGCGGGCGTCGGGGTCCGTTCCGTAGGCGGCGGGCTCCGTCTCCGGACGGGAGGTCGGCAGCAGTACGGCGATGGTCACCAGGGAGACGAGCCCCAGCCCCGCCGGCCCGGCGACGGGTACTTGCCAGCCGGTCCGCTGCCCCAGCCAGGTCCCGGCGGGCACACCGAGCACGAGGGCGAACGAACCGGCCGCGGACAGCGCCCCGACCACCCGCCCGCGGACCTCCGGGGCGAACCGGCCCACCGCGACCGGCCCCATCACGGCCCAGAACAGCGCCTGGGCGAGCGCGGTGAGCAGCCGTGCGGCGAGGAGTTGCCCGTAGGAAGCGGCCAGCCCCGCGATCAGACTGGAGACGACGAGCGCGCCCAGCACCGCGGTGAGGACATGACGCCGTGGCACGGTCCGCGTGAGGTGGGCGAGCGGCAGGGAGGCGACGGCGACCGTGCCGCCGTAGCCGGTGACCAGCAGGCCGGCCGCGGGCACCGACACCCCGAGGCTTTCGGAGATGCGGTCCAGGAGACCGATGGGCAGGTTCTCCGCGGTGTTGAAGGTGAACGCGGCCAGCATCAGGGCGGCGAGCACCGCGGGTCCGTGCCGCGCGGACCGGCGCGCCGTGGCTGTCCGGGGTCTCCCGGTCCGCGGTCGTCGTCCCTGCTCGGCGGCACCGTCCATGGACGTACTCCACCGGGCTCGGCGTCCGTGCCGCAACCGGATTCGGGCGGCGGGCGAGAGGCGGGCGCGGGTGTCGGCGAGTCCCCGCGAGGTACTGATTCCGGCACCTGGCGGCGGTCGCCGGACGAAGCGGGCACGCGGCCTCCGCGCTGGCCGGGTACATCCGTCGGCGGTAGGATTTCCGGAAGGCGTACGCGCCCGAACAACAGCGAAAAGGCAGCGGCTTCACCATGGAGGCGGGCCGCTCGATTGAACGCCCTGGGGCGACCTGCGGGATTGCAAAAGCCAGTGCGAACGGCAATTCCGGACCGTCGCGGGCACGCTTCCTTCCAGCATCCACATTTTTTCCTCGGGTCAGATTTCGACCAGACGTGCCGTTCCCGGACTTGCGGCGTCAGAACCTTGGCGTCCGAGCAGTAATGGGACTCACATGGGCTGGCTCACCTTCGGTTACTTCATCTCGTACATCCCCTACGCCATGCTGGTGAAGGCACTCGCCAGCGGCGTGACTCCGCTGTCGTCCCAGCAGGTCAGCGGCTATGAGATGCTGCCCGCCGCAGTGCTCGGACAACTCGTCGCCATGGTGTTCCTCCTGGCCCTGACCGGCCGGTGGCGGCACCTGCGGCGGAGGGAGACCGGCGGGCACCGGATTCCGGTGGCCGGCCGCGAGACACTGGCGGCCGGTTTCTTCACCTCGCTCATCGTCGGTGCCACCACGATGAACTACACCTTTTCCGGTGTCTCTATCCTTTTCATGCTGTTGTTGATGCGGGGCGGAGTTCTGATCCTGTCCCCGTTGATCGACGCGGCCCGCAAACGCAGGGTCATGAAGAATTCCTGGGCGGGTCTGTGCCTCAGTCTCATAGCGGTCTCGGTGGCGCTCGCCGACGTGCACAGCCCTCACCTGACACTGGCCGCCGTACTGAGTGTCCTCGTCTACCTCGTCGGCTATCTCGGCCGGTTCGAGATCATGAGCCGCGTCGCCAAGAACGGGGTCGTCGCGACGGACCGCCGGTTCTTCGCGGAGGAGCACGCCGCGGCGCCGATCTGGCTGGCCGTGCTGCTCGGGGCGGGCGCGCCGGCCGGGCAGCCGCAGCTGCGCGCGGGCTTCACCACGTTCCTCGGCACACCCCCCGCGCTCGCGGCAGCGGTGATCGGCGTGACCTGCGAGGTGCTGTTCGTCTTCGCCTCGCTGATCTGTCTCGACCGCCGCGAGTACACCTGGGGCGTACCGGCCTGGGCGTTCGCCAGCCTGATGTCCGGCCTGGTCGCGTCCTACGCGCTGACCTCGCTGGCCGGGCTGCCGGCGCCGGGCACCGGCCAGCTGACCGCCCTCGTGTTCGGCGTCGCCGCGGTCGCGGCCCTGGCCTGCCCGTCGGCCGCCCTCTGGTGGCGGACACGCGGCACCGGCGCGGCATGCCGGGTGCTGTTCGTCTGCGGTGGGAACACCTCCCGCTCCCCCATGGCGGAGGTCATCGCATGGGCCCAGGCGGCAAAGGCGGGCGTCGCCCACGCCTTCCGCTTCTCCAGCGCGGGTGTCGCGACGCCGCTGCCCGCGCACCCGATGGCGCCCGGAGCCCGGTCCGCGCTCGCCGGACTCGGCCTGCGCCGGGTGCCGGGCCGGGGAAACCCCCGCCGCCACCGGGCCCGCCCGATCACCTCGGAACTGTGCCGGGTCAGCTCCGTCATCCACTGCATGACCCGGGCCCACCGCGACCGGGTCATCGCCCTGGCACCGGAGGCCGCGGGCCGTACCGTACGGCTGGACCCGCACGGCGACATCCCCGATCCGCACGGGCAGTCACCGGAGGCGTACCGGCGGTGCGCCCAGCATCTCCAGCGCGCCGTCCGCCTGCGCCTGGGCGAGCTGACCGCGGTCCACGTCCCGCTCCCCAGCACCGGACGGGGGTGAGCCGCCGATGACATCCGGACCGCTGCCCGACGGCCTGTCCCTGATCGCCTCCCGCCACTGCAAGCGGGCCTTCCTGGACCGGGCGGTGCCCAGGGACGCCCTGGCGGAGGTCCTCCGCACCGCCGCCCACGCGCCGTCGAGCCGCAACACCCAGCTGTGGCAGGTGACGGTGGTGACCGGCGACAGCCTCACGGCGCTGGTGGACGCGCTGTGCGAGGCGTACGACCGCGGTGACCCGCCCCGTCCGGACTGCACCAGCCGGCCGCCGTCGCTCGACGACGCCGCCGAGCGCCGTGCCGAGCGGGCCGTGACGGGCGTGCTGCTGGCCAAGGGCCACGCCGTCCCGGACCGCGCGGCCGGCCGCGCGCACTTCCGGGACAACCTGCGCTTCTACGGGGCGCCGGCCGCCCTGGTCTGCCATCTGCCCAAGAACGCGGTGTCCGGCACCTTCCTGGAGCTGGGCCTGTTCCTGGAGAACGTGATGCTCGCACTGGTGGCCAGGGGCCTCGGCAGCTGTCCGCAGTTCAGCGTCGCCGGCTACGGGGACGTGCTGCGCGCGCAGCTCGGCATCGGACCAGACCGGCTCGTCGTCTGCACCATGGCGGTCGGCTACGCCGACGAGACGGCCCAGGTCAATCGGTTCGTCCCAGGGCGGGCCGGGCTGGAGGAGTACGTCCAGTGGCGCGACTGAGCAGCGGACACGGTGCCGCCGCCGGGCGTCGGGCCCGGCTGGTCGCGGTGGCCGCCGGACCCGAGGACCTCACCCCGCACCGGCTGCGCGGCCTCGCCGAGCTGGCGGACGAGCTGGAGATCCGCGCCGACCTGGTCGGCGATCCCGATCCCGCCCGGCTGCGCCGGCACTTCCCGGGGTCGCTGACCTACGCCCTGCGTTCCACGCGGCAGGGCGGGCGCTCGGCCGCCGGCCCGGTCGCCCGGCGCACCCGGCTCCTGCGCGCGGCGGACCGCTACGACCTGGTCGACCTGGAGGCGATGGACGACGTGCAGCCGGAGCTGCTGGCGGCGATCCCCGCCCGGCAGCGGCGGATCTCCTGGCACGCGCCCGACCACCCGGGGGGAGCCGGAGCCGGGCTGCCGGCGGCATTGGGATCCCTCCGGAACCGGTTCGCCGCGATGGCCGCCGTACCGGCCGCGCTGTACCTCCTCGTGCCGCAGCCGGGCGCCCAGTACGGATCGGCCGCGCCCCTGCTGCTCACCGGGCTCGCCCGGACCGACGTCACGGCGTTCGCGTCCGGTCCGGCGGGCACCTGGACCCGGGTGCTGGCGCCGTGGCTGGGGGCGCCCGTCGTCTTCGGCCGGGCCGGTGCGCCGGGGGCGGACGGCATGCCGGACCTGGACCGGCTGCCGGCCGACTACGGGCTGCCCGCACTGCCCCCGCTCAGCGGCCTGTACGGCATCGCCGGGCGCGCCCCGGGCGGCTCGCTGTCACCCCGGCTGCACAACGCGGCGCTGCGGGAGCTTCGGCTGCCCGCGCTCTATCTGCCCTTCCAGGTGGACCGGTTCGCCCCGTTCTGGCACTGGGGCGCGGGCTTCGGGTCGCTCGGCGGGCTGCCCCTGCGCGGGCTGACCGTGACCGCCCCGCACAAGGAGAGCGCCCTGGAGGTGGCCGACGTCGCCGACCCGGAGGCGCTGGGGTGCGGCGCGGCCAATCTGCTGTGGTGCGACGCCGGGCGCTGGCGGGCGGCCACCACCGACACCGTCGCCGCCCTGCGCACCCTCGCGCTGAGCGGAGCCGACCCGAGCGGCCGCAGCGCCGCCGTCGTCGGCTGCGGCGGGGCCGGCCGGGCCGTCGCGTGGGCGCTCAGCCGGGCCGGGGCCAGGGTGACCCTGGTCAACCGGGGGATCGCCCACGGCCGGGAGGCCGCCGCGCGGCTCGGGCTCGGCCACGTGCCGCTGTCCCGGTTCTCCCCGGCGGGATACGCCCTGCTCGCGCACGCCACACCGCTGGTGGAACGGGAGCCGTTCCCGGTGGCCGCCGCCGACCGGGACGCGCTGGTGCTGGAGATGGCCTACCGCGACCCGCCGACCGCGCTCACCCGCGCCATCCGTGCCCGCGGGCTGAGGGGCATCGACGGCTGGGAGATCCTGTCCGTCGAAGTGCGCGAGCAGTTCCGGCTGATGACCGGCCACGCGATGCCGCAGACGGCGCCCCTGCGGGCCCTCGGCTCCGGCCCGGCCGAACGGTCCGGCGCCCGCGCCCGCACCGCGCCAAGGGGACCCACTCCGGCACATCGCACCAGGTGGGAGGCGCCATGACGACCCGTTCGACGTCCTGGTCCGGACCGCCCGCGTCCGGACCGCCCGGCGAACCCGACGCCTCGGCGCTGCTGGGCGAGTGGGTCAACACCGACCGGCACACCGCCGAGGGCGCCCGCCTGCTGGACGTGACGCGGCGCGCGGACGGCGTGTTCGTGCGGGCGTTCGGCGCCGGCGGGCCGGAGCCACGGGACTGGGGCGAGGCGCCCGCGGTCCTGTACACCCCGCCGGGCACACCGTCGGCCGCCTGGTCGTTCTCGGTGGTCTACGACGTGGGCACCGCGCGCATCGTCGTCTGCGCCTACCACAAGACGGGCATTCTGGTGACCACCACCGCCACCGTCCTCAGCGGCGGCGGGGGCGCGGACCACTGGGCCCGTTCGTTCTTCCACCGGTCCGGGAGGCGGGCATGACGGTGCACGCGGTCGATCCGTCACCGCTGGCGGGCCGCTGGGTCAACTTCGACACCGCCGCCCTCGGCCTCGACCTGGTCGAGGCCGAGGCCGACGGCGACCGGCTCCTGCTGCGGATCACCGAGCGGGGCGATCCGCGGCCCGCGCCGGATGCGCCCGGCCCGCCCGCGGCCCCCGTCTCCGGCGCCACCCTGCCCGCGGTCCCGCTGGCCGACGACGTCGACACCGCGGAGGCCGTGGCGTTCCTCGCCGAGGGCCGGCTCGGCGACCGGCAGGTCGTCCTCGTCGGCTACGTCAACCGGGGGCTGCTGACCATCGACGTCCACACCGTCCACCCCACCGGTGCGCGGACACCGAACGTGATGTACCGCGCCCACTTCTACCGCCTGGAAGGGGCCACCCCCGTATGACCGACGACCCACGCCGCGCCACCGGACCGGCCCGCGGTCCGACGGCCGACGACGACCAGGGGGCGCTCGGCACCGTGGCGAAGCTCGCCGCGGAGAAGTTCGCCCCGCGCGCCGCGGACTACGACCGCGAGGCCGTCTTCCCCGCCGAGGACTTCGACGATCTGTTCGCCTGCGGAGTTCTGGGCGTCACCGTGCCGCGGGAGTACGGGGGTCTGGGCTACGGCCCCCAGCAGCGCGACACCCTGCCCCTGTGGGAGATGACCACCATGCTGGCCAAGGCCGATCTGTCGCTGGCCCGCTGCTGGGAGGGGCACGCCAACTCGCTCGTCCTCATCGACGCGCTGGCCGCCCCGGAGCAGAAGCGCCGCTGGTTCGCCGGTGTGGTGGAACACGGGGAGAAATGGGTCGCCTGGAGCGGCGAGCCCCAGGCCCCGAAGCCGGGCGAGAGCGTACGCTTCGGCACCGCGCTGACCCCCGTCGAGGGCGGCTGGATCCTCCGCGGCAGCAAGGCGTTCGCGACCGGCGCCACCGGAGCGCAGTGGGCGATCCTGCTCGTCGATCCGGACGGCCCGGGCGGGGCCCGCGGCACCCGGGAGGTCCGCGGGCGGCTCCTGCTGCTCGCCTGCGACCTGTCCGACCCGACCGTGACCGTGGACACCTCGTGGTGGGACCCCGTCGGCATGCGCGCCACGGTCAGCCATGTGGTGCGCTTCCACGACACGTTCATCCCGCGCGACCAGTTGGTCGGCGCCCCCGGCGGCTACTTCGACGGCCAGTGGCAGACCGCCTTCGTCCCCCATTACGCGGCCAGTTTCCTCGGCGGCGCGCTCGCCGCGTACGAGTACGGGCTGGCGTATCTGAAGCGGCAGGGCAAGGGCGGCGACCCCTATGTGCACCTGCGGGTGGGCAGCATGGCGGTCAACGTCGACACCGCCCGGCTCTGGCTGCGCCATGTCGCCGGTCTGTGGGACGAGGGCAGGCTCGACGAGGCCCGGATCGCCGGGGACAGGGCCTGGCAGGTGATCGCCCGGCTGGCCGAGGAGACGGTGCACCACGTCATCGACGCGTGCGGCGCCCGCAGCCTGATCCGTCCCAGCCCGGTGGAGCGGGTCCTGCGCGATCTGACGCTGTACAAGCTCCACGACAACGCCGATCACGTGCTGGCCACCGTGGGCCGGGCCGTCCTCGGCGAGGAGTACGACCCGTTCTTCCACCGGCTGTGAACGGCGGCCCGTCCCGCCGTCCTGGGCGACGGGACGGGCCCCGGCCGCGCAGTCAGCGCTTGGTGTGCCGCTTCCAGGGGCCGGTGACGGCGAGCATGATGCCGGGCGTCTGGATGTTGGCGTACAGGGTCTTGCCGTCGGGCGAGAAGGTCACCCCGGTGAACTCGCTGTACTCGGGCTCCTCGGCGGTCCCGATGTTCAGTTCGTTGCGGGCGATCGGATAGGTGCGGCCGCTGTCGGTCGCGCCGAACAGGTGCTGAAGGCCCTCGCCGTCCTCGGCGATCACGAGGCCGCCGTACGGGGAGACGGTGATGTTGTCCGGTCCGTCGAAGTTGCCTTCCGCGGACGGGTCGGGGTTGACGCCGATGAGGACCTTCAGCGTCAAAGTGCGGCGCCCCGGATCGTAGAACCAGACGGCGCCGTCGTGCTGGGCCGGACTCTCCGCACGGGCGTAGGAGGAGACGATGTAGGTGCCGCCGTCGCCCCACCACATGCCCTCCAGCTTGCGGGCGCGGGTGACCTGGCCGGTGGTGAACTGCTTGCGGACGGAGGTGGTGCGCGCGTCGCGGTCGGGGACGTCGACCCAGTCGACGCCGTAGACCGTGCCGGTCTTCGTGGCGCGGGAGAGGTCGTCGACGAACCGGCCGCCGGAGTCGAAGCACTTGAACGCCTGGAGCCTGCCCGCGTCGGCGGCGAGGGTGCGCAGTTTGCCGCGGCCGTGGCGGAAGCCCTCGGGCGGGGTCCAGCGGTACAGCAGCCCGTTCGGGTTGGACGCGTCCTCCGTCAGGTACAGGTGGCCGCGCTTGGGGTCGACGACGACGGCCTCGTGGGCGTAGCGGCCCAGCGCCTTGACCGGCTTCGGGTCACGGTTGGCCCGGCGGTCGGCGGGGTCGACCTCGAAGACGTAGCCGTGGTCCTTGGTCATGCCGTTCTGGCCGGCCTTGTCCTCGGTCTCCTCGCAGGTGAGCCAGGTGTCCCAGGGCGTGTGGCCGCCCGCGCAGTTGGTGGCGGTGCCGGCGATGCCGACCCACTCCGCCACGTCGTCGCGGCGGACCTCGACGACCGTGCAGCCACCGGAGGCGGCCGGGTCGTAGACGAGGCCGTCGGTGAGCGGGACGGGGTGCTCCCAGCCCGCGCGCGGGCCGCCCAGTTCGTGGTTGTTGACGAGGAGGGTGGCGCCGCGCGGGCCGTCGAAGGTGGCGGTGCCGTCGTGGTTGGAGGGCGTGAACTCGCCGGACTCCAGCTTGGTCCGGCCGCTGTAGGTGATGACCCGGTACGAGAAGCCGGCGGGCAGGGCGAGGAGGCCGTCCGGGTCCGGGACCAGCGGTCCGTAGCCGACCGAGCCGTGCGCGGCGCCCTGCTTCTCCTCCCCCACGCTCTCGGTGTCCGTGGCGGCCAGGGCGTTCGGGGCGGTGGCGAGGGCGCCTACGCTGCCCGCCAGTGCGACACCGGCACCGGTGATCGCGGAGGTCCTGGCGAAGTCCCTGCGGGTGAGCGACATGCTGTCTCCTGTGACGGTGGGATTGCCGTGGAGGGTGACGGATCGCGGTGCGCCGAAACGCTCCCGCCCTCCCCTGAACGGCAGTTGAACACCGGGCGACTTCACCGCCCCCGCTTCCATGAATCCGTACACGCCGCCCCACGGGAATCCCAAGACACCCGGCCGTACGCTTTCCCCGCGCATGACCTTCCGGCCCGGGTCCGGCCCCACGGGCCCCAGCCGCAGGCGCGCGACGGCGTCCGGCCCGGGGTCCCGGTCGGGCGCCCGGGTCCGGACGGCAGGTGGCCGAGCGGCGCGATCGGGGCGCTCAGCCGCCCTGCTGCGAGCGTGCCTTGAACGCGGCCTTGCGGGCCTCCTTGGCGATCTTCTTGTCCGGGTGCAGCCGGCCCATCGCCTCCAGCACGTCCGCGGTCGCCGGGTGGTCCACCCGCCAGGCCGCCGCGAAGAACCCGCTGTGCTGTGCGGCGAGCCCCTCCACCAGGGCGCGCAGCTCGTCGGAGTTGCCCTCGGCGGCGAGCTGCGCGGCCACCGTGTCGACGGTGAGCCAGAACACCAGCTCCTGCGAGGGCGGCGGCACGTCGGGGATGCCCCGTTCGCTCAGCCACACCCGGGCCAGACCGCCCAGCTCGGCGTCGTCGAGGACGTCCCGCAGCGCGGGCTCGGCCTCCGGGCCGACCAGGGACAGCGCCTGCTGGCAGCGCAGCCTGCGCAGCGGCGCCCCGGCGTCGCCGCCCCGCGCCGCGGCCAGCAACTCCCGTGCGGCAGGGAGGGGTTCGCGGCGGGCCAGCCACTGTTCGGTCTCGGCGTGGGCCGCCGCCTGCGGAAAGCCGGAGGTGCCGTCGAGCAGGACGTCCGCGCCCTTGTCCACGAGTTCGCCGACCGCGGGCGCCGCGTACCCGGCGTCCAGCAGCCGCGCCCGCAGCCCGTACAGGCCGAGAGGGGTGAGCCGTACCAGGCCGTAGCGGGCCACGTCGGTGTCGTCCACCGGGGCGGCCGGCTCGTCGTCGGCCTCGGCCATGAGCGCCTCGTCGACCGGCTGGTACTCGACAAGGCCGATCGGCTCCAGCGCCCGGAACTGGTCGTCCAGGCGCATCATCGCGTCGGACACCTGCTCCAGCACGTCGTTGCTGGGTTCGCCCATGTCGTTGGGGACGATCATCGAGGCGGCCAGCGCGGGCAGCGGCACCGGGCCGTCGCCGGGGCCGTCCTCGCTGACGGTCAGCAGATACAGGTTGCCGAGAACGCCGTCGAGGAAGTCGGCCTCGGCCTCCGGATCCCAGTCGAGTGACGAGAAATCGACCTCGCCGCCGGCGTCGAGGGTGTCCATCAGACCGTCCAGGTCGGGCACGCTCGCATCGGCGACGACGGTCTCCAGGGCGGTGAGCCACACCGTGAGCACGTCGTTCGGCGAGCCCGAGGTGAGCAGCGCCAGCTCCTCCCCCGCCGCCACCGTCCCGGCGTCCTCGTCGACGATCTCGACGAGACCGGTGTCCACGGCGATCCGCCAGGACTCGCTCACCCAGGCCGCGGCGTCGTCGCCGGTCAGCCCCAGGTGCTCGGCGGCGGCCGGCAGCTGTTCGTCGACGAGGCCGCCCCCGGCGTCCACCCGGGTCGCGGGACCGGCCCAGCGGGCGAGCCGGGCGGCCCGGGAGAGTGACGGCGTGGACAGCGCGGCACGCGCCAGCTCCGCTTCGGAGTGCAGCCGCACCGGCGGCAGGGGGGAGCTGTCTGACATCGGCTGGTTCTCCTCGCGGCCGTAACAGGACTCAGCCGCTCAGCCTAGACGGATATCCACCCATGCCGCCCGGTTCATCTCCCCGCCGCAGCGTTCACTGGCCGAAACCTTGACCACTCCGGAACGGATCGCGGGCCGCCGCGCACGGAGACCGGGGTGCGCAGCCGTCCCCTCGGCCCTTGCGCGGGCCGGTCCCGACCGGGCGTACGACGCGCTCAGGACCGGCTGAAAATCCCGTCGAGCCAGCCCTGCCAGGCGGCTCCGTTCGCCTTGGCGTCGGCGCCGGGCGCGAAGTCGTGCACGGAGATGCCGACCGGCGCGCCCCAGTGGTTGCGCCCGAAGAAGCGGAGCAGGGCGGTGTCGGTGCGCAGGCCGATGAAGTACGGGTTGCGGAAGTCGACGACGGCGTCGATGAGGCGCCCCTGCGGGCCCCGTGCCCTCACGCGCGCGCCCTGCTCGGTGTCGTCGGCGAGCCCCAGCGCCGGGCCGACGGCGGTGAACGCGTCGGGGGCGCCGGACGCCTCGGGCCCGTCGAGGCTGACGAAGGCGACCGGGCGGGGCGCGAAGTGGGCCAGGTACTCGCGCAGGGTGTGCAGGTAGAACTCGGTGTGCCGCCTCGCGCCGTCGTACTGGTTGTCCCAGTCGTCGACGAAGATGCCGCTGTGCACGTACCGCACCCAGGCGTGCCGGCCCTCGTCGCGCGGCTCGATGGTGTAGTCGAGCTGGTTGGCGGTCTGCTGCGAGATGCCTTCGACGTTCTCGACGCGGTTGGTGTAGCGGTGCGGCGGGTCCCACGCGGTGACGGTGGATCCGAAGGGACCCCGGCCGCCCACCCGGGGCTCCGGCGGTTCCATCGGCCACAGGTAGCCTCCGGTGCCGCTGGTGACGGCCTGCCACACCTCCTCCGGTGTGGCGTCGACGTCGAACTCGCTGACGATCTCGAATTCCTTGGCCATGATGGGAAAGCTCCTGATCATTGCGGGTCCGGTGCCGGGGCGGACCGCTCCCGGACCGTGGCGGGGTCCCGGACCACGGGGTGGCCGGCGACCGCGGACCGATCGCCGCCACCGGACCGCTCACGGGCGGAGGACCGGTCTTCGGCGGTGACGGGGTTGTCGGGGATGACTGGGTGGTCAGTGGCGACCGGGGTGTCGGGGGCGACGGAGTCGCCGACGGTGACACGGTCGTCGGGGGTGAAGGGGTCGTCGGGGGTGACGGGGTCGTCGGGGGTGGTGCGGCCGGTGGCGACGGAACGCCCCTCGGCCGTGCGGCGGCCCTCGGCCGGGGAACCGTCGGCGAGCGCGGGCCGGTCCTCGGCCACCGACTGCTCGCGGGCCGCGGGCGGGGCCTGCACCCCGTCCTTGACCGTGGGGTGGACGGCGACGACGATCCGGTGGTCCCGGCCGCCCGCCGCGCCGGGGGCGTCGTACTTGCGGATGAGGGCGCTCACGCCCGCCGTCAGCTCCTGGACGAAGGCCGCGCGGTCGGCGGCCGAGGCGAAGCGGACCTCGCCGTCCAGGGCATAGGTGGCCAGCCGCTTGCGGGCCCTGGCCGCGCCGGTGATCAGCGCGCCGACGTCCCGGACGAGCCGGGCACCGAGCGCCAGCAGCCAGCGGGCGGACAGCTGGTCCCGGAAGCGGTCCGGGTCCGGCTGTACGGCGGCCAGCGCCAGCGGGCTGATCACGTACGACGCCGCGGTCGCGCGCATCAGCCGCTCGGTGACATTGCCCTTGCGGCGCTCGCCCGCCAGTTCGACCAGGCCGTGCCGCTCCAGTGCCTTGAGGTGGTAGTTCACCTTCTGCCTGGGCAGCCCGACCCGGCCGGCCAGCATGGCTGCCGACGCGGGCGCGGTGGCCAGTTCGGCGAGCAGCCGGGCCCTCGTCGGGTCCAGCGACACGGCGGCGGCCTCCGGGTCCTCGATCACGGTCACATCCAGCATGCGCCCCACCCTCCCACCGAAAACTTTTTTTGTCCAGGCGAGGAAAGTTTTCGGTTCGGTGGTGGCCGGTGACCGGGGCGGCGAGCCACGTGACAGCCGGTCACCGCGGCGGAGGGTCACCCGCGCGGCCGGTGACCGTGGCGGCCGGGGGCTGTACCGCTCCGCGACCGGTGCGGCCGACGAAGGCGAAGGCGAAAGTGACGGCCCGCCCCGTGGTGCGGCGCCACGGGGCCAGCCGTCCGGCCAGGGCGATCGGTTCAGCTCCCGGCGCCCTCCTCGGTGCCGCGGTCGCCGAGCCGGGCCAGTTGGGTCTGGAACCAGTCGAGGCGGGCCTGCAACAGGGCGGCCTCGGCGACCAGCTCCGGGACGCCGAGGCCCTCGGGGACGCGGGCACCGGCGTCGCCGCCGCGCCCGTCGGCGGCGACCCTGCCGCGGGGCGGCACCCCGGTCCCGTCCGCCGACACCCGCAGACCGGCACCGGCCAGCCGGGCGAACCCGGCGAGCGGGACCGACGTACGGGCCTGTACGCAGCCCGCGCAGGCGGGCGCCAGGGCGCGCCAGCCGGGCCGCCCCCAGCCGGCGTCGGCCAGCGCCACGGGGCGCGCCCCGCAGGCGCACGGGCCGACGGCCGCCGTACGCACCCGCTGCCGGGCGTACCGGAAACCGCGTTCGAAGCGGATGTAGGCGCCGAGGACCGACACCTCCAGGAGCATCGCCGCCCGGTGCTCCGCGACGCACAACAGCGCCTCGGCGGCCGACCGCTCGTGCACGCAGTGGAAACCGCAGTCGCACAGCCGCGCGGGCGGGCGGTGCCGCCTGCCGTAGACGCAGGCGGCATCGTCGAGCACGCCGTACGGCAGCGCTCCGCCCAGCGACACACCGGTGAACCCGACCCGGGTGCCGTCCTGGGACAGCACCGGGTGGGCGATCTTGTATCCGGTCGGCGGCTCCGTCGGGCGTTCCGCGGGGAGCCGCAGCCTCATCGGGCGGCCGGCACCTCTTCGGGCGCGGGCGCCTGCGGTTCGGCGGTCCGCGCGGTGGTCTCCTCGGGACGTTCGGGGGTCTCCTGCTGGTCGAGCGGCTGTTCCTGCGCGACTCCGGTGGCCAGTGCCTTGCCGAGCTTCATGGTGCCTCCCATGACTGCCGTAGGTGACCGTTCGCACCATGGTGACCCACAAGGAGCCGAATCGGACACCGGACGACAGGACGCGCACTTCAGCCACTCGACAGCAACGCTTATCCGTACCTCGTAGAAGATTTAAGTGGAGCTTCACTGTCGGGCTGCCGAGACTGGACCCATGACGAACCCCGACAAGCCTTCGGCCCCCTTCGGCCGCACGCTCTGCGCCATGGTCACACCGTTCACCGGGACGGGCGCGCTCGACCTCGGCGGCGCCGGACTGCTGGCCGAGCGGCTGGTGGCGGAGGGCTGCGACGGACTGGTGCTGGGCGGGACGACGGGCGAGTCGCCGACCCTCACCGACGCCGAGCAGGCGGACCTGGTCCGGGCCGTCCGGGAGGCCGTGGGGCTGCGGGCCTCGCTGGTCGCGGGCGTCGGTACCGCCGACACCCGGCACAGCGTCGAGCTGATCCGGGCCGCGGAGAAGGCGGGCGCGGACGGCGCGCTGGTCGTGACGCCCTACTACAGCAGGCCCCCGCAGGACGCGCTGGAGGCACACTTCCGGGAGGTCGCGGACGCGAGCGGACTGCCCGTGATGCTGTACGACATCCCGGCCCGCACCGGCACCCGCATCGAGCCCGAGACGCTGATCCGGCTCGCCGGCCATCCGCGGATCGTGTCGGTCAAGGACTGCTCCGACGATCTCCTGGGCACCCAGAAGGTGCTGGCACGCACGGATCTGGCGTACTACGCGGGCAGCGACGAGCACGTCCTCGCCCTGTACGCGGTGGGCGCGGTCGGCTGCGTCAGTACGGTGGCGAACGTCGTACCGGGCCACGTCGCGGGCATCCTGGCGGCGTTCGACGCGGGCGACCCGGCTCGCGCGGCCCGGCTCCAGTTGCGCGTCACACCCCTGATCGAGGCGATGACGGCGGCGGGTCTGCCCGGCACGGTCACCGCCAAGGCCCTGCTGAACGCCCTCGGCCTGCCCGCCGGACCGGTACGCCCGCCGCTGCGCCCGGCCGACCGTGCGGCCACGGCGCGACTGCTGGCGCTCCACGAGGAGTTGACGGGAGCCGGGCAAAACGCCTGAACGGCGTCCGCCGGGTGCACCGGCCACACGACCGACCACCGGGTGCACCGAGCACACGACCCACCACGCGACCGACCACATGGTGGACCGGTCGCGTGGCCGCGCTGAAGGGCGTCTGCCCCGCGCGCCCCGTCACGGCCAGGGGACCGGGGCAGGCCGCGCGGTGATCTGACGGGCGTCGGCGGTCAGTTGTGGCTGTGCAGGATGTCGTTGAGGCCGCCCCAGACCGCGTTGTTCGGGCGGGCCTCGACGACGCCGGTGACCGAGTTGCGGCGGAAGAGGATGTGGGAGGCGCCGGAGAGTTCGCGGGCCTTGACGATCTGGCCGTCGGGCATGGTCACGCGGGTGCCCGCGGTGACGTACAGGCCGGCCTCGACGACGCACTCGTCGCCGAGGGCGATGCCGACGCCCGCCTCGGCGCCGATCAGGCAGCGCTCCCCGATGGAAATGATCACGTTGCCGCCGCCGGAGAGCGTGCCCATGGTGGAGGCGCCGCCGCCGATGTCCG
The DNA here is from genome assembly GCF_042896695.1 of Streptomyces sp. NPDC001270. Lineage (NCBI taxonomy): Bacteria > Bacillati > Actinomycetota > Actinomycetes > Kitasatosporales > Streptomycetaceae > Streptomyces > Streptomyces sp. NPDC001270. Next base: position 23,056 of record NZ_JBIAXM010000020.1, on the reverse strand, counting down.
AACCGTCGCCGACCACGACGCCCGCGGAGATGCGGCCCTCGACCATGGAGGTGCCCAGGGTGCCCGCGTTGAAGTTGACGAAGCCCTCGTGCATGACCGTGGTGCCGTCGGCGAGATGGGCGCCGAGGCGCACCCGGTCGGCGTCGGCGATGCGGACGCCCTTCGGCGCCACGTAGTCCGTCATGCGCGGGAACTTGTCGACCGACGTCACCTGGAGGTGCAGGCCCTCGGCGCGGGCGTTGAGCCGCACCTGCTCGACGTCGTCGACGGCGACCGGACCGAGCGAGGTCCAGGCGACGTTGGCGAGGAAGCCGAAGATGCCGTCCAGGTTCTGCCCGTGCGGCCTGACCAGGCGGTGCGAGAGCAGGTGCAGCCGCAGGTAGACGTCGTGCGCGTCGATCGGCTTCGCGTCGAGGGAGGAGATGACCGTGCGGACCGCCACCACCTCGACGTTGCGGCGCGCGTCGGGGCCGACGGCCTTCGCGGCGCCCTCGCCGAGCAGCTGCACGGCCTGCTCGGCCGACAGCTTCTCGGTACCGGACGGGCCGGGTTCGGCGGCCAGTTCGGGCGCCGGGAACCAGGTGTCGAGGACGGTGCCGTCGGCGGCTACGGTGGCGAGGCCGGCGGCCACGGCGCCGGTGGTGCGAGAACCAGTCGTGTCGGTCATGAGGGCAACCTAACGTGGGCGGGGCCGCGCGGGCGAACCGGTGCCGCGCCGTCTCAGGTGCCGGTCCGCGCACACCACCCGCCCGGGGCCGCGAACGGGCCGCCCCTCTGCGAACCACGCGTTCCGGGTGCTGTCGCGCGTCAGGGAATCACCCGCGCCAGCACCTCCCGCGCGTACGCCTCGTCGTACTCCCCGCCGGTCAGCAGCACTTGGAGGCAGATGCCGTCCAGCAGGGCGAGCAGGGCCCGGGCGGTCACCGGGTCGGTCCGCCCGGCCAGCCGGCGCGCCGTCTCGTCCGTCCACTCCGCGGCGACGGGCCGCAGCGCGGGGCGCCGCAGGGCCGCCAGATACAGCTCGTACTCCAACTCGACGCCCGTGCGCTCGCCGCCCAGCCACTCCCCCAGCACCCGGGCGAGCCCGGCCGCGAGGTCGCCGTCGGGATCGTCCAGCACGCCGCTGCCGTCGAGCACCCCGGCGAATCCCTCGTTGGCCTGCCGCAACGCGGCGACCAGCAGTTCGTCGAGAGTGGCGAAGTGATACGTCGTGGAGCCGAGCGGGACGTCCGCCTCGGCCGCGACACTCCGGTGGCTCAGCCCGGCGATGCCCTGGTGCCCGACGACCCGGATCGCGGCGTCGATGATCCGCTGCCGCCGGCCGGGGTCGTGCCGCCGGGCCATCAGTGCGCGCCGCCCAGGTTGAGGACCACCACGCCGCCGACTATCAGCACCAGTCCGGCGATCTTCAGCGCGTTCAGCCCCTCCCCGAACAGCAGCAGCCCGAGCACCGCGATGGTCGCGGTGCCCACCCCGGACCAGATCGCGTAGGCGGTGCCGATGGACAGGGTCTTCAGGGTCCGGGCCAGCAGGACGAAGGAGACGACGTAGCCGAGAGCGGTCAGCAGCGCGGGCCCCGGCTTGCTGAAACCGTCGCTGTACTTCATCGCGGTCGTGGCGGCCACCTCGGCCGCGATGGCTCCGGAGAGCAGCAGATACCCCATGTGTACGAGCGTACATAACGGCCGGTCCGACCGGACCCGGGCCCCCCGAACCGGAAGGCGCCCCCCGGCACGGCCGCCGGAAGGCGCGTCGTGCGCATGCGAACGGCGGCACCCCGAGGGGTACCGCCGTCAGGACTCGCGCGGAACGCGACTCACACGTTGAACCCGAGCGCCCGCAGCTGCTCCCGGCCGTCGTCCGTGATCTTGTCGGGGCCCCACGGCGGCATCCAGACCCAGTTGATCCGCAGCTCGTCGACGAGGCCGTCGGTGGCGGACTTCGCCTGGTCCTCGATGACGTCCGTGAGCGGACAGGCCGCCGACGTCAGGGTCATGTCGACGGTGGCGATGTTGGCCGACTCGTCGATGTGGATGCCGTAGATCAGGCCCAGGTTGACGACGTCGATGCCCAGTTCGGGGTCGACGACGTCCATCAGGGCCTCGCGGAGTTCCTCCTCCGAGACCGGCTGCATCTCCACGGTGTCGCTCATGCCGTTTTCCTTTCGGCGTCGGCTCCGCCCAGCGCCTGGGCCGTCGCGTCCTTCCACGCCATCCAGCTCAGGAGGGCGCACTTGACCCGGGCCGGGTACTTGGAGACACCGGCGAACGCGACCGCGTCCTCCAGGATGTCCTCCATCGCCTCGTCGGGCTCGACCCGGCCCCTGGACTGCATCAACTCCAGGAAGGTCTCCTGGATCTTCTGTGCCTCGGCCAGTTCCTTGCCGACGAGGAGGTCGCTCAGGACGGAGGCCGAAGCCTGGCTGATCGAGCAGCCCTGCCCCTCGTACGAGACGTCCTCGATCGTCGTTCCGTCGTACTTCACGCGAAGGGTGATCTCGTCGCCGCACGTCGGGTTCACATGGTGCACCTCGGCGTCGCCATCCCTCAGACCACGCCCGTGCGGGTTCTTGTAGTGGTCCAGGATGACTTCCTGGTACATGGAGTCCAGTTTCACCTGCACGCCCTTCAGCCGAAGAAGTTCCGTACGTGCTCCAGACCGTCGACCAGAGCGTCGATCTCGGCCGGCGTGGAGTACAGATAGAACGACGCTCGCGTGGTCGCGGGAATTCCGTAGCGGAGGCAGACGGGGCGGGCGCAGTGGTGTCCGACGCGCACCGCGATGCCGCGCTCGTCGAGGACCTGCCCCACGTCGTGCGGGTGGATGTCACCCAGTGTGAAGGAGATGGCCGCGCCACGGTCCTCGGCCGTGGTCGGACCGATGATCCGCAGGTCCGGGACCTCGCCCAGCCGCTTCACCGCGTACGCGGTGAGCGCGTGCTCATGAGCCAGGATCCGGTCCATGCCGATCGCGTCGAGATAGTCGATCGCCGCGCCGAGGCCGACCGCCTGGGCGATCGGCGGGGTGCCCGCCTCGAACTTGTGCGGGGCGGGGGCGTAGGTCGACGAGTGCATCGACACCGTCTCGATCATCTCGCCGCCGCCGAGGAACGGAGGCAGGTCCTCCAGCAGTTCCTGGCGGCCCCACAGCACGCCGATGCCGGTCGGGCCGCACATCTTGTGCCCGGTGAAGGCGACGAAGTCGGCCTGCAGCGCCTGCACGTCCAGCGGCATGTGCGGGGCGGCCTGGGAGGCGTCGATGCAGACCAGGGCGCCGACCTCCTGGGCGCGGCGCACTATCGCCTCGACCGGGTTGACCGTACCCAGGATGTTGGAGACCAGCACGAAGGAGACGATCTTCGTCTTCTCCGTGATGATCTCGTCGATGTTCGACAGGTCCAGCCGGCCGTCGTCGGTGAGGCCGAACCACTTCAGCTTCGCGCCCGTGCGCTGCGACAGCAGCTGCCACGGGACGATGTTGGAGTGGTGCTCCATCTCGGTGATGACGATCTCGGTGTCGTGGTCCACCCGGTAGGGCTCGTCGGCCCAGCCGAGCATGTTCGCCACGAGGTTCAGCGACTCGGAGGCGTTCTTGGTGAAGATCACCTCGTCCCGGCTGGGCGCGTTGATGAACGTGGCGACCTTGTCCCGAGCGCCCTCGTACAGCGCCGTGGCCTCCTCGGCGAGCACATGCACACCGCGGTGGACGTTGGCGTTGTAGCGCTCGTAGTACTCGCTCAGGGCGTCCAGCACCTGGCGCGGTTTCTGCGAGGTCGCCGCGTTGTCCAGGTACACGAGCTTCTGACCGTCGTGGACCAGACGGTCCAGGATGGGGAAGTCCTTGCGGATCGCCTCGGTGTCGAGGAGGCCCGGCAGCTGTGTCACGCGACGTCCTCCTCCGAGTTCGCTCCGCTCGCGGAGCCGGCCTTCACATAAGCCTCGTAGCCCTCGTTCTCCAGCTTGTCCGCCAGCTCCGGGCCGCCGGACTCGGCGATCCGGCCGTCGGCGAAGACATGGACGTGGTCGGGCTTGATGTAGCGCAGGATGCGCGTGTAGTGCGTGATCAGCAGGGTGCCGACCTCGCCGGTCTCCCGGACCCGGTTCACGCCCTCCGAGACGATCCGCAGGGCGTCGACGTCCAGGCCCGAGTCCGTCTCGTCGAGGATCGCGATCTTCGGCTTGAGCAGTTCGAGCTGGAGGATCTCGTGGCGCTTCTTCTCACCGCCGGAGAAACCCTCGTTCACGTTGCGCTCGGCGAAGGCCGGGTCCATGTGCAGGCGCTCCATGGTCTCCTTGACCTCCTTCACCCAGGTGCGCAGCTTGGGTGCCTCGCCGCGGATCGCGGTGGCGGAGGTGCGCAGGAAGTTGGAGACCGAGACGCCGGGGACCTCGACCGGGTACTGCATCGCCAGGAACAGGCCCGCGCGGGCGCGTTCGTCGACGGTCATCTCCAGCACGTCCTCGCCGTCGAGCAGCACGCTGCCGCCGGTGACCGTGTACTTGGGGTGACCCGCCAGCGAGTAGGCGAGGGTCGACTTGCCCGAGCCGTTGGGGCCCATGATGGCGTGCGTCTCGCCCTGCTTCACGGTGAGGTCGACGCCCTTGAGGATCTCCTTCGTGGCGTTGTCGGCCTCGACGGTGACGTGCAGGTCTCGGATTTCAAGCGTTGCCATGGGTGCCTCAGGACTCCTGGGTGAGGGAGACGAGCACGTCGTCCCCTTCGATCTTTACGGGGTATACGGGGACGGGTCGCGTCGCGGGGAGGCCGGACGGCTTGCCGGTACGCAGGTCGAAGGTGGAGCCGTGCAGCCAGCACTCGATCTGGCAGTCCTCCACCTCGCCCTCGGAGAGCGAGACGTTCGCGTGCGAGCAGATGTCGTAGATCGCGAACACCTCGCCCTCGGTCTTCACGACCGAGACCGGCGTGCCGTCGAGCTCGACCCGCTTCGGGGTGCCGTCCGACAGTTCGCTCAGCCCGCAGGCCCGGACGAAACCGCCATGCTCGGTGATGGTCATGCGACCGACGCCTCCAGCTCCTCTTCGATCTTCGCGAGCAGCCGCTCCTCGACGTCGGAGACGCCGATCTGCTGGACCAGCTCGGCGAAGAAGCCGCGGACCACCAGCCGGCGGGCCTCGTGCTCCGGGATGCCGCGGGCCATCAGGTAGAACAGCTGCTCGTCGTCGAAGCGGCCGGTGGCGGAGGCGTGGCCGGCGCCGACGATCTCACCGGTCTCGATCTCCAGGTTCGGCACCGAGTCGACGCGGGCGCCGTCGGTGAGGACCAGGTTCCGGTTCATCTCGTAGGTGTCGGTGCCCTCGGCCCTGGCCTCGATCAGGACGTCGCCGATCCACACCGCGTGCGCCTCGTCGCCCTGGAGCGCGCCCTTGTAGGCGACGTTCGACTTGCAGTGCGGGGCGTTGTGGTCGACGAAGAGGCGGTGCTCCTGGTGCTGGCCCGCGTCGGTCAGGTACAGGCCGAACAGCTCGGCCTCGCCACCCGGGCCGGCGTAGGTCACGCGCGGGTGCAGCCGGACGACGTCGCCGCCGAAGGTCACGACGACCGACTTGAAGGAGGCGTCCCGGCCGACCAAGGCGTTGTGCTGGGCGACGTGCACGGCCTCCGCGCCCCAGTCCTGGACGGACACGACGGTCAGCTTGGCGCCGTCGCCCAGGACGTAGTCGACGTTGGCGGCGAGCACGGCGTCACCGGTGTGGTCGAAGACGACGACGGCCTCGGCGAAGGCACCCAGCTCGACGACCGTGTGGCCGTAGACGACCCCGCCCTCGCCGTGCACGGCGATGCGGATCGGGTCGCCGACCACCGTCTCCTTGGGGACGGTGATCACGACGGCGCTCTCGAACGACGAGTACGCCTGGGCGGCGACCCGGTCCACCGGGGTGCCGGCCCTGCCGAGCCGCGGGTCGTCGCGGCCGACGGTCTCGACGACGACGCCCTCGGGGATCTGTGCGTCGGACTTCAGGCCGCCGGAGGCGACCGCGCTGCCGTCGTGCAGGCCGCGCAGCCGCGCCAGCGGGGTGAAGCGCCACTCCTCCTCGCGGCCGTGCGGCACGGGGAAGTCCGCCACGTCGAAGGAGGGCGGCGCGCTCATGCGCGTGGCGACGGTCGACTCGGCGGCCACCGCGATCGCACCCGCGGTGGTCGAACCGACCGGTGGGGGTCCCCCCGGTCCGGACGGGGTCGAGGAGTTCGGGGCGTTGTGGACCTCAGCCATGGCTGTCGTCATGCTCGCTTTCTCATGTGTGGGGCTGCTCGACGGGGTACGGCGGCGTCAGCCGACCGCGCCCTCCATCTGCAGCTCGATCAGCCGGTTGAGCTCCAGCGCGTACTCCATGGGCAGTTCCTTGGCGATCGGCTCGACGAAGCCGCGCACGATCATCGCCATCGCCTCGAACTCGGACATGCCACGGCTCATCAGGTAGAACAGCTGGTCCTCGGAGACCTTGGAGACGGTCGCCTCGTGGCCCATGGAGACGTCGTCCTCACGGACGTCGACGTACGGGTACGTGTCGGACCGGGAGATCGTGTCGACGAGCAGCGCGTCGCAGAGCACGTTCGACTTGGCGCCCGGGGCTCCCTCGCCGATCTCGATGAGGCCGCGGTACGACGTACGGCCGCCGCCGCGCGCGACCGACTTGGAGACGATGTTGGACGACGTGTTCGGCGCCATGTGGACCATCTTGGCGCCCGCGTCCTGGTGCTGGCCCTCGCCCGCGAAGGCGATGGAGAGGGTCTCGCCCTTGGCGTGCTCGCCCATCAGGTAGACGGCCGGGTACTTCATCGTCACCTTGGAGCCGATGTTGCCGTCGATCCACTCCATGGTCGCGCCCTCGTAGGCCACGGCGCGCTTGGTGACCAGGTTGTAGACGTTGTTCGACCAGTTCTGGATGGTCGTGTAGCGGCAGCGGGCGTTCTTCTTGACGATGATCTCGACGACCGCGGAGTGCAGCGAGTCCGACTTGTAGATCGGTGCCGTGCAGCCCTCGACGTAGTGCACGTAGGCACCCTCGTCGACGATGATCAGGGTCCGCTCGAACTGGCCCATGTTCTCCGTGTTGATGCGGAAGTAAGCCTGGAGCGGGATCTCGACGTGCACGCCCGGCGGCACGTAGATGAAGGAGCCGCCCGACCACACGGCCGTGTTCAGGGAGGCGAACTTGTTGTCACCGGCCGGGATGACGGTCCCGAAGTACTCCTTGAAGAGGTCCGGGTGCTCCTTCAGCGCGGTGTCGGTGTCCAGGAAGATGACACCCTGCTCCTCCAGGTCCTCGCGGATCTGGTGGTAGACGACCTCCGACTCGTACTGGGCGGCGACACCGGCCACCAGGCGCTGCTTCTCCGCCTCCGGGATGCCCAGCTTGTCGTACGTGTTCTTGATGTCCGCGGGCAGGTCCTCCCAGGACTCCGCCTGCTTCTCCGTGGAGCGCACGAAGTACTTGATGTTGTCGAAGTCGATGCCCGACAGGTCCGAGCCCCAGTTCGGCATGGGCTTCTTCTCGAACAGCCGCAGGCCCTTGAGGCGCAGCTTGGTCATCCACTCCGGCTCGGACTTCTTCGAGGAGATGTCCCGGACCACGTCCTCGTTCAGGCCGCGCTTCGCCGCGGCTCCGGCCTCGTCGGAGTCGGCCCAGCCGTATTCGTACGTGCCCAGTCCGTCGAGTTCGGGGTGGGCAGTCTCCGTGGGGAGAGTCATGCGGGGTTCCTCCCGGCCGTGCTTGCGGATGCGTCGGTGAAATCTTGGGGATGGACGTCGGAGATCTTGGGGATGAACGTGGTGCAGACGCCGTCGCCGTGGGCGATGGTCGCCAGCCGCTGGACGTGCGTTCCGAGCAGTTCGGCGAAGATCTCCGTCTCCGCCTCGCACAACTGCGGGAACTGCTCGGCGACGTGTGCGACCGGGCAGTGGTGCTGGCAGAGCTGTTCGCCGACCGGTGCGCTGCGCGCCGTAGCAGCGTACCCGTCCACGCTCAGGGCCCTGGCAAGGGCTTCGGCGCGCTTGTCGGGGGTGACCGCTTCGATCGCCTTGCGGTAGACACCCGCCTGGGCGGCGATCCGGGCGCGGGCGAAGGCGGCGACCGCCTCCCGGCCGCCCTCCCGCTCCGCGATCCAGCGCAGCGCGTCCGCGGCGAGCTTGTCGTACGACTGGTCGAAGGCGTCGCGGCCGCAGTCGGTGAGCGCGAAGACCTTGGCCGGACGGCCCCGGCCACGCGCCCCGTACACCCGCTGCTCGCGCGCCTCGACCACGTCGTCGGCGACCAGCGCGTCCAGGTGCCGGCGCACGGCGGCCTGGGTGAGTTCCAGCCGTCCGGCCAGCTCGGCGACGGTCGACGGGCCGTGGTCCAGGATGGACCGCGCGACCCGGTTGCGCGTGGAACGGTCCGAGCGCAGTCCGGCCGCGAGCTCCTCCTGAGGGGTCCCCTGGGGGATCTCCCGAGCCTCGCCGACGTTTTTCACAACGCCATTGTTGCGTAATTCCTCGGAGACTGACAAGCCGCGTCCCGCCAACCGGACGGTGCCCTGGATCACTTAGGTTTACCTAATCCGACCTGCGGAAAGATCGTCTGATCGATCATCGAGCGGCCAATCCGATGGCGCCGTGCCCCCGCGTCCGGCAGACTCCCGGGCCATGCCCACCACCCCGACCGGCCCGCTCGTCACCCGCGGCACCGTCTCGGACCGGCTGCGCGCCCTCGGCGTCGAACCCGGCGAGATCCTTCTGACGCACTCCTCGCTCAGCTCGCTCGGCTGGGTGTGCGGCGGCCCCGTCGCGGTGGTCCAGGGCCTGCTCGACGCCCTCGGCCCGGACGGCACCCTCGTGGTCCCCACCCAGTCCGGCGACCTCAGCGACCCCGCCGTGTGGCGGGACCCGCCGGCGCCCGAGGAGTGGTGGGAGACGATCCGGGCCACGATGCCCCCGTACGACCCGCGGACCACCCCCAGCCGCATGGTCGGTGTGATTCCGGAGACGGTACGGACCTGGCCGGGCGCGCTGCGCAGCGCGCACCCGCAGACCTCCTTCGCCGCCCTGGGCCCGCACGCGGCCGAGATCACCGCCGGGCACGCCACCGACTGCCGCCTCGGCGGGGCCAGCCCGCTGGCCCGGCTGGAGCGGCTCGGCGCACGGGTGCTGCTGCTCGGCGTCGGCTACGACAGCTGCACCGCCTTCCACCTGGCCGAATACCGGATCCCCGGGCCGCTGGTCGAGGTGGGCCGGCCCGGCCCGTACGGCTGGGAGCGGATCATCGAGGTGTCGATCAGCTCGGACCGCTTCGCGGAGCTGGGCCACGACTTCGAGCGGGACCGGCCCGTCGTACGGGGTCCGGTGGGCGGCGCCGACGCGCGGCTGTTCCCGCTGGCGGACGCCGTGGCGTACGCCGAGCGGTGGCTGCCGGTGCACCGGCCCCGCGCGGAGTAGAGGGCCTGGTTCCCGTACCCGCCGGTCTGAACGCGGGGTGGCGTACCTACACTCTGGAGCCATGCGAAGTGAGCCCGTGGTCCAGGTGCAGACCTTGGTGAAGCGGTACGGCACGAAGACCGCGGTGGACGGCCTCGATCTGGTGGCCGGGGCGGGGGTGACCGCCGTGCTGGGTCCCAACGGAGCGGGCAAGACGACCACCATCGAGACCTGCGAGGGGTACCGGAAACCGGACGCCGGGACGGTGCGCGTCCTGGGCCTCGACCCGGTGCGGGACTCCGCCGAGCTGCGCCCCCGCATCGGTGTCATGCTCCAGTCCGGCGGCGTCTACTCCGGCGCCCGCGCCGAGGAGATGCTGCGCCACGTGGCCGCCCTGCACGCCCGTCCGCTGGACGTGCCCGCGCTCATCGAGCGGCTGGGTCTGGGCGGCTGCGGACGGACCACGTACCGGCGTCTGTCCGGCGGGCAGCAGCAGCGGCTCGCGCTCGCCATGGCCGTCGTGGGACGCCCGGAGCTGGTCTTCCTGGACGAGCCGACGGCCGGGCTCGACCCGCAGGCCCGCCACGCCACCTGGGACCTGATCGGGGACCTGCGCGCGGACGGCGTCTCCGTGATCCTCACGACGCACTACATGGAGGAGGCCGAGCGGCTCGCCGACGACGTCGCCGTCATCGACGCCGGGCGGGTCATCGCGCAGGGCTCCCCCGACGAGCTGTGCCGCGGCGGCGCCGAGAACACGCTGCGCTTCACCGGCCGGCCGGGCCTCGACGTGAGTTCCCTGCTGAAGGCGCTCCCGGCGGACTGCTCCGCCGCCGAGCTGACGCCGGGCTCCTACCGCGTCATCGGCAAGGTCGACCCGCAACTGCTGGCGACGGTGACCTCCTGGTGCGCCCAGCACGGGGTGATGCCGGACCGGATCTCCGTCGAACGGCACACCCTCGAAGACGTCTTCCTGGAACTGACGGGCAAGGAGTTGCGCTCGTGACCACCACCGTGGGCACCTACACCCCCGCGCCCGGCGCGGCCCCCCTCCCCCGCATGATCGCGGCCCAGGCCGCGCTCGAGACCCGGATGCTGCTGCGCAACGGCGAGCAGCTGCTGCTGACGATCGTGATCCCGGCGCTGCTCCTGGTGCTGTTCGGCTCCGTGGACATCGTGGACACCGGCGCGGGCAAGGCGGTGGACTTCCTCACGCCCGGCATCCTGGCCCTCGCCGTGCTGTCGACGGCGTTCACCGGGCAGGCCATCGCGACGGGGTTCGAGCGGCGCTACGGCGTGCTGAAGCGGCTCGCGTCCTCGCCGCTGCCGCGCTGGGGGCTGATGACCGCGAAGACCGTGTCCGTGCTGGTCACCGAGGTGCTCCAGGTGGTGCTGCTGACGGTCATCGCCTTCGCCCTGGGCTGGTCGCCGCACGGCGGGGCGAGCGGCGTGGCCGCCGTGCTGCTCCTGCTGGTCCTCGGCACGGCCGCCTTCTCGGGGCTCGGGCTGCTGATGGCGGGCACGCTGAAGGCGGAGGCGACACTGGCCGCCGCGAACCTGGTGTTCCTGCTGCTGCTCGTCGGCGGTGGCGTGATCGTCCCGCTGGACAAGTTCCCCGCCGGCGCCCAGGACGTGCTCGCCCTGCTGCCGGTGACGGCCCTGTCGGACGGGCTGCGGGACGTGCTCCAGCACGGGGCCGGCATGCCCTGGGGCGACCTGGGGATCCTCGCCGGGTGGTCGGTCGTGGGGCTGGCCCTGGCCGGGCGGTTCTTCCGCTGGGAGTGAGCCCGCGGCCGGGAGGACCGGCGGCGCGCGGTCCGCGGGTACGCCTTGCGGGCGACCCGTGCGTACGGTCGAGGCGGGACCGGGCGGCCGGAGTGCGGACCCTCGTGAACGCGTGCACAAGCGGGCCCCCTACGATGGTGCGCGTGCCAAAGCTGACCCGCGCCGATGCCGCTGCGGCCGTGCGCAACCCGCTCGCCCTCATCGCGGCCCACTGGACCCCGACCCCTCGAACGGTCCGGCGGGCGGCGCTCACCGCGCTCGTCATGTCGGTGGTCATCGTGGTCACCGGCGGTGCCGTCCGGCTGACCGGCTCGGGCCTGGGCTGCCCGACCTGGCCCCAGTGCACCGACGGCTCGCTGACGCCGACAAACGCGCTGAGCTATCACAGCGCCATCGAGTTCGGGAACCGCATGCTGACGTACGTGCTGTGCGCGGCGGTCGGCTGGGCGATCATCGCCGCCCGGTCCGAGAAGCCGTACCGGCGCGGCCTGACCCGACTGGGCTGGGCGCAGTTCTGGCTCGTGATGGGCAACGCGGTGCTCGGCGGCATCGTGGTGCTCGTCGGCCTCAACCCGTACACCGTCGCGGCCCACTTCCTGCTGGCGACCGCCCTCATCACGGTCGCCGTGCTGATGTGGCAGCGCACCCGCGAGGGCGACGGGGAGCCCCGTCCGCTGGTCGGCAAGGCCGTGCAGCAACTGGTGTGGTTCCTGGTGGTCGCGTCCGGCCTGCTCGTCACCGTCGGCACGGTGGTGACCGGGGCCGGGCCGCACCCGGGTGACTCCGGCGAGGTCGAGCGCATCCACGTCAGCTGGGAGGCCGTCGCCAGGCTGCACTCCGTGTTCGCGTGGATCGTGGTGACGCTGACCTTCGCCCTGTGGTTCATCCTCAAGGCGGTCGACGCGCCCAAGGGCCCGCTGCACCGTACCCGCGAACTGTTCGTCGTACTGCTGTGCCAGGGCGCCATCGGATACATCCAGTACGCCACGCACCTTCCCGAGGGCCTGGTGGCCGCGCACATGCTCGGCTCCTGTGTGATGTGGATCTGGGTGCTGCGGGTACTGCTGTCACTGCGGGAGCGTCCGGAAGCGACGGCCGAGGTGCCCAGCCCCTCGGCGGAGACGCCGGTCGCCACGCGCGCGTGAACGGGTGTCTTCCGCACGCGCGCGTGCGGACGGGCGCGGGCGGACTACCTCGGCCGGATGCGGATGACCGCGGCCGGACGACGCGGGCGCGGCACCCGTGCCGGACCGCGCCTCACGCCCCCAGACCGTAGATCCGGCGCGCGTTCTCCGCCGCGATCAGCCGCGCGACCCGCTGCGCGTCCTCCAGCGACCACGCGCCCTCGGCCACCCAGGCGCCCAGCACCCGGCCGAGGGCCTCGCGGAACAGCCGGGCGCCCACGACGTGCAGTTCGGGCAGCCCGTGCGCGCCGCTGGAGAAGAGGATCTTGCCGAACGGGGCCAGCTCCAGGATCTCCGCGAGCACGTCGGCCGCGCGGGCGCCGGTGCGGACCAGCGCGGCGCCGGAGTCGGCGTACACATGCGGGAAGACGCCCGCGAGGTGGGCGGCGTGCCGGTGGTACGGATAGCCGTGCAGCAGCACCAGGTCCGTGCCGAGGCCGGCCGTGGCCCGTACGAAGTCGGTGAGCAGCACCGGGTCCGTACGGTCGATGCGCGAGCGCGGCTCGCCGAGCCCGGCGTGCAACTGGAGCGGCAGGCCCGAGGCGACCGCGATCCACAGCAGGTGGCGCAGCAGCACCGGGTCGCTCAGTTCCCCGCCGACCCGGCGTCCGGAGAGCCAGCGTCCGGCGGCCCCGCGCACCTCGCCGGGCCCGGGAGGCTCCGGCGCGAGCGCGAGGCCGTGCCGTACGCCCGCCACGGAGGTGAAGGCGACGGCGTTCGCGGCGGCCCCGTGGACCGACTCGGCGAGGTTGGCGAGGAAGGACTCGACAGTGCCGGAGGTGTCGGCGACCTGCTCGGCGAGGAGTTCCAGGCGCACGATCTCACGGGCCTCGGCGGCACCCGCGGACGCCATCTCGGCGGGGCCCGTGAGGTCCCCGGCGAGTCCCGTGTCGACCAGGTACGTGGTGATGCCGCTGCCCCGCAGCAGCCTGCGGCCCGCCTCCAGGACGCCGAGTTCCCGGCGCCGGGCGAGATAGCGCGCGGGCCGGCAGTGCGGTTCGAGGCCGAGCAGCGGGGGGCACCAGCGGCGGACGGCGAAGCCGGTCTGTGTGTCGAAGAGTGTGGTGCCGGGGGCGGGCGGGCCCTCCGTACGGGCGAGCTGGGCCTCGAAGGTGCCCAGGCCCAGCTCGGCGCGGAGCACGCCGTGACAGTACTGGTCCACCAGGGACGGCGTGTCGATCATCCGGGCTCCCCGTGTGGACGCTGCGCTGTCTCACCCGTCCTAACGGGTGAGCGGGGCGTCAGGTCGCGGTCCACGGGAGGACGGGAGCGAGGGATGGGTGAGGAATGAGGAAGGGATGAGGGAGGGAAGAGGGAGAGAAGGAGGAGGAACGGGCCGGGGGGTGGGGTGCGGATGACGGCGGACACGGGCCCGCGGCGGCCGTCCGACCTCCTGGTTCACCGTGGACGGAGGCGACGAGAGCGGATCGCGCGATGCGCAGGGCGCCGGGCGGCGGTTGAGCACGCGGCCCCCGTGATCGGCCGGTGTGGTCGGTCGACGGGCCGACGACCCGCCAGGCGCTGGAGAAGCTCCGGCGTGCGCCGTCCCACGACCACCCGGCCCCGGGTTCTCCGCGCGCTCCTCCGCGCCCCGGGACCTTCCGGGTCGAGCCGTCAGCCGCCCAGCTGGATGCCGGCCATCCGCTTCCACTCGTACGGACCGGTCCGTACCTTGGCCGCGAACTCGCCGTCGAAGGACTCGTGGACGGTGATCTTCGCCCGCTCGACGGCCTGCTCGGCGACGGCGTACGAGGGGGCGACCAGGTCGCCCCAGACGCCGTCCGCGCCGACGAGCACGATGCGGGCACCGCGCTCGCCGAGGTAGGCCACCTGGCCCTCGGCACCGCCGTGCGCCCGGGAGAAAGCGCCGATGTGCTTGGCGAGCCGCGCCGCCGTGCGTTCGGCCCGCGGGTCAACCTGTTGCGTGTCTGCCATGGTCAGGATGCTACCGACGGGTATGCCGAACGGCGACGGACGGGGTGCGTGGCCTTGACCACGCACCCCGTCCGTCACAGGGAGACCAGCAGCGCGACAGCGCGGGAGGATCAGCGCAGGAAGGGATCCACCGCGACCGCCACGAACAGCAGCGACACATAGGTGATCGACCAGTGGAACAGGCGCATCTCCTTCAGCTTCGCGCCCGTCTCGTCGGCCTTGGCACGGTTCTGCAGGGCGTGCGCCTCCCACAGCCACCAGCCACCCGCGGCCAGCGCGACCACGGTGTAGAACCAGCCGGTGTAGCCGAGCGGCGTCAGCAGCAGCGAGACGACGACCATCACCCAGCTGTAGAGGACGATCTGCCGGGCGACGACCTTGTTGGTGGCGACCACCGGCAGCATCGGCACGCCCACGCGCGCGTAGTCGTCCTTCACCTTCATGGACAGCGGCCAGTAGTGCGGCGGGGTCCAGAAGAACATGACGAGGAAGAGGATGACCGGCGCCCACGACATCGAGTCGGTGACGGACGACCAGCCGATGAGCACCGGCATGCAGCCGGCGATGCCGCCCCACACGATGTTCTGCGACGTACGCCGTTTGAGGATCATCGTGTAGACGACGACGTAGAAGAGGAGCGCTCCGAGTGACAGCCAGGCCGACAGCCAGTTGACGGTCAGGCCGAACAGCAGCGTCGAGACGACCGCCAGCGTGATGCCGAACGCGAGGCATTCCCGGGGGCTCACCATGCCGGTGACCACGGGACGCTGCGAGGTGCGGTCCATGAGCGCGTCGATGTCGCGGTCGATGTACATGTTCAGCGCGTTGGCGCCACCCGCGGAGAGATAACCACCCAGACAGGTGAGCAGCACCAGACCGAGGTCCGGCACCCCCTGCTGGGCCAGGAACATCACCGGAACGGTGGTGATCAGCAGCAGTTCGATGATCCGCGGCTTGGTCAGCGCCACGAACGCCTTGGCACGGGCCCCGAACGGCCGGTGGACCGGGCTCTGGTTCGCACCGGTTACCCCCTCCCCCAGTGCCTTAAGGGCCTGGGAGGTGCCCCCAGGACGGGATTCGACGGCCGTCACACACACCCCTGACAGAGACATCCCAGCAAGCCTCCCCGTGTGAAGTCCCGGTAAAGGCTCGCGCGTACCACGCCACTGTAGACGTTGCCCATACCCCGGCTTCCGCGGGGGTCGGGTCGTGTTGGGAGGGGTTGACCGAGGTGCGCGCGCAGGCTCGGCCGCGCCGTCGCGGAAATGCGCCCCCGCGCGGTTGCCGAATGTCGTACGACCCGGTCAGGAGGCGGATCCGGAAGACTCCCGGCAGTCTGGAATGTGGGGAGAAAACGCACGTACTTGCGGGGGTAGGCTCGACAGCGGCCGGTGGGCGCCCCAGTACACCGGCATTCGACATGTGGAGAGGAGCCCTGACTCAGGGTGAGCACCAAGCCGACCACCACAGACCTCGACTGGACCGAATTGGACCAGCGAGCGGTTGACACCGCGCGCGTCCTGGCCGCCGATGCCGTACAGAAGGTCGGCAACGGCCATCCGGGTACGGCGATGAGCCTGGCACCGGTCGCCTACACCCTCTTCCAGAAGGTGATGCGGCACGACCCCGCCGACCCCGAGTGGACCGGCCGCGACCGCTTCGTACTGTCCGCCGGCCACTCGTCCCTGACCCTCTACACCCAGCTCTACCTGGCCGGCTTCGGCCTGGAGCTGGCCGATCTGGAAGCCTTCCGCACCTTCGGTTCGAAGACCCCCGGTCACCCCGAGTACGGCCACACCAAGGGTGTCGAGACCACCACGGGACCGCTCGGCCAGGGCGTCGCGAACGCCGTCGGGATGGCCATGGCCGCCCGTTACGAGCGCGGCCTGTTCGACCCGGACGCGCCGCTCGGCGCCTCGCCCTTCGACCACTTCGTCTACTGCATCGCCGGCGACGGCTGCCTCCAGGAAGGCGTCTCCGCGGAGGCGTCCTCCCTCGCGGGCCACCAGCGGCTCGGCAACCTCGTCCTGCTCTGGGACGACAACCACATCTCGATCGAGGGCGACACCGAGACCGCCGTCTCCGAGGACACCGCCAAGCGTTTCGAGGCTTACGGCTGGCACGTCCAGCGGGTCGCCCCCAAGCCGGACGGCGACCTCGACCCGCACGCCCTCTACAACGCCATCGAGGCCGCCAAGAAGGTCACCGACCGGCCGTCCTTCATCGCGATGCGCTCCATCATCGCCTGGCCCGCCCCGCACGCCCAGAACACCGAGGCCGCGCACGGCTCCGCCCTCGGCGAGGACGAGGTCGCGGCCACCAAGCGCGTCCTCGGCTTCGACCCGGAGCAGCACTTCGCCGTCGCCGACGAGGTGCTCGCCCACACCCGCCAGGCCCTCGAACGCGGCCACCAGGCCCGCGCCGAGTGGGAGAAGTCCTTCCAGGAGTGGCGCAACAACCAGCCGGAACGGGCCGCCGAGTTCGACCGCATCAGCAGCGGCACCCTGCCGGCCGGCTGGCAGGACGCCCTGCCCGTCTTCGAACCGGGCAAGTCCGTCGCCACCCGCGCCGCCTCCGGCAAGACGCTCCAGTCCCTCGGCCCCGTCGTCCCCGAACTGTGGGGCGGCTCCGCCGACCTGGCCGGCTCCAACAACACCACCATCGACAAGGACAGCTCCTTCCTGCCGAAGGACAACCCGCTGCCCGGCGCCGACCCGTACGGCCGCACCATCCACTTCGGCATCCGCGAGTTCGCGATGGCCGCGGAGATGAACGGCATCACCCTGCACGGCAACACCCGCGTCTACGGCGGCACGTTCCTCGTGTTCTCCGACTACATGCGCAACGCGGTACGGCTGTCGGCGCTGATGCACCTGCCGGTCACGTACGTGTGGACGCACGACTCGATCGGCCTCGGCGAGGACGGCCCCACCCACCAGCCCGTCGAGCACCTCGCCGCGCTGCGGGCGATCCCGGGCCTGAACGTGGTGCGTCCGGCGGACGCCAACGAGACCGTGATCGCCTGGCGCGAGGTCCTCGGCCGCTACACCAAGGAGTTCGGCAAGGGCGCCCCGCACGGGCTCGCGCTGACCCGCCAGGGCGTACCGGTCTACGAGCCCAACGACGACGCCGCGCGCGGCGGTTACGTCCTGTTCGACGCCGAGGGTCCCGACGGACAGCCCACCGACGCGCAGGTGATCCTGATCGCCACCGGCTCCGAGGTGCACGTGGCCGTCGAGGCCCGCGAGCAGTTGCAGGCCGACGGCGTCCCCACCCGGGTCGTGTCCATGCCGTGCGTGGAGTGGTTCGAGGAGCAGGATCAGGGTTACCGGGACGGCGTGCTGCCCCCGGCCGTCAGGGCACGCGTGGCGGTCGAGGCCGGCATCGGTCTGACCTGGTACCGGTATGTCGGGGACGCCGGACGCATCGTTTCCCTCGAACACTTCGGTGCTTCCGCCGACGGCAAGGTCCTCTTCCGCGAGTTCGGCTTCACTGCCGAGAACGTGGCCGCCAAGGCCCGGGAATCCCTGGCCGCCGCCCAGCGCTGACGCTCATATACGACACGTAGGAGATGCAATTTCCATGACGGACGCACTGAAGCGCCTCTCCGAAGAAGGCGTCGCGATCTGGCTGGACGACCTGTCACGCAAGCGGATCACGTCCGGCAACCTCGCCGAGCTGATCGACGAGCAGCACGTCGTGGGTGTCACCACCAACCCGACGATCTTCCAGAAGGCGATCAGCAGCGGCGACGGCTACGAGCAGCAGCTCGCGGACCTCGCCGCCCGCAAGGTCACCGTCGAGGAAGCGGTGCGCATGATCACCACGGCGGACGTCCGGGACGCCGCCGACATCCTGCGCCCGGTGTTCGACGCGAGCGACGGCCAGGACGGCCGGGTCTCCATCGAGGTGGACCCGCGTCTCGCGCACCACACCCGCGCGACGATCGCCGAGGCCAAGCAGCTCGCCTGGCTCGTCGACCGCCCCAACACCCTCATCAAGATCCCCGCCACCAAGGCGGGCCTGCCGGCGATCACCGAGGTCATCGGCCTGGGCATCAGCGTCAACGTCACGCTCATCTTCTCTCTCGAGCGCTACCGCGAGGTCATGAACGCCTACCTCGCCGGCCTGGAGAAGGCGAAGGAGCGGGGCCTGGACCTGTCGCTGATCCGTTCCGTCGCGTCCTTCTTCGTCTCCCGTGTGGACACCGAGATCGACAAGCGGATCGACGCCCTGGACACCCCGGAGGCCAAGGCCGTGCGCGGCAAGGCCGCCGTCGCCAACGCCCGCCTCGCCTACCAGGCGTACGAGGAGGTCTTCTCCTCGGCGCGGTGGAACGCGCTGGAGGGCGCGGGCGCGCGCAAGCAGCGTCCGCTGTGGGCGTCGACCGGGGTGAAGGACCCGGCGTACAAGCCCACCCTGTACGTCGACGACCTGGTGGCGCCGAACACGGTGAACACCATGCCGGAGGCGACCCTGCGGGCCACCGAGGAACACGGCGAGATCACCGGAGACACCATCGCCGGCACGTACGAGCAGGCCCGCGCCGACCTCGACGCCGTCGAGAAGCTCGGGATCTCGTACGACGACGTGGTCCAGGTCCTGGAGGACGAGGGCGTCGAGAAGTTCGCGACCTCCTGGAACGATCTACTGAAGTCGACCGAGGCGGTCCTCGATCGCCTCGCCCCCTCGGAAGGCTGACATCTTGTCCCCCTTTTCCGGGTTTTCCGGTTCCGGAGCGAATCCGCTCCGTGACCCCGCGGACCGACGGCTCCCGCGCATCGCGGGGCCGTCGGGCCTGGTCATCTTCGGCGTCACGGGCGATTTGTCACGTAAAAAGCTGATGCCCGCCGTGTACGACCTCGCGAACCGGGGTCTGCTGCCGCCGGGCTTCTCCCTCGTCGGCTTCGCGCGCCGCGAGTGGCAGAACGAGGACTTCACGCAGGAGGTCCACGACTCCGTCAAGCAGCACGCGCGGACACCGTTCCGCGAGGAGGTCTGGCAGCAGCTCATCCAGGGGATGCGCTTCGTCCAGGGCACCTTCGACGACGACGACGCGTTCGAGCGGCTGCGGTCCACCATCGAGGAGCTGGACAAGGCACAGGGCACGGGCGGCAACTTCGCCTTCTACCTGTCCGTGCCGCCGCGCTCCTTCCCGGTGGTCATCCAGCAGCTGAAGAAGCACGGCCTGGCCGACCAGACGGGCGGCTCCTGGCGGCGCGCGGTCATCGAGAAGCCGTTCGGCCACGACCTGAAGTCGGCCGAGGAGCTGAACAAGGTCGTGCACGAGGTGTTCGAACCGGACCAGGTGTTCCGGATCGACCACTACCTCGGCAAGGAGACCGTCCAGAACATCCTGGCGCTGCGCTTCGCCAACACGATGTTCGAGCCGGTCTGGAACCGGTCCTTCGTGGACCACGTGCAGATCACCATGGCCGAGGACATCGGCATCGGCGGCCGGGCGGGCTACTACGACGGCATCGGCGCCGCCCGCGACGTCATCCAGAACCACCTGCTCCAGTTGCTCGCGCTGACCGCCATGGAGGAGCCCGCCTCCTTCGACGCGGACGCGCTGGCCGCCGAGAAGACCAAGGTGCTGGGCGCGGTGCGGCTGCCGAAGGACCTGGGCCGCAACACGGTACGCGGGCAGTACGCGGCGGGCTGGCAGGGTGGCGAGAAGGTCATCGGCTACCTCCAGGAAGACGGCATCGACGCCAAGTCGAAGACCGACACCTATGCCGCGATCAAGGTGGGGATCGACAACCGCCGCTGGGCGGGCGTCCCCTTCTTCCTGCGCACCGGCAAGCGGCTCGGCCGCCGGGTCACCGAGATCGCAGTGGTCTTCCAGCGTGCCCCGCACTCCCCCTTCGACCACTCCTCGACGGAGGAGCTGGGCCAGAACGCGGTCGTCATCCGCGTCCAGCCCGACGAGGGCATCACGGTCCGCTTCGGCTCCAAGGTGCCGGGCACCTCCATGGAGATCCGGGACGTCTCCATGGACTTCGCCTACGGCGAGTCGTTCACGGAATCCAGCCCGGAGGCGTACGAGCGGCTCATCCTGGACGTACTGCTCGGCGACGCCAACCTCTTCCCGCGCACGGAGGAGGTCGAGCTGTCCTGGAAGATCCTCGACCCGATCGAGGAGTACTGGGACAAGCACGGCAAGCCCGCGCAGTACCCGTCGGGCACGTGGGGTCCCGTGGAGGCCGACGAGATGCTCGCACGAGACGGACGGAGCTGGCGCCGGCCATGAAGATAGACCTCACGGACACCACGGCCAGCAAGATCAACAAGGCGCTGGTGCAGGGTCGCCGCGCGATCGGCACGCCCGCCGTGGGCATGGTGCTGACCCTGGTCGTCGTCACCGACGAGGAGAACGCCTACGACGCCCTGAAGGCCGCGGGCGACGCCTCGCGCGAGCACCCCTCGCGCACCCTGGTGGTCGTCAAACGGGTCTCGCGCTCCCCGCGTGACCGCACCACCTCGCGGCTGGACGCCGAGGTACGGGTGGGCGCGGACGCCGGCACCGGCGAGACGGTGGTGCTGCGGCTGTACGGCGAGGTCGCCGACCACGCCGACTCCGTGGTGCTGCCGCTGCTGCTGCCGGACGCGCCGGTCGTCGTCTGGTGGCCGGTGAACGCGCCGCTCGACCCGGCCAAGGACCCGCTGGGTGCCCTCGCCCAGCGCCGGGTCACCGACATCTACGCGTCCGAGCAGCCGGTGCGGGAGCTGTCCGCCCGCGCCGAGACCTACACGCCCGGCGACACGGATCTGTCCTGGACCCGCATCACGCCCTGGCGCTCGATGCTGGCCGCGGCCCTGGACCAGGTCACCTGCGAGGTCAAGGGCGTCGAGGTGGCGGGCGAGGAGTTCAACCCGAGCTGTGAGCTGCTGGCGATGTGGCTCGCGGACCGGCTGGACGTCCCCGTCAAGCGGTCGCTGTCGCCCGGGCCCGGCCTCACGGCGGTCCGGCTGGACACCGACTGCGGTCCGATCGGCCTGGACCGCTCGGACGGCTCGCTGGCCACGCTGTCCATCCAGGGCCAGCCGGACCGGGCGGTCGCGCTCAAGCGGCGCGAGACGTCCGAGCTGATCGCGGAGGAACTGCGCCGGCTCGACCCGGACGACACCTACGCGTCGGCGCTGCGCTACGGCGTGGAGCGGCTCGTCGGCTCGCAGCCCGCGGACCAGCGGCCTGCCGCGGATCCGAAGCCGGCCGTGGATCCGGAGCCCGCCACCGCGGGTGCCGGGGCAGCGTCGGAGACCGGTACGCCGTCGGAAGCCGGTACGGCCTCGGCGCCCGCGAAGAAGGCCGCGGCCAAGAAGTCCGCGAAGAAGGCACCGGCGAAGAAGGCGGCGTCGAAGTGAGCACCCCGCAGCTGGTCGTGCACCGCGACAAGGAGCTGATGGCCCAGGCCGCGGCGGCCCGCCTGATCACCAAGGTCGTGGACGCCCAGGCGTCCCGGGGCTCTGCGTCCGTGGTGCTCACCGGCGGCCGCAACGGCAACGGGCTGCTGGCCGCCCTGGCGGCGGCGCCCGCCCGGGACGCCGTCGACTGGGCCCGGCTCGACCTGTGGTGGGGCGACGAGCGCTTCCTGCCCGAGGGCGACCCGGAACGCAATGTCACCCAGGCCCGCGCGGCCCTGCTGGACGCCGTGCCCCTGGATCCGAAACGCGTGCACCCCATGCCCGCGTCGGACGGTCCCTACGGCGCCGATGTGGACGCGGCAGCGGACGCCTACGCGGCGGAGCTGGCCCGGGCCGCGGGCCCCGAGAACCACGGGGCCGTGCCCACCTTCGACGTGCTGATGCTCGGCGTCGGTCCGGACACGCACGTGGCGTCCCTCTTCCCCGAGCTGCCGGGCGTTCGGGAGACCGAGCGCACGGTGGTCGGCGTGCACGGCGCGCCCAAGCCGCCGCCGACCCGGGTCTCGCTCACCCTCCCGGCGATCCGGGCGGCCCGCGAGGTCTGGCTGCTCGCGGCAGGTGCGGACAAGGCGGAGGCCGCGCAGATCGCGCTGTCCGGCGCGGGCGAGATCCAGGCCCCGGCGGCGGGCGCGTACGGCCGGCAGCGCACGCTGTGGCTGCTGGACGCGGCGGCGGCCTCCGGACTGCCGCGTTCGCTGTATCCGCCTGCTTCACCGTGACGCGGGGTGCGGCGGGGCTCCAGCCCCGCCGCACCCGTCGTTTTTCCCTGCTCCCACCAGCAGGCCGGACACCGGCCCGCGGATGGTGCTGCCGGACACCGGCCACCGGTGCTCCTCACGAAGCGTCCGCGGGTCATACTCGCGACCTGAACGTCTGCCTCGGCTCCCGGCCTGAGCGTCTGCCTCGCGTGGGGCTCTGGCCCGTGCGTGACCCTTGCGTGGCGTCGGCGGCCGGGCACCTGGCTCCGGTACCGGGGCGGAGCGCCCGGGTGTCCGGGCACTCCGGGCCGTGCGTGGCTCCGCCCCTGGTGCCGAGCCCGGCGGGCCGGTGGGTCGGCGGGTCAACGGGCCGGTGGGTCAACGGGCCGGTGGGTCGGCGGGCGTCGGGTCCGTGGGTGCGGGCCGACGGCCCCGCGAGCGCCGATCCGGCGCTCAGCTCCGGCCGCGCAGCTCCCGGTACTTGGCGACCAGGGCCCGCGAGGACTCGTCCAGGCCCTCGACCTCGGTGCCTTCGGTGAGTGCGGGTTCGACGCGTTTGGCGAGGACCTTGCCGAGTTCGACGCCCCACTGGTCGAAGGAGTCGATGTTCCAGA